>JAJHSB010000015.1 GCA_022684035.1 Candidatus Acetothermia bacterium | reverse complement strand
TGTTCTTTTCCATAATCGAACCTCCGTCTTTTTATGTGCCGAATCACGGTGATGTGAGCTTGCTCCATTAGTAGCCTTAGAAGGCGTTAACACTATTTAGCTTTTATCACCTTAAAGAGCTGGGTCTTATTCGCAATATAAGCGTCTAGCGTTTGCGGCTGCATAGACTTATTCAGCTCTTCACTCGGTACATTGGTTAATTCATTATAAAATAACTATTAAAGTCTAATGGAGTCTGTGAAGCAATCCCATTAGTAGAGGCTTCTGGCTTCTGATTCAAGATTGCCGCGAGTTCTACGAACTCTCGCAATGACAAAAGAAGGCGTAGGATCAGTAACTGATAGCAGATCACTTGCAGAACATAAATATTGGTAGTATGCTTTAAGTACAGATTACTTAAGCAGGAGGGAAGGAATTAATGGCCGAGGTACTATTAAAGGGGGTAACGAAGAAGTTCGGCAATTTTGTTGCTGTGGATAAACTCGATCTCACAATCAACGATGGAGAATTTACGGTATTAGTAGGGCCATCGGGATGTGGTAAAACAACAACATTGCGGATGATCGCGGGATTGGAAGAGATCACCAGCGGTGATATATATATCGGTGATCGCTTGGTCAATGATATTCCGCCTAAGGATCGTGACATCGCAATGGTCTTTCAAAATTATGCTCTCTATCCGCATATGGATGTCTACAACAATATGGCTTTTGGACTTAAGTTACGCAAAACTCCTAAACAAGAGATCAATCGGCGTGTAAAAGAAGCGGCAGAACTACTGGGAATTACCGAGAAACTTAAGAGCAAACCGCGCCAACTCTCCGGTGGACAGCGCCAGAGGGTGGCGTTAGGACGCGCGATTGTACGTGAACCGAAAGTCTTTCTCTTTGACGAACCTCTCTCCAACTTGGATGCCAAACTACGCGTCGCGATGAGAGCGGAACTGCAAGAATTACACCAGAAGCTAAAGACAACATCGATCTATGTTACTCACGATCAAGTGGAGGCAATGACACTTGGCCAACGGGTGGCGGTGATGAATAAAGCAGTGCTTCACCAGTATGATCCGCCGCAACAGTTATATGACTATCCTATCGACCAATTTGTCGCCGGCTTTATCGGCAGTCCGGCGATGAATTTTTTTAACGCCCGCCTGACCTCTGAAAGCGGTATTCTCTATGTTGAAAACCGCGGCTTTAAATTAGCGCTTCCTGACAGAAATCAAAGGATTGAATATGATAGCGAAGATGTGGTACTGGGAATCAGACCGGAAGACCTCCATGGTCCAGTAGACTCCGACGACAATGATGTCATCGCTGTGCGGGTCAAAGTAGTAGAACCTCTCGGCGATGAGATCCAAATCTACGCTGACTGCAGCGGTCAGGAGCTGGTGGCTTCACTTAACCCGCGCCAACAGATCAGGGTCGGAGATACAATTAAACTACGAGTGGCAATGGATTATATGCACTTGTTCGATCCGCATAGTGGCAGAACGATCCGATAGATGTTACTGTCCGTTCTCTTTGCAGCGGGATATTTTACTTCTGCAACGTAAGTTTTGATGCATATGATCCGTAAATTAGCCGATAGTTCATTTGACCAACGATCCGACTGCCAGCAGATGCTCGCAGTCTTAGCTCGTTTTCCTGAGCAATGCCGCGCCGCGCTTGCGATCGGAGCTGCGTTCGAACTACCACAGATCGGTGAAATCAACAAGATAGTTATCTGTGCAATGGGAGGATCAGCACTGGCTGGTGAGGTCGTAAAACGGTTTGCGACAGTTCCTGTATTTGTTCACCGCAATTACAGTCTTCCTTCTTATGTCGATGAGCTGACACTGCTGATCGCTGTCAGTTATTCCGGTAATACTGCTGAGACACTAAGCGCGCTTAATACAGGCCTAAAGCGACGGATAGCGGTACTCTGTCTATCGAGCGGCGGTGCTCTCAAAGAGATCGCCCAGCGAGAGTCGCTTCCCTATCTGCAGATTCCCGCTGGATATCAACCTCGAGCAGCGGTCGGATACCTTTCTCTCTCCTTGATAAGACTTCTTTCGCAAAGCGGGGTTGTCGCCGGAGTAGATAGACTCGATTCTCTTGCAGATGAATTGACACAGATTGACACCCGTTGTAATCCTACTCGTGCTATCGCAGAGAATCCGGCGAAAAAGATGGCGGCCAAGCTCGCTGGCAAAATCCCGTTAATCTATGGCACACAGGATAATACCGAAGTAGTGGCGCTGCGCTGGAAGGCTCAGATCAACGAAAATGCCAAACAGCCTGCCTTTTGGAATCTCTTTCCCGAACTGAATCACAACGAGATCGAAGGCCTGATCAAGCGTGATCTCCTACCCAATCAGGAGATCTTGCTCTTACGCAATGATTATGATCGCGCTGAGAACATCGCCCGCATAGAAATAATGAAGACTCTATTTGGCAACTACGGGATATCATTTACTGAAATCAACGCATCAGGAGAGACAGAGATAGGACAGATCTTCTCACAGATATATCTCGGTGATTATGTCAGTGTATATTTAGGATTACTAAATGGGGTCGATCCGACACCAGTACCGTTGATCGAGGAGTTCAAACAGCTGTTGGCAAAAGACTTAAAGAGATAGAACGCTTGCACAAACGATTAAAGCTGTAAAAGAAATAGTGAAGAACTTAAGTAGGAACGATGAATTTAGCCAACAGATAGATGAAGACGATTATCCTTGCCGGCGGCTATGCTGTCCGCTTTCACCCAATCACAATTCACCGGCCAAAACCACTCCTTCCGGTAGCAGGAAGACCGATTATTGAATACATTCTCAGTAATTGTCCAGCATTGGATCGGCCGATTATCTCTACCAATCGCTATTTTGCAAAACAATTCGCTGCATGGAGCGATCAAGCAGAGTACGACGTTGAACTGGTAATCGAAGAGAGTTACTCAGAACAAGAGAAATTAGGGACGATCGGCGCGCTCGCTTTTCTCGTTCGACACCTCAACATTACTGAAGAGATATTGGTCATCGGAGGAGATAATATATTTCAATTTCCCCTGCGTGATCTGATTGCTGCCTATCGTGGTAATCCGATCATCGCGCTCTATGACATCAAAGATAAGGAGCAAGTACGCAATCGTTACGGAGTAGCTGTCGTATCCAAAGGAAGAATCGTTGATTTTCAAGAGAAACCGTCTCATCCGCGCAGTTCACTTGTAAGTACTGCATGTTATATCTATCCAGCTGCAGTTCTGCCGCTCTTCTCGGCATTCATTAAAGGGAGCAAGGCAGGCAAAGATGCACCAGGATATTTCAACGAGTGGCTGCTCAACGAACAAGATATAACGATCGATCCGTTTATCTTTGACGATGGGTGGTACGATATCGGTGACCGCCGCTCCTATATCGAAGCCAATCTTCGTTTCGCGGAACAGGACATAGTAACCGGTCGCGATGTAAAAATAAGATCGTCGACAGTAACGGACTCGGTTATCCTCGACGATGTGGTAATCGAAAACTGCACGATTACCGGTTGTGTAATCGATGAGCATTGCCGCTTGAACGGAGTCAATCTACAGAACTGCCTTGTAGGAGCAGGCACAATCATCGAGTGCGATTGCCAACAAAATAGATCCGACAGAGGTAACGATCGATGATATCATTTCTGTGCCCAATGGCCGCCGAGAAGAGGTTTGCCAGGATGGTTTATCTCTCCTATCCGTCGACGTGGATCAGCGAGCCCAACGCGCGAGCGGTATACTCTCTCAACAACCCCTCGTGCACCCCTTGTTGGTGGTTTACCACAAGTTGATGAAGAATCTCGATGATACTGATCGCATTACGCATGAGTTGGGGTACACAAAAAAACAGCCACTTTACGGAAAGTTCAATCGGATTTACTTTCCCCCCTTTGATGGCGGATGACGATTGCGTTCGCCATCGCAGTTGCATCGACCGTGATCACATCGCCCTTTTTGATCTCATCTTGGACGATCTTCATTGCCAATGGATTTTCCACCAAGCGCTTGAGAGCCCGTTCCAGTGGCCGTGCACCGTAAACGGGATCGAACCCTTCCTTCGCCAGCACCCTCTTGGCTTCTGTGGTAAGAGAGAGGGAAATACCTTGCTCAGTCAGGCGATCACTCAACAGTGAGACTTTTAGCTCAACGATCTGGAGAATTACCTCTTCTGAGAGAGGGTGAAAGATGATAATCTCGTCGATCCGGTTCAGAAACTCTGGCCGGAAGAGATGTTTCAGCTCTTCGTTGATCTTCTTACGCACCTCTTCGATCGCAAGTTCGGTGGCAAAGTATTCGCTTCCTACGTTTGAGGTCATGATGATAATCGTATGACGAAAATCAACTGTGCGACCATGTCCGTCGGTCAATCGTCCTTCATCGAGTAGTTGCAAGAGCAGATTCATCACTTGCGGATGGGCCTTTTCCACTTCGTCGAAGAGTATAACCTGATATGGCCGTCGGCGTACTGCTTCAGTGAGTTGCCCTCCTTCTTCATAACCGACGTACCCTGGTGGCGATCCAATTAGCCGTGCTACTGCATGGCGTTCCATGTACTCTGACATATCGATTCGCTGTAATGAGTTCTCGCTACCGAAGAGGAACGCCGCCAAAGCTTTGGCGAGCTCAGTCTTCCCTACTCCAGTGGGGCCGAGGAAGAGAAAGGTACCGATTGGCCGACGTGGATCGGCGAGTCCAGCGCGTGAGTGGCGCACTGCCTCAGCGACCGCGCGTACCCCTTCCTGTTGATTTACCACACGTTGATGAAGAATCTCTTCCATCTGAGCCAGGCGGGTCCGTTCTTCAGAGAGCATCCGCTCGACAGGGATTCCAGTCCACTGCGCAACGAGCGCGGCAATTTCGGATTCATCGACCTTCTTCCCTTTACCATCGACGCGAATTCGACTTGCTGCTTCATCTACAAGGTCAATCGCCTTATCAGGGAGAAATCGTTCGGAGATATACCGCTCAGCGAGTTTCGCTGCTGTGTCGATCGCTTGATCAGTAATCGTGATGTGGTGATGCTCTTCGAGTTTCTTACGTAATCCTTTCAAAATCGCTGTTGTTTCTTCTACATTTGGTTCACGCACGTACACCTTCTGGAGACGTCGCTCTAACGCTGCATCTTTCTCAATATGCTCGCGGTACTCATCGAGAGTCGTTGCCCCAATCAATTGGAACTTCCCGCGTGAGAGAGGCTCTTTCAACATGTTAGCAGCATCTATTGCGCCCTCTGCTGCGCCAGCTCCGACGATTATATGAATTTCATCGATAAAGACGATCGTCTTTCCCGCCTGCGCCGTGATCTCTTTGATTACCGCTTTTAACCGATCTTCGAATTCACCGCGAAACTTTGATCCCGCGACCATCGCTGCAATGTCGAGCGCAATAACCTCTTTTCCTTTAAGGGCGTCGCAGACTTCGTTGGCGGTGATCCGTTGTGCTAACCCTTCTACAACTGCGGTCTTTCCTACCCCTGGTTCACCGATCAGTACTGGATTATTTTTACGGCGGCGCGCAAGGATCTGTTCCAGACGTCTGATCTCCTCTTCTCGACCGATTACCGGATCCAGCTCATTACGGCCGGCCATCTGCGTAAGATTGATTGAATATTTCTTCAATACTTGATACTGTTCTTCTGAAGTCCGATCGGTTAACCGCTGCTCACCCCGCACTTGCCGCAGCGCTGTATAAATCGCCTCCGGTGTGATCTGATGCTGATCGAGAATTCGCTTCAGCTTTGGATCAGTTATGCGGCTGAGAGAAAGAAGGAGGTGATCAACACCGATAAACTCATCCCGCAATCGCTCGGCTTCAAACTGAGCGCCAGTAACGACCGTATCCAAACGAGGAGTGATATAGATCTGAGTGCCGACTGCACCGGCGAGAGAAGGCTTGGCTTGTAACAAGATATCGATCTGCTTTGCCAACCCGGTTAAGTTGACACCCATCTCCTGCAGAATTTCGCGTCCTACTCCCTCTTTCGTTACAAGGACATACAGAATATGTTCGACATCGAGTTGGTTTTGTTTGTATCGCCGTAGAAGATCCTGCGATTCATGGAATAACTCTTGTGCTCCCTCGGTCAATTTATCAAATTGGATCATTATTTTCACCCCCTAAGTTAGCAGTCAACTACCTGTAGTTAATCGTTGACTAACGATACGTTCGGTAATAAAGTAGAGGAACCATGCACATAAATTCACATAAAAACGTAAAACCACTTTCACTTTAGCCGTTAGCCAAGAAATCCGAGTTTCCAAAGAGAGCATATATTCTTTAGCGAAAAAATTCAACCTCAGTTGTAAAGCAAGACCAGAAGTCACTTGAGGAATAATCCAGCATCTCGGTCTTTTCGCACGTTACATTAAAAATAGGATTATCTCAAAAAAAGTTGGTAAGATCATGAGGATTCGAGGGATCAAACCCCGTATCAAGTACGGGGCAAAAGTATTCGAGGGAAATGCTTATAAAATCCTTACTAAAAAATAAGCACTTTAATCCTTTCTCGCAACTAAATTAGAGAAGAAGCAAATATTATATGTTGAGACCTAACACCTCTGCTGAAAATAAAATGGAAGTACCCCTATTTTTGGGAGACTCCCTTCTGGCTGTCGGGCCCTGCCTTGCTATATTCTCCTACTACTCTTACTCTTGTCCCTGTTCCTGCTCTTCCTCTTCCTCCTCCTCTACCTCTACCTCTACCTCTTGCTCTTGCTCTTGCTCTTGTCCCTGTTCCTGCTCTTCTTTCTCCTCTTTCTCTTCTTCCTCTTGAATTGCAATCAAGTCGTCAAAGTTCTGCAGCGTGGGGTCAGCGATGATGGCGGCCTGTATCTTAGCCAAAGCTTTTTCTATGCTTAGTCCTTCTTCGATGAGATCAACGAACGCAGCGGTAATGGTAGTCAACTCCTCCAGTGTCGGGTCGGCAGCCATCGCTATTGAAAGAATAGCCAGGGCAGCAGCTGCCGGAATTTCAGCTTCGACCATGTCTATTTTGGCTGCGGTAATAGTTGCAAACTCTTCCAGGAGCAGTGCCCTATCCATCACTTTATCATCATCATCTATCAGTCCTTTGACCAGCTCAAAGAGCGCCATCATATCCGCGTGGGTCGCCCTGGCTTCGTGCAGATCAATCATCGCAGCGGTGATGGTAGCCAGCTCCTCCAGTGTCGGGTCGAGAGCCATCGCCCTTTGGAGAATATCCTGGGCAGCATCTGCCGGAATTTCAGCTTCGAGCATGTCTATTTTGGCTGCGGTAATAGTTGCAAACTCTTCCAGGAGCAGTGCCCTATCCACCACTTTAGCATCTATCAGTCCTTCGACCAGCTCAAAGAGCGCCATCATATCCGCGTGGGTCGCTCCGGCTTCGTGCAGATCAATCATCGCAGCGGTGATGGTAGCCAGCTCCTCCAGTGTCAGGTCGAGAGCTATCGCCCTTTGGAGAATAGCCTGGGCATCAGCTTCCGGAATTCCAGCTTCGACCATGTCTCTTTTCGCCGCCTGTGGTGTACTGGAAAACCCCTGGTACATGACGACCAACGAGAGCAAAACCACTAAGACTAAGGAAAGAATAATTTGCCATTTGCGAGTCAACATATCGATCATCCCTCCGATCACGTATTTTGTATTTAAGAGTTACGCAATTGATAGCGTGACTCTTTATATATAATAATAGTATACCGAGAAGACCTTTTCAAGTACTGATTTCGACTAACGCACAGGTTTTTCTCCGAACATCTCATCTCTGGTCCCCAATCTCAAAGAACTGCTGCTCCCAGGTGGCTGGGGTCACCACCGGATGCCTCTCTACCCGACAAGTGAAAATCCATACGCGGCCCGCGCCGCCACCTCGGCTCTTCTCTCTCACATCGCGCCGCGCCTCAATGATCACCTTGAACTTGCACGCCGGACCACACCTACCTCTTTCCCGTTCTGCGTCTTCATCTCGCCTCCTTCCTGCAGGGAGGAGGATACACCCGCCCGTTAGTCATCCCGGTAGTTCCACTTGAAGGATGCACATCCTTCTCGCTAGTGAATCTTCACCACCACTGGGGCAACAGTCCAGGAACGATCAGGCTGAATCCGATAAGAATCAGAATAACGCTGTACAGCTTTGTGAAATAGCTAAATGCCCGGCCATAGCGACTAAGGAGCGCCGAGGCGCTTCCGGCAAGCATTCCTAACAAGATGAGTGGTGAAAAGAATTTTCCCGCGCCGAAGGCCAATCCGTAGGACGCTCCCTGCCACAGATCCTGGGCATAGAGCGCTGTAAAGGTAAGTACACCTAAGAGTGGCAGACAGGGTAATATTCCAGCAAAGAATCCCAGCAGGGCAGAGCCTCTTATACCGGCTCGATCTCTGCAAGCGGCAGTGCGAGAACAGGAGAAATCATCTTTGCGCAAGAGTGTGTATAATCCCAGAGAGATGATAAGTATCCCGCCAGCAATCATTATTTGGTGCTCAAACTGCCGCAGTTGTTCAATGATCGTTCGTCCTAAAAGACCTGCCAGCAATCCCAGTGCTCCGTAGATTGTCAGGCGCGCAACCGAAAATGCCAATATCGCTTTGAGTCCACCTTTCCAGTTCTGGGTGGTAGTGGCAATATACGGCAAAATCACCACGGAACAGTGAGTGATGCACGGTCCAAAGGAGACGGTAATTCCGAGGATGAATAGTTTGAGCACCTCATCCATCATCCACCTCCCTGGAGGTCGGGAACCCGGATAATCACCGTGATTCTGGTTCCGGGTGTTGGTATTCGCTTGCTATCCAACTGGTATCCCGCGCTGCCGCATGGCCGGGTGAACTTCTTTTGGACGCTCTCCTGCAGGAAAAAGAGCGGGCACCGGGGGCGCTGGTCCAGAGCAACACAGACTATGGTGCGAGCACAACGCTCAAGAAAGAGCGGGTCAAAGAGAGGCGAACCGAGAAAGACTAAATCGCCGATTCCCAGATGGTAAGGTAACTCTATCAATTCATTCGCCTCAGCCTTGTCCCCTTGCCATTTGAGGGAAACCTCTATCTCCTGACCGGTTATTTCCCTGAACCATAACCTATCCCACAGTTGCCAGTCGAGAAGAGCAAGTGCCTTTTGCAGATCGGTCAGATAGGCTGGTGAGACAATCGCTGCCTCCTCTTCCAGCCATCTGTAACTTGAGAGATAGACCAGGAAGCGCACCCAACCCGCATTCTGCCGAATCTCGCCATCGAAGCGAATCTCTCTGGCAATAAGATCGACAACGATATCGCCGAAGCGCACCACTGCCTCCGGTATCACCGGTTGATACTCTGCTTGCTTACCGAAATAACCGTTTATCCCAACAATGATTCCGGCTGCAAGCACGGGAAGAATCAACCAGTACAGTATTTTACGCCGGCCCTTGTCCAGCATGATCACCACCCCCTTTAGGCCAATATCCGTGCGATAACTGGGGCTACCCATTCGTAGAAGACAAATCCTATTCCCAGTATGAACAGAACAGCCCCACATGCTTTAGTGGCAATGCGAAAACCTCTGCCACGGAAGTAACGGATTGACTTTCCGCCCAAAGCACCGAGGACAATGGGAACGATGTTCTCTCCGAAAGAAAACGACACCGCGATGACCGTTGAACGAAATATTGCTTCTCCTGGAACGATAACTCCTTCGATCAGCGGTACTCCTACAACCGTTAACAGATAACCCCATATCGCGATATGAGGTAAACAGGGCTTTATCCCGAACAGAAATGCCAGTAAGAGAAATCCTTGTGATTTTGTGCGGAAAAAATAGAACTTTGTGCCCAGATTAAGGAAAATCAGTACTCCTGCGCCGGCGATAAATATTCCTCCGATGATGCGGAGTACCAAGGCATATTCCCTAATGAAATCAAGCGCCAATCGCCCGAATAATAATATCAGAAGCGTTACACCGATAAAAACAACGGCGCGCACACCGATAAAGAGAAGGAACCATCCGATAAATTTACGCGGGTCTTTTTCCGTTGAGATAAGATAAGCAATTAGAATAGGAGTACAGGAGGCGAGGCAAATTCCGATGCTGCTGATTGCCCCGAATACGAAGGAAAAACTTATCTGTTCCCATACCATCGCACTATTCCTCCTCGATGGTTATCGTCACTATTCAGAGCCTGCCCCTGCGAAGGCAGGAGTTCAAAATTCCGCGGTTCACGGTTAGAAAACGATGAAGATAAGCCACTATGAAAATAAGACAACCAACTGTGAACCCTGAACCTAATAACTGTGAACCTGCTAACCAGAGCAGTTACTCTCGCTCGATGAAGATCCCTTTTCGGTAGGCTATTTGTCCAGGTCGATAAACTGCAGCGATGATCGCCTCAGCAGTGATCGTTGCTCCGGTAAGTCCATGTACATCTTCTTGCCAAATCAGCTCTGCCTCAGCGCGATGATTAGCAAATGTTACGAGGAATGCATCCAGTCCAACTACATAAATGGGGGTTTCTGTATGATGCCACACATGGACGCGCTGAATTATTCCCGCTATATCTGTTTTCACGAACAACTTTATCGGTCCAGCCCATCCCACTTCAGTTCCGAGGAAGACGAATCCAGCCAACCGACGATCAGCGGTATGCAGCGTGTAATAGGCAAAATCATCCTTTGCAGCTGGGATAAAGGTCAATGCAGTGTCAGCGAGGAAATTTCGTAAATGAATCCGGTGCGGGATAGTCTCGACTTGTTCTGGTATTGGTGCTGGTTCTTCGCCGAAGACTCCTGCAAAATAAAGGCCGAGTGCAACTACCGCGATGACGACAACCGC
>JAJHSB010000048.1 GCA_022684035.1 Candidatus Acetothermia bacterium | reverse complement strand
TACCAGGAGTGTATGACAAGAATTAAAAGAGTGATAACACCTGACTATCCGCATCATATAACACACTTTAGAAACCGCGGAGGAAGAAAAGAGGTAAGGATAAATAATAAGTATGGTGTCCCCGATTTGCTCATATAACACACTGTGGAAACCGCGGAAGAAGAAAAGAGGTAAGGAAAAATAAGTATGGTGTCCCCGATTTACAGAAGGAAAAATAAGTATGGTGTCCCCGATTTACAGGAGGAAAAATAAGTATGGTGTCCCCGATTTACAGGATAAATAAGTATGGTGTCCCCGATTTACCAGAAACTGGTTCCTCGGCCCGTGAGGCGAGGACCATCGCGTGCAGCCCGAGGGCCGTCGCCTCGGATAGCTTCAGCAGGTCGGCCACGGGGCTCCCGGGGTCATCGCTCGCCGTATTTCGGTACGAGTATACCACCACCCGTCCCCGGCACAAGCGCCCGCGCATCGGCGAGGAGCACGGAGGGGCACCGAGTGTGGTCAAGTGGGGTTCGTGGGCAGCGCCACCCCGGCTGCGGATCGAGCAACAGACGTGGTGCAGGGCGAACAGCCTGTGTGCGAATGGCCCGCTGGGCCTGCGGCCACGCGGAGAACAGATCCGTGACCCGTTGCCCGCTTTCCGTTGTCCGTGACGTTACGGACCACGGACGACGGATAACGGATCACGGATGACGGATCACGGCCAACGGGTGCCGGTCCATTTGCCGTAGGTCCGCGGCTCCGGATTTTCCACACGGGCTCCTTAGGCGGGAAGCGCAGCGAGGATCGCTTGGAGAAACGCGGGCAGGTCGCTTGGAACCCGAGACGTAATCAGGTTTCCATCCACGACCACCGGCTCGTCTACCCACGTCGCCCCGGCGTTCTCGATGTCGTCCCGGATCGCCCCCACGCTCGTGGCTTTCCTCCCCTTGAGCACCCGCGCCGAGCAGAGCATCCACCCTCCGTGGCAGATCGCCGCCACCGGCTTCCCGCTTTCGGCCATCGCCCGCACGAACGAGACGAGGGCCGGACTGCGCCGCATGTAATCCGGGGCATACCCGCCAGGGATGACGACCGCATCGAAGTCCGCCGTCCGAACCTCGGCGGCAGCGAGCTCGGGCTGCACGGGGTAGCCGAACCGACTCTTATACTCCCGTTTCTCCGGGCCCACCGCCACGACCTGAACCCCTTCCTCTTTCAATCGTAGATAGGGGTACCAAAACTCGAGCTCTTGGTACATGTCCGCCACCAACACCGCCACCCGTCGCTCGTTCCTCCTCATCCCTTCCTCCTCGCAACCACGTCCCCCACTCGTCCCGGCCCCACGTGGGCCCGATCGCTCCGTCGTCCGCCGGAAGCGCGCCATAATCGCTGTCCTCAAGCCCGCCTCGGAGGTAATAGGGGACACCATACTTATTTCTTTAGTTTAGATTTTGCAAGATATGCCATACGTGTACCTGAATCCGTGAAGGATGGACGACTTACCCGCTCATGGCTTACAAATATACTATATCACAGGGGCAAGAGGTTGTCAAGTACCCTTCATCGCTCATTTTGAGGAGTCTCCGGATTCGAGATGGCAGCAATTCACCAGCCGAGCTCAACGAAGGATATTGGGATACGGTGAAACTCAGACCGCCAGTGTCTCTTGTACCCCATTTTCCTCAACTTAAGTGATACCTCTCCCCTGGAGATCATCATTCCCCCCTTCCTTTGGTCGATGCGCAGCTACAATCTTCCCACCCCTCAGGTCGGAGCCAGTCGCAGATATACCCGCCGCCAGGTGTCAAACCAGCGGAAATCAAGGGGAAATCAAGGGACACCATACTTATTTTGACTGTGGATTTTGCAAGATATACCAGGAGTGTATGACAAGAATTAAAAGAGTGATAACACCTGACTATCCGCATCATATAACACACTGTGGAAACCGCGGAGGAAGAAAAGAGGTAAGGATAAATAAGTATGGTGTCCCCGATTTGCTCAAGCGGTATTCCTCCTCCGCCAGGGGGTCTCGCCGCTGCCTGTACGGTGATTGACCACCCTGGCCAGCACGAACAGCAGATCGGAGAGGCGGTTGAGGTAGATCCTTACATGGTGGTTAACCTCCTCGCGCTGAGCGAGAGCAACTACCTCCCGCTCAGCGCGGCGCACCACTGCTCTAGCCAGCTGCAAGGCCGCGGCGGCGGGATGCCCGCCCGGCAAAATGAACTGCTTAAGCGGCGGCAGCTCAGTCTCGAAGCGGTTAATGAGTAGTTCAAGGGTTGCTACATCGCCTTCGGTAAGGGGCACAATGTTGGCGCGGTAGCGTGAAGAAGGCGGTGTAGCCAGGTCGGTACCCACGTAGAACAGGGTGTGTTGCAAGCTCTGCAACACACCCGCCAGCTCAGCTTCCTGGAGTTCTGCCAAAGCGACGCCTAGCGCCGCGTTGGCCTCATCAACGCTGCCGTAGGCGCTGACCCGCGGGTTATCTTTGCGGACCGAAATCAAGGGACACCATACTTATTTTTGACTGTGGATTTTGCAAGAGATACTATGAGTGTATGACAAGAATTCAAAGAGTGATAGCACCTGACTATCCGCATCATATAACACACTGTGGAAACCGCGGAGGAAGAAAAGAGGTAAGGATAAATAAGTATGGTGTCCCCCCGATTTACATAAGAGGCTTCATCACCGAGAATCTCAAACTTTGTTTTCGATACCAAATAGTCTACACACAGAAGCATCCACTTCTTTTTCTAGTCGTGCGACTTCACCGATTTTATTTTCTGCTTTGAGGATGTGAAGGGTCTTAGAAAGTTGAGCAAGCTTTTGATGGAGTTCGTTTTCAGAGTCGAATTTGGGAATGCCAACGTGGTTCATCACTGAAGGGGCGCCGAAGCCACGACTGGCGGAGGAAAAAGATTTGATAAATTCCCGTACAGGGGTTGAGTTGATAATAGCACAGAGATAGTGAGCTTCGTCTTCTTTGTCGGTGGCAAATAAAGAAGTGGTATCTGTTGGGATAACAGTTTTGTACCCGAATGGTGTTTTGTGCTGAGAAACAACTCCTGCAACAATATCGTTGGTCATGCGTTTCCAGACGACCTTGTATCGTGCAACTGTATATAACCCGATTCCATACATTGCGTAAAACGCTGTCCTCTCAGCAAATTGACGGACGGTTTTCGAACCTCGCGAGAGAAGACTATCTTTAAACCTTGCAAGGTATCCGTAGGTTCGTGGCCATTCCTCTTTCATTTGATGTTCGGGATAAGGTTCACACCTTTTTGGGTCCTGACACATCAAGACAAAAATCCCTGGCATAGCATTCCACCGTTCAATGTCCGAGCCACGGACGGCAGGGAAGACAAGGTCTGACTCAATCCTTTCCTCCACCTGTTGAATGCTACGTTTTCCCCTTTCAGACAAATTGCGCACAATCAGATGTCCGTCAGATAACACTTGCTTTATCTCAAGCCAAAAAACGCCATAAGGTTCAACTCTTGCACCTAGCCGCGCTTGATACACATTTTCCCCTTGGATAAGAGCGAGTTCCTTTTGACTCTTGCCAGTTGTCTGCCACGACCCGGCAAGCGAGCCAATGGGCTGGGCAAGCAAGCTCCTTTTCTCAAGCAGCAGTAGCGCTTCTTCCAACACCTGGTCAGTGGCAATCTTGCCTATCCCCTTCCTCCTCGTCCAAAGCGTATAGGGAACTGGATACTCTGTTTTCTGTCCTTTCTTCAGGATAATGGCAGCAGTCTTGTTGGCTGCCCCTTCGAAAGGCTGCACAGAAACCAGGTCGTGAGCTTTCAAAACTTTTAATTGTTCCCCTTGTTCGCCGAGACGAAACCTGCGAAAACCTTCACCTGCTCCTTTCGATTTGAAGACTTCCTGTGTAATAAGAAATCCGAGCCTGGCATCTTTCTTGAGATAGTAGTCCGCCGCCGCATAGGTAAACAACATGGAAAAATCCTTTTCTCCTCCGCCTAAGCGTGCTGCATGTCCTTTAAGAGAAAAGAGTCCATAATCTTTCCATAATTGGAACGTTGCCTGGCGGTACTCTTGTGAAAGATAACCCCATCTAATCCACGGAGGATTTCCTACGACAAAATCAAATTTACCGGCAATCATTGGTGCAAAAGCATTCTTCAGGAAGCGTGCCCAGATGCCGTTCTTGTCCTGTTTCTCAAGTTCCAGTATTTCGCTGTAAAAGTTCTGTACCACTGGCTCATGGGGTGGAAAGACCAAGCCCTCTTTCTTGAACCGTTCAGTTGCTTCGTCATTTGAATAGTTGTGCTTCACCATATCTTCCACAAGCGGCGCGGCTGTGCGCATAAGAAAACCTTCGTCTTTCACCCAAATATAGGGGACATGAAATTGCCCCACAGATGTTTGAATTTTGACATGTTCTCCGCCGGCAAAATTTAATTGCATTTGGCCTGCTTTCTCAGGCCAGAGAACAGAATCGGCAAGGTAAACCGGGATTTCTAAATAGCGCAGTTCATTAACGAGGTCACCAAGGGCAAAAAGATAATTGGTACGAGCAGCGATGACTGCCAAAGGATTCAGGTCAAAACCCCAGATATTGGCAACAATTCTCTGAGCTGTTTCCAGCGGAGGTTCATCGTGAGTTCGTCCATATTCTTTTGCTCTCTGAATGGCAAGAATAAGGAAAGTACCGGAACCGCAGGCTGGATCGAGTAAACGCTTGAGTGTGTTCCCCTTATAATCAACTTCGTTCAGAACAAGTTCAGCAAGCCAATCAGGTGTATAGTACTCACCAAGTTTACGTCGGACATCGGGCGGCACTAGATATTGATAGAGTTTTTTGAGAAGGTCCCGTGCAGATTCCGGGTCAATGACATTTGTTGCCGGCTCAAATTCGGAAAGCCCTCTGGCTACTTCTCTGATGGCTTCCTCAAGACGTGGCGAAAGGGCATCTAAGTACCAGCGGAAAAAATCGCCTTCCAGAAAATTAGTGATGCCTCGCCTAGCATAGATGCCACCGTCTTCAATATCAGCTAGCTGTGCCTGTAAAGCCTGTTTCGCAATATGTATAAGCTGGGAGGAGAAGGAAGTGGTGAAAGTGCTCTCCTTGAGAGTGATGAGCTCAGCAGCAATAAGCTTCATTAGAAACGCAAAATAAGTGTGAACAGAAAAAAGCAACTCTTGAAAGTCTGTCTCTTTGCCTACGCCATAAAGGCGAGCCAACTCCTGTGCCTCCTCTGCCTGTTGGGTGGTAAATTGCTCACCATAGACAATCCCGAATAAGCGTTTCCACTCGTTGAAAAAGATGCTTGCTCTTGAGCTACCCCAATGTTCCAATACATCGGCAAATGCTGATACAGCCATGGGAGCGATTTTGCTTTTTGGCCCAAACCTATTGGCGAGGTGCTCAGCGGTAAGCGGCAAGCGAGCAAGAGCACGCAGATATGTGAGAAGGGTCCGAGCACTTTCTGGAGTAAAAGGATGAAGGTCGCTGCGTATGAACAATGCCTCGTCTATTGTCGCTGGCGTCCCGTTTTTCCTTCGCGGATACCGAACAAAGAAAATAGAACGACCATCAAAGCCTACACCTACGAGGCGATTCAATAGACTAATAGGATCAGTTTTGTGACTTTGGGCTTCTGCTGTCATGTAGCTAATCAATTGCTCATGAGCATGAAGCACAGCTTGCTTAGAAGAAAATGCGCCAGGCGGCTCATACTCGATAAAAACTTGCCCGTGTACAGCATCCGGGCGCCCCCGGCAAATTGTTTTTGCTTCGGCACTCGCACGCTCGTATCTTGTCTCAGGTTCAACACCAATGCTTTTCAACATCGGGTCCAAAATCTTCTCGAAGCCAATCCGCAAATCCTCTTCGGTCTGTGCAGTTCGTAGCAATTCGTTCACAGAACCAACAAGTTTATCAGCTACCTGGGCAAGTGACCCTTGAACCTCGATATCCATTTTTGCCTTTTACCTTCTCTTTTTACGAGGAGACCCTGTTTTCGCCAAGCAAAAATTTGGTTGAGTGCTGTTAGATGAGAACCTTTTATGCTGTGTTATAGGTTGTGTTATTGCCTATCACCATATAACCTCTAACCCTGTCTCTCTCAGCGTTTCATCCCGAGTTATCAAAGGAAAATTCAAATATTGTGAGGTAGCAGCTATCAATCTATCCCAGGGGTCGGCGACTCTTTCTCTGGGGATTCCCCTGCTTTTTTCAATTATGGGCAGGCATAGTGGCTCTATCCTATAATTTTTCGATGAAGATACCATTGCAAGAAAGTTATCAAAGTCAACAGCAATCCTTTTCTTTTCAACGAGGTAGAGTAACTCAAAAAAGACAATGCAAGGAATGAAAATATAATCCTCAAAATTATCCACTTTTCGAAAGACTCCTTTTGCTCTGGCCGAAAGTTTAGGATCACCCGTTACATGCCAAACCAAAGAGTGAGTGTCGGTAACGAATGGCATTACCACCTCTCCTCAAGTTTCTTTAACAAATCCGCTCGTGTTTCTTTAATATCTTCCTCTGTAATCTTTATACCTTTCCAAATACCACCCAACCGTATCGTATTTAGATTTTTCTTGAATTCTTCTAGCTCTTTCGTAAATGGCATAATATCAATGCCGTAAATATAACCATCATCATCCCACCATACTTTAAACCTCTCTAATTGCCACGTTGGTTTTCCCTTCAAGGGGCGAAATTCAAGCACCAATTCGTCTCTAGACGGAATATAAGTAATTTTATTCATCATCTTTCTGCGGAGACTAGTAGCAAGAACAAGAAAGCAAGAAGAAGTCCCCCTACGACAAGTAAAGTCCTCTTTTGCTCTTCTTTCTGCAACTTTAACGACCTCACATAAGTAGATAATTTTATCAAAGCCTGCTGGTATTGATAGGGATCGTATTCAATATACTCTCTTCCCTGTAGTGCGGCTAAGTCTTTTGGGGCTACACCTTTTTCTACAATAGGAACAATTGGTCTATTACTTCGTAATGAATACCCTATTTCTTCGTGCACCCAATTTGACCTTATCCCCTCCCGCGTTAATAGAGCAACTACGCAATCAGATTTTTCGATTTGTCCAAACACTTTATCGTCGAGGCGCTGGCCCGGGGAGAGGTACCACTCGGCAACAAACACCTCTACCCCGAACTTCGAGAGTAAATTCGCCAGTGATATAACCAGTCCTTGATCCCGACTGCTATGGCTTATAAAAACTTTGTATGCCATTTTTGCCTCCAAAATTCTTCAGGCACTACATTACATATAATAGCGAAATGTGCAAACTCCATGGTTGCTTCAGTCTCCTTTGTCTAATGTCATATCTTAGTATATCAAGCAATCTTATCGGGCAAATCTTCTATTGCATCCCAAAAATAGCGATTGAAATACCTACATTAGCTACAAAAAGCTGTGTCTTTGTATTAAACTTAAGAGAATAGACATATCACCCAGGGGGTGAAAGAGCTACATTCAACCTCCAAGTGCAACGAATTTAGAAGCGACTTCAATTGGTGTTTTAAACCCAAGACACTTTCTTGGACGGCTATTGATTACCCATTCTATCTGAGCAATCTCCTCATTAGTTATTCTACTGAAATCAGTCCCCTTTGGCAAGTATCTTCTTACAAGTCCATTCATCTGCTCATTGCC
>JAJHSB010000055.1 GCA_022684035.1 Candidatus Acetothermia bacterium | reverse complement strand
CGTCTTTTTATGTGCCGAATCACGGTGATGTGAGCTTGCTCCATTAGTAGCCTTAGAAGGCGTTAACACTATTTAGCTTTTATCACCTTGAAGAGCTGATATTTGAGATGAACTGTAATGACTTGAGTTTATCAATCGTTACAATTTTGAAAAGAGATTGAAGTCTTTAAACTCAACCCGCGAAAGTTTCTGACGCTGGACACCCGCGGCGCATATATCACCTGCCAGACGGACAGAGAGGCAATCATCATCTCACATACGTCCTCGGCAGAAGCGTTGGCAGCGAGTATTCTTGGGATGTAAAAGTTAATCAACAACAGAATCGAGTTGACAGATTCAACTGGTTGTTGGAAAGAGATGTATTACCTTGAAACATAGTTTAGATAAGGAGGTCAAAATGGGGAAGAAAAGTTTTGCGCAACGAGTGCAACTACGGAAAATAGGAATGGTCATTCTCTTCTTCGGAATAGTAGTGGGGCTTACTGCCTGTGTCGCTTTCTGGCAGCAGGAGCCAGTGGCAGTATTGCGGATTACTTCACCGTCGCCGATGGATATGTTCGAAGTACCACTGACAGTCAGATTCGATATATCAAAGTCACATGGTATAGGTCAGGATCTCACCAGATTTGAGTTGGACTTCGGCGATGGAACACCAGTTCGTAAAGGCACAGACTTCAAAGCCCTAATCACGCATACCTATAGAGTGGCAGGCGTCTTTTATGCGGTGCTTACTGTTACTGACGCTGCTGGGGCAACCGGTCGTGCTCAGATACGGATCGATACACTGCCGGTGCATGTCTACTTCTCGCGTGGTGGTATTATTCGGCGTATACCCGCAGGCGGTGGTCCCGAAGCGACAATCGGTGGAAGGGCTGGAGTTTACGAACTCTTCCCGAGTCTTGTCCTAAACACCCGCGACAGGATCGCCTTTACCGGTGGTGGCTGGGATATCTGGACGATGAGAACAGATGGCAACTTGCCATTGCGATTGACAGTTCACACTGACCAAGAAATGCAACCGACATGGTCACACGACGGCGGTAGGATCGCCTATGCCCGCCGCCGCGCCGCTCTATGGGAAATCTGGACGATGACCGCAGCCGGTGCAAATCAAACTGTATTGATCACTCAGACCCCATCGCATGTATGGGCGCCAGCCTTCTCACCAACAAATGACGATCTCGTCTTTGTCAGACAGATGGGTGTGGCCCCAAGCGAGCTATGGATCCGCCGCGGAGGTGCCGATCCGGTAGTTCTACATCGTGTTCCTGACGAGCGGGTTGGTGATCCCTCACCTGTAGTAACCTTGGCAGGACCGGCAGGGGCAGGTATCTCTCAGCCACGCTGGTCGCCTGATGGGACGAAGATCGTCTTTGCCCGCACAGGGGGCGTGGGTGGTTCTATCGACATCCATGTACTCGATGTACCAGCAGTAGGGCCAGCAATAACTGTACGGACGTTAGAAGCGTATGTCCGCTGGCGCGTTCACCCGATCATTGTACCTGAAGGCACAATTACTACCACTGCGCATGAGTTCTCCCCCCATTGGCTGGAAGACGGCAATATCGTCTTCATCCGTGAAACAGCGCTAGGAGTCTTCCATCTCTACCACGTCGATCTAAGGACGGGTGCTCTCAGACGATTGACGGAAGTTCCAGGCGCGCAGATGCCGGCACGGCGGTAGTAATAATTACCTCCTCAACACCTCCCACCGGGGCGGCGGGGTTAATCCCCCGCCCCGGTAAATACAATATAGTGCCAATTACACCTCCTTAAGTTCATGTCGGGCCGGGGCTTTCCCTGGCCCGACAACTATAATCCCTCTTCTGTCATTGCGAATACCTTCCTCCGTCATTGCGAATTTGCGAAGCAATCCCGTTCGTAGAAGAGAGGTTGCTGGTGGCTGGTTGTTGGTTGCTGTCTCCTGTCTCCTGTCTCCTGTCTCCTGTCTTCTGATTCGAGATTACCACGAGTTCTCCGAACTCTCGCAATGACAAGAAAAGAAGAGACGCTATGCCTTTTCTGTCTCTCGTATCCCACCGCGAGGAGCCAAAATTGGAATCTTATTCCACTGCCGAAGTATAATAGGCGCAATGATCAATAAATGAGGAGAACCCCAACACAGATGAAAAAGATAGGAATCCTTGGTGGCACCAGTGCGGCTTCGACGCTGCTCTATTATGAGACGATCACCAGCGGATACACAGAGCAATTTAATGATTTTGCCTATCCAGAGATACTCCTCTACAGCGTCTCTTTCCAGCAGTTCGTCGATTGGCAACGCGGCGGTGAGTGGGATCAAATGGCGGAAGAGATGGTGCGGATCTTCAAAATTTTAGCCGTTGCCGGAGCTGATTTTGGGCTGATCGCGTCGAATACTTTCAATCGACTGATAACGCAAGTCGCTCCGCAATCACCGATTCCGCTCCTCTCGATCATCGATCCTACAGCAACGGCGATCAAAGAACAGAACATCTCAACGGTGGGATTGCTGGGAACGATGATCACAATGAAAGAACCGTTCTATTGCGATGGATTGCGCGCCCATGGTCTTACAACCCTCCTGCCGGCAGAGGAGGACCAACAGTCTATCCATCAGACAATCTATCGCGAGTTGGTGCGCGGCAGAATTAACCGTGACTCAAAAGCAAAGATGCTGCGAGTGATCGCTCGTCTCGTGGAGCAAGGAGCAGAGGGGATCATCCTCGGTTGTACGGAGATTCCGCTTCTGATTAATTCTGCTGACTGTGAGATTCCACTCTTTGATACGGCACGGCTCCATGCTCAGGCGGCGTTGCGCTGCGCGTTAGATCCTGAAGCAAAGATAACTTTCCAATAACCCCAAGGAGGGAATGATGAACGACACTCTAAAGACGATCTTTGATCGTCGCTCGATCCGCAGTTTTATTGCCGAACGTAAGATAGAACCAGAGAAACTGGAACTGATTATCAAGGCAGCGCTTGCTGCGCCGAGTGCCGGCAATGCACAACCATGGAAATTTTACATTCTCGACAGTGTGGAGTTAAAGCAACAGGCAGTGGCAGCAGCCTATGGGCAGAGTTTCATTGCACAGGCGCCGGTGTTGATCGTCGTCTGCGCTGATCTACAGATCGCTACTACTGCCTATGGCTATCGCGGCGACAGCCTGTATGCCTATCAGGATACGGCAGCAGCAGTGCAGAACATCCTGCTGGCGGCTAAATCACTTGGCCTCGAGACCTGTTGGATCGGTGCGTTCGACGAGAATGTTGTTGCGCGTAAGATCTTACGGCTTCCGAAACATCTGCGCCCGGTGGCGATGATTCCGATCGGCTACTCGGATGAAGTGGGAAAACCGCGTCCCAAACGACCGCGCGATGAAGTGATCGAATGGCGAAGTTGATTGCTGAGCGCAGTTGATAGAACAGAGGATTAACCACGGAAATTTAATCATAGAGAACGCAGAGAATGGGCTGTGATTCATGGATTAGAAAGGGTTCACAGTTCACGGTTTGTAGTTCAGAATCAGAGTTCGCCTGCCTGTACGTCTCCGTACGCAGACAGGTCATTGCCAGTCCGCGAAGTAATCCCGTGGCTTTAGCCTAGTTGTAGGGGCAACCCCCTGTGGTTGCTCATTTTTGGGACAGGCACAGGGGCCTGCCCCTACAGGGATAATGATGCCATGGACATGACAAGATTGCCACGAGTTCTGCGAACTCTCGCCATGACAAGAAAAGAAGCCGCAGAGGAAGGTAGACAGAAGTCGCCAGAGTCTGTGGCAAGTGCTCTGTGTCTGTGGGTAATGGGTAGGAACGCGGTATGCCGTGGACCTACGAAGGCGGGTTAAGAGACGAGCTTAAACTCCAGAGGGCGCGGGTTGGCTAAAGAGCGGCAATTAGACTATGATTACGCTATATACCGGTTAATTAGAGGAGAGACTGATGTTCATCAAACAATTTGCTACTGGCGGCGATCGTAACTTCGGGTATATCGTCGTTGATGAATCTTCGGCCAAAGCAGTGGTGATCGATCCTTCTTTCTCGCCCAAAAGGATCGTCAACTTTGCTCTTAAACACGGATATAAGATTGAATATATCTTTATTACGCACAATCATCCTGACCATACTAATGGCAAAGAGATCATTGAAACGTTGACTGGTAAACGGGCACTGCTGTTCGGGCAGATCAATCCGATATCTGGTCTCCGGGTTGAAGACAAGACCACTTTTCCGTTAGGCCGGTTAATGGTAACGATTTTACATACCCCTGGACATACGCCTGAGTCAATCTGTATCCAAATTGGCGATGCGCTCTTTACCGGTGACACGCTCTTTGTCGGCAAAGTTGGTGGAACAACGAGTAGAGCGGCAGCAAGAGCAGAGTATGCCTCTTTGCATAGCAAGCTGCTTGTGCTGCCGGATGAGACACGCGTCTTTCCCGGCCATGATTATGGTACTGCTCCTCAGTCGACGATCGGGATTGAGCGTCGGGAAAACCCGTTTCTCGTTGCGCCTGATTTCGCCGCCTTTCTGTATTTAAAGGAGAACTGGGCAGCTTATAAAAAAGAACACGGAATAAAATGATTCCCGAGTTGATCGTATTGCCGCGTGATAAATCATTACTTGATTTAGGCTGTGGCACTGGTCGGCATTTGATCGCATTACACCGGCTACTGAGATGGAAGCGATGCTCAAAGTAACGGGGTTCACCGGTATTTATTAAGTATGGATCACTGCGCGGGGAGCAATTTAATCGTTATAGTGAGCGATTAGTCTTCGTGGCGGAAAAGAGAAGATAATGAGCGAGCAAATAGACCCACAACGACTCTATCTGACGAATAGATTATATCTCGATTATGTTGACGGAAAAGAGAGAGCATCCTCTTTGTTCACTCATTCATTAGCGCAATTTGCCAATCTTCCGCATCCTCAGCGCCGCATCACCGATTCTCACCGTCGTGATTTAGCGAGCCGGTTAGCGGTATACAACGAGGATTTGGGCGCCCATGCCGCAGCACACGACAATGTCGCTGCGTTGAAGAATTCCGACACATTGTGCGTGATCACCGGACAGCAAGCCGGTCTCTTAGGAGGGCCAGTATACACTCTGTATAAAATCGTTACTGCTATTCGGCTGGCAAAAGAGTTGCAAGCTCGGTTTGCTATACGAGTTATCCCTGTTTTCTGGCTGGCAACAGACGACCATGACCTAAATGAGATCAACTATGCCAACTTTCTCCAATCTGACGGCGAAGTCGGTTCTGTTCGATTCGATTGGGATCTGGCTGGCCACCCGATCGCGGCGCTGCCGATTACTGATGGCGTACTTCAAGCTTACAGGGAGTTTTTCGCCCAGAGCAAACCAGGCACTTACCTCTCTTTAGCAAAGGAGTTTTTCGCTCCGCAACAAAACGAGGATTTTTGCCACTGGAACGGCCGTATCTGGGCGCAACTCTTCTCGGCCTGTGGCCTTGTCATTACCACCTCGACAATCCTCTCTCCACTGGCCGGTGAATTCTTCCATCATGCTCTCTGTTCTGCTGATAAGATTCGGATCAAGTTGGAAGAGGCGGCTCACCGGTTAACCACTCTCGGATATACGCCGGCGCTTGACAGCGCTCGTGCCGGCCGATTATATACCTTTGATCCGGCCGGACGACGGATCCGCGTTCAGCACCCTGATCGTTATCAGAAGATTGCCCTTGCTCATCCACAACGCTTTTCGGCTGATGTTGCTCTGCGTCCCCTCCTCGTTGATTATCTTTTTCCGATAGTAGCACATGTGCTCGGACCGGGCGAGATCACCTACCACGCGATGTTAAAACCACTTTATCAATTCTTTGAACTATCGCAACCGCTTATCTTTCCCCGCAAGAGTTATACTGTCCTGGCGCAGGAAGAGAGCGCATTGCTGAGTGAGTATCGCATTGACGCCGCGACTATCATTACCGGGCAGCTCAATGTGGGAGATGCGTTCAATAGATTGGTGCCATCGGCTGAGCGCATCTTATTTATTCGCTGCCGACAGGAGATAGAGGCAGCTCTTACCCCGTTGTTGTCATATGTCGAGAAGATCGATCCCAATTTAAGCCGGACGTGGTCGCAAACTTCTGCTGCGGCGATAAGAGGGGTGGATGAACTTGAAGCACGGGCGCTGAAAGCGCAGATGAGTAAACGCGGACTCACCAAAGGGATGCTGCAGCAACTGTGGAATTTACTCCTTCCAAAAGGTAGACTACAGGAGAGAGTATTGCCGCTGGCCCATTTTATCAATCACTATGGCCTTGGTTTTAGCGAGAAGATCTTCGCGCAAGGAGCGATCGATGATTTTGCGCACCATATAGTCGTCATGGGAGAGAAGAGATGATCGATAAGATCGATGTATTAGCCTTTGGAACTCATCCGGATGATATTGAACTCGGTTGCGGTGGAACATTGATCAAACTGAGTTCCGCCGGCCATTTGATCGTCCTTGTTGATATGACACAAGGCGAGATGGGAACGCGCGGTACAGTTAAGATACGACAACAAGAAGCAGCAACAGCAGCAAAGATCATTGGCGCTGTGACGCGGGAGAATCTGGGACTGGAAGACGGAAATATTAATATCACCCCTGAAGCCAAACGAAAAGTAGTGGAGATTGTCCGAAAGTATCGTCCCTCGTTGGTTCTGATTCCCTATGGGAAAGATCGTCACCCCGACCACTATCGCACAAGTGAGTTGGCGTATGAAGGAATATTCACTGCCGGCTTGCACCGTTACAACACCGGACAAGCAGCCTATCGGCCGTCGCGTCTGCTCTACTATATGGGGTGGCAAGAGTTCACGCCGTCGGTTATCATTGATATCAGCGCACAATTTAAGCGAAAGATGGAGGCAATCTATGCCTATTCCACACAGTTTAAACCGGACAATGATTCTTATCCGCCGACCCGTCTGACTTCAGGTGAATACAACCGGTCGATCAAAACCCGCAGTGCTTATTACGGTTCATTGATCAATAAAGAGTATGGAGAAGGGTTTCTCATTCAAGGTAATATCGAGGCGGAGAATCTGCTTGATATTAAATTTACATCATTTTAAGGGAGTAATTATGCGAATCGGTATATCTTGTTATGCTTCTCATGGCGGAAGTGGTGTGGTGGCAACTGAACTGGGTAAACATCTGGCTGCCCGTGGTCATAATGTGGCATTTATCAGTTATGCAATACCGCTGCGGTTGACCGAACTGCCACCGCGCGTCACTTGTCACGAAGTGGAGATTGAGGAATATCCGTTGCTACAAAATTTTCCCTATACATTGGCACTTGCTTCTAAGATGGCGGAAGTGGCGCGGATGAAAAAACTGCAGGTTTTACACATTCATTATGCCATCCCGTTTGCTGCTGCAGCGTTGTTAGCCAAAGATATAGTGCCGGAACTGAATCTTAAAGTCATCACCACTCTCCATGGCACTGATATCACCTTAGTCGGGAATAATGCGTCATTTAAACCGGTTACTGCATTGGCGATAGAACGATCCGATGCTGTGACGGCCGTGTCGCATTTTTTGAAGGATGAGACATATCGCCAATTTGCAGTGACAAAAAAGATCGATGTCATCTATAATTTCATCGATCCAGCGGAATATGACAATCCCATTTCACCATGTATTCCGCCGTGTGATTCGCCGCACCAAGTGACGTTGATGCACATATCGAACTTTCGGCCGGTGAAACGGATCGGTGATGTGATTCGGATCTTTGCGAAAGTTGCCGCAAAGATCGATGCGCGGCTGCTTCTGGTTGGAGATGGCCCTGACGTTTCAATCGCGGCACAGATGGCCAGGGATTTGGCCGTTGTCGATCGAGTTATATTTCTCGGAGTAGTAAATCGTGTCTCTTCTTTATTACGTGCGGCAGATCTCTTATTGCTTCCCAGTGAGACGGAAGGTTTCGGATTGGTGGCATTAGAAGCAATGGCCAGTGGCGTGCCGGTAGTAGCGAGTGATGTTGGTGGCCTGCCAGAGGTAATCGAGCATGGTAGTTGTGGTTATTTAGCTCCTGTCGGTGACGTTGAGCAGATGGCCAGCTATGCGCTCAAACTCCTCTCTGATTGCCCGCTGCGGAAGTCTTTTGCTGAAGCAGGTCGCAAGCGGGCTGCTCAATCGTTTCCCGCACAGCAGATTGTTCCGCAATACGAAGGAATCTACAAGCGAGTGCTGAGCTGAAGGGTATAAGGTTAAGAGAGTTCACGGTTCACAGAACGAGAATTAAGGGGTAGGGATTCAGGGTTCGCTCTCCGGAAAGGGTTCGTAGTTCGTGGTTCAGAGCCAGAATCTGTCTAGGTACAGAATAAACTCTGTCGGGTTATTAGGAATGAGATTGTTTCGCAGACTCGCAATGACGGAAGAGGTGCAACGTATCTTCTCTTTCTTGTCATTGCGAGAGTTCGCAGAACTCGTGGCAATCCCAAAGAGACAATCGTCGTTGGGTGCAGAACAGACTCTGTAGGTCATAAGGAATGAGATTACATCAGTTATGCCTCGTAACCTTCAGGATTGCTCTGTCGTTCTCTCCTTATCTCCTTATCAATCACCTACTACCTCTCTTCCTTGCGGGTCCAACACAGCGATGACATCAAGCTCGACCACTTGCGCATTTATTCCTAACTGCGCAGTGAGGCTGGGAACGGTTCGTCCGTCATCGCCGGAAATAAGCTCTTTAATATACAATCCTCCTTCGCAATGGATCTGTAATTCAGCGGTTTGTGATCCTTGCATTTCCCCTGTTGTCGCAATAACCTCTCTCGTTCTGACTAAGTCGGCACGGCGATGAGAAACACGCTGCGGAGTCTGTTGCACGATCGGTCCGACCAGCTTTCTCAGTGCTTCGGTCAATGCCGTCTGTGTGATCGGTTTAGCAAACCAAGCTACGACGCGATATCTCTTGTCCCGTTTCGTCTCTTTGATTGCTTTGACCATTGATCGGTCGACAATTGATAACGATTCTATTTCAACTTTCCCCACAGCGGTGGAGTTAATCTGTCGCTTCAATTCCGCAATATCGAGCGATCGCCGGCGCGGCGCCACTATCTCCATGATAAATGGTCTTCCTGTTCCCAGCATCAATGCGTCAATATCTTCGCGTCCCGCTCCGTGGAGGATTGCATCTTCAGCTTGTGCTGCGGCGATAATCGGGGCATTGATTATCTCTTCCACAGATTGTTGATACATTTTGCCTTGAAAATTACAATGAGTGCATCCATTCCCATGGCAATGGCGACAAAACCAGCGAGTTTGCGGTATGCTGCGGATGAGTTTTCGGTAGCGGCTGGAGAGGTAGAGCGAAGCGATATGAAGATCGATACGATCAGTGCGAAGGTCAACGGTAAAGAGCAAGTGAGGGTTAGTAAACGCGACTGTAATCTTCTTGACAGCCTCTTGTGATCTTTCGGTTTGTTCTGCAATAAATCGTTGTTCGAATGCCTTGCCGAGTTCGCGATTGAAGTCATGCTTAAATGACTCAGCTGTCGCAACGCCGAACTGTTCGCTAAAGATACGATCTATCTCTTTTATTCGCGGTGTAAGGTTAACTGCAAATAGATATGTATCAAATTCGATTGCTTGTGCTAATTGCACTGCCTGATTCGCCAGTTGATCGAGCCGGGCAAAGAGCATTTGACATATCCAACAATCCGTTGCCGGACGGAAGTCAATTCTATCGATCATTGCGAGTAATACGCGCAGAGCTTTGCCTCGATCTCGGTTGGAAAGATTATGACCGAGCTGCGCAAATTGCCGTCCGAGACAGAAATCACATATCTCCCCCACGGCAATGATCGCACGCGCTCGGTCCAGAAAATCAGGTTGGTTTTTCATCAAAGAATTCATTATTACTCGTTAAACAACTCCTATTTTGTTTAACCACTTAGCTTGACATTGTCAGATTAGGTGGTAACCGATGAATCTCTTTCTGTCATTGCGAGCGAAGCGAAGCAATCCCTTCATTAGAGATTGCGGAGCCTGTTCCGAGCGTAAGCGAGGAATCTCGCTCCGAGTTTGCTTCGACTACGCCTCGCAACCGCTTGCGCTCCTCGCAATGACATGGAAATGTGACAATGTCAAGGTAGTTACCTCTTCCTTGTTCTCTGCTTTCGCTAACAGTATAATTAGAGTGACCGCTAAAAGCTAAATATCACCAGGAGGAAACCGATGAAATTAGTTTGGGTTGTGCTGTTTAGTCTATTATTGATCTATCCAATTGGTGCAGCAACAGCAACGGAAGCAAGACAGCAGTTACGGCTGACTTTACCGCCGATTATGGGATCATTACCGATTGTGCTCGGTTATGAGTGGGGAATCTTTCATGATCACGGCCTCGATGTACAGTTAAAAGGGTTAGTTGACCAAGAGAGTCGCATCGCGGCGCTGCGCGCAGGACGGATAGACGGTATGGTCACTGATTTGACCACAGCTATCCTCGCTGTGCTCGATGGAATTGACATCGTTATCACCAGTATTGCTTTTCTCGCGCAGAATGGAGCAGGTTTGGCATTATTAACGCAATATCGCACTGGTATAACGAGTATCGCAGATATCTTAGGCGATTTTGCCGCCGGAGATGAGAGAGCGCGCATCCATCTGTCACACTTGAGTAATATTCACTTTCAGACTGATCAATTGCTTACTCAATTAGGATTTGATATTTATCGTGCCGCCAATTATCAATTTTGGACGGATATGGTTGCAATGGCAACAAATTTTGCGTTTATGCCGCGATGGGTGCCTGCGGTTGTTCTACCTGAACCGTATATCTCTTTTCTGGTCTATTTTATCCCACTGCGGATTCGTGGCGCGAAGATCATTGTCTTGGCAGATTTCTTAGATATAGAACCGGTTCCCAGCGTCATTGTATTCAGACGGGAGTTCATGCAGCAAAACAAGGAGGCCATCCAGCGTTTCCACATTGCCCATCGGCTGGCGATCACGCGCTTGAATGCCACCAGTGTAAGAGAATTACTCGATCTTGGGGTCGATGTGGTAGTCGAGATGTTCTTTCCCGGGCTTGATCCTGGTGATCCGCGAGAAGTCCCTCCTGCAGTAATTGCGCAATTAACCATCCCCTACTTTATCACGCCTACCCTCCCTACACTTGCGTCATTTACTGCTGTAATGGACTGGCTTATCGCGGCAGGGCATACGAGAGATCGAATCACTTACGATGCGATCATAACCGATCTTTTTGTGCGGTGATGATTGAAGTCAAGGGGCTGAAAATTTCCTATGGCTCGGCTGATCAACGTGTTGTGGCAGTCGATGGGGTAGAATTCTCCGTCGATCAGGGAGCAAGTTTGGGCCTACTCGGCCCGTCTGGTTGCGGTAAGACAACGTTACTCTTCGCGCTTGCCGGATTGATCACTCCGAATGAGGGATCACTGTCAATCAATGGAGAGAAGGTTGTTGGTATCAGACGTGATGTAGCACTGATCCTGCAGAATGCCGGCCTCTTGCCGTGGAAGACAGTCTGGGGGAATGCCAATTTATCACTCAAACTTTCCGGTCGTTATCCAGCTGAAAATGCCGCGGCTGTGCTGGAAGAGCTGGGATTGGCGGAATTCAGAGAGAGGTTTCCGTCGGAACTCTCTGAGGGAATGAAACGCCGGGTTGGGATCGCACGCGCGTTAGCTATCACACCGTCGGTAATGTTGATGGACGAACCGCTTGCCTCGCTCGATGCGATCACCCAAGAACGGATTCAGAATCTATTTTTGGAGTTATGGCAAGAGCGGCGGTTCACAATGGTCTTTGTTACGCATGATATTGAAGAAGCAGCCTTCTTAGGTGAGGAGATCATCGTCCTCAGCGAACGACCGGCACGGATCAAAACTATCGTGGAAAATCCTCAGATGGGGTCACTGGATTATCGAGGAACGAGCGAGTTTTACCGTATTGTCACTCATCTTCGCAGGGTAATGGAAGAATGAAACGATCATTGTACACCGTCTTGAGTATTGCCGGGTTGCTCCTCGCGTGGTGGATCTTCAGTCTTATTTTGGAAATAGTACGCGGTGTAGTGATCATTCCCAATCCGTGGCAAGCATTGGCTGAGGTTGGCCGTAATGTTAATGAGATCAGCCGTCACCTTTATGCCAGTGCAATCAGATTAGTAACGAGCATGGTAATCGCTTTCCTTACTGCTGTTCCACTTGGATTGATTATCGGTTATGAACGGCAATTCGATCGCCTAGTAACACCACTGATCTACATTACTTATCCAATTCCCCAGGTAGTTTTTCTGCCGGTGCTGTTTATTATCTTCGGCCTCGGTGATGCAGTTAGAATAACAGTTATCTCGCTGGCGCTCTTTTTTCAAGTATTGATAAGTGCTCGCGGAGCGGCAAAGGGAGTCACACAGGAAGATTTGGCCAGCGTCCTCAGCGCCGGTGCCAACCGGTTTCAAGTCTACTGGCATCTTATCTTACCGGCCAGTCTGCCGGCAATCCTTACCAGTATGCGGGTGAGTATCGGGTTAGGAATGGCGTTGTTGTTCTTGAGTGAAACAGCACCGCTTCGTACCTTGCATGGTCTCGGTTCATTCATCGCCGCGCATCTTGCTTTCCGACGTGATATTGCGTTTGCCGGAGTGGTGACGATGGCTTTCCTCGGGCTCATGCTGTATATTCTTCTCGATGTGATCGAGCGAGTAGTTTGTCGATGGCGGTACGTTAAGCGGAGAGACCGACCGCAGTGGCCATTACGGCTTAAAATGGCTAAAATTAGAGAGTGGATATCAAAAAAATTTTCATCGTCGTAAATAAATATAAGCACGATGCACTGCGCACCTCGGCTGTGCTGAAAGCATGGTGTTCTCTGAAAGGAATTAAGGTGATTTCCTGTACGCCGGATGAGATGCCAATAGCAGACTTAGGTGCCGCCGGTGCACTTGCAGTCTCGCTTGGTGGAGATGGGACGGTCTTAAAAACGGCAACTGCCTTCTCGCCTCTGGGAGTACCAATCTTAGGGATTAATTTAGGTGGACTCGGCTTCCTGCCACAAGTGCCTGCTACTGTGATCACCCATGCCTTGGAAAAAATCTTGCAAGGTGACTTTAGAGTAGAAAAGAGAATGCGCATTGCATTCCATAGCGCTGAAGCAGAAGGAACCGTATTGAATGAGGTCGTGCTTTGTGGTGATGGAGAAACACGGTTTTGTTCCTTAGAGCTCCATAGTCAGGATGACTTTGTGGCCGCGTATAAAGGCGATGGGTTGATTATTACGACTGCTACCGGCTCTACCGCTTACAATCTATCTGTGGGCGGCCCGATAATATCTCCGACAATGGCTTGTTTGCTTGCTACTCCATTGGCCAGTCATACACTGGGATTACGTCCGATTATCTTCTCTCCGGAAGAGAGACTCGTTATTCAGGTTAAGACTAAAACAGTCCTCTTTGCCGATGGGGACAAACTCTTTACCCTGAATCCCGGCAGCAGAATCACAGTTGAGAAAGCTCCTTTTCCCACCGAGCTAATTTACCTGTCCGGCAGCTTGTCATTCTTTGAACTGCTACGAAATAAATTCAACTGGAATAGTAAGACATAGCAGGCGGATGGAGAGCGAACTATATCTGCTATCTTAGTATTACGTTTCATGAAAACCTTTATACCGTCATTACGAGTCTGCGAAGCAATCCCAAAGAGACAATTCTCGTTTAGGTACAGAACAGACTCTGTAGGTTGAAGTAACGGGATTGCTTTGCCCCCTTCGCTTTGCTCTGGGCTTCTACCCTCGTTCTTCTCATCTGTTTACGTCCGCCAGGTTCTGATTCGCCGCCGTTCCGCAATGATGATCGCCTTGGTTTCAGCGACCGTCTGCTCCAGAGAGTCGTTGATCAATAGATAATCGAATAGATGGATCATCTCCATCTCGCGCATAGCCTCGGCGAGTCGGCGTTCAATTATCTCCTTATCTTCTGTCCCTCTCTGCTTAAGTCTGCTTCTCAATGTATCGAGCGAAGGAGAGGTGAGGAAGATGTAGACAAGAGGGAAATCAAGAGTATCATTAGTGCGTAAAGTATTAGCTCCTGTGACATCGATATTCAGAATGACATCTACTCCCTGGGCAAAGAGTCGGTTGATATGACTCTTTGACGTTCCATAAAGAGCATCCATATATTCAACGTGCTCGAGAATATCCCCCTGCGCAAGCAGCCTCTGAAACTCTTTGCGACTGATATAGAAATAATCAATTCCCTCCTGTTCGTTTTCCCGGCAGGGACGAGTGGTGTAAGAGACAGAATAAGCAAGATCAGGGATCTCCGTTAACACACGATTGATCACCGCACTTTTCCCTGCTCCGGATGGACCGGATATAACAAAAGCAATTTTTCTTCGGTCGCCAGCGGTCCACTGCTCAAACAACTTATTCGACATTCCGTACCTGCTCTTTAAATCGATCTACTTCCAGCTTCATCTTTACAACGACCGCAGCGATAGATAGATCTCGCGTCTTTGCTCCTAAAGTATTTATTTCGCGTTGGATCTCCTGCGCAAGAAATTCCAATTCTTTACCGATGCTATCGCTAATTGTCAGCAACTCATCTACTCGCATCAGGTGAGTAGAGATGCGCACAAGTTCTTCGTGAACATCAGAACGCTCCACCCACAGCACAATCTCTTCCTCCAGTCGCTTCGCATCAATCTCAAGTTCCATCTCCTTGATGCGGGTCATCAAGCGGAGGCGCATCTCAGTTGCAAGTTGTGGAATTCTCCTTTCTACCAGTGTGGTAAGTTCTTGCAATCGAGTGATGATCGCGTGTAGTTCTACGCACAATCTTTCCCCCTCTGCCTCGCGGGCAGCGAGCAGGTTGTTAATTGCTTCTGTAAGAGCAGCAGCGATAACAGGCCACAGCTCTGCTTCGTTTATCGGTAATGGCTTAAAAGCGCCGAGCGTGATTAGGTGATCGAGACGAGGGGCATCATCGAGCGATAACTCACGGCAAATTTCCTTGAGATCGGCAACGTAACGCTGAGCTATCGCCTTGTCAACGTTCATTATCAACGGTATACCTTCAGTCGATTCGATTGATATTCGTACGTCGACCTCTCCGCGCGAGCAGGCCTCTTTGACCAACTTTTCAGCCTGTGTTGCTATCAGCGGGTAGTCGCGTAAATTACGGATATTCACTGACAGATACCGATGATTGACTGTTCTTATCATCGCTGTCACCACCCAATGATCCTGGCTGCTCTTTCCACTTCCAAAACCGGTCATACTTTTAATCATCTCGTTTACCTCTAAAATGAAGTCACAGTCGCAATCGTCTTTGCCCTCAGAATAAAATCTTTCCGCGGCATAGATTCGTCTCTTCGCTTACGATGAATGATTACCATTTAGTCTTTATCTTCTATCTTTCTGCTGGAAACTGATTGCGGCATAGCCGACCACTGATTGCCAGTCTCCCGAGATATCTCCTGAAGTCTGATAATCGACTAATTCAACTCGCAAGAGTTTGAGTTGTCGTGCGACCACCATGAGAATAACGATCGCGCCTGCTCCGCATATGGAAAGAGGATATTGGTGTAGCTCAGTGTAAAACTTACTTATATCGAGTGCGGTGATATTCTCTATCGCTCGGTAGTCAAAATCCTTTGCCTTTTCCTGCGGTTTGAAGTGAGTAAAATCGCTACTTGCGACTACAATGATTTTCCGCGTGCCGATTAGCGCGGCAATAGCCTCTCCTACCTCGATAAGTGAGGAGAGTGGCGCTGCCTTAACGCAGATCGGAACAAAGCTTATTTGCGGACCGTAAAGATATTGGAGAAATGGGAGTTGAGTTTCATGTGAGTGCTCACGTTGGAAGGCCTCTCCTGCTACCTGTACCTTCTCAGTGCAATCACGCAGACGAGAAACAAACCTAAAATCAACTGGCACGAGACCGAGCGGTGTGCGCCAGGAATCAGCTGGACATAGTGAAATCTCTCCCCCAACACCGGTATGATTGGCTCCTAAGATGATTATACAATCTGGTCGTCCGGATTGAGCGAGTTTGGCATACCCCGCTGCCGCAACTTTTCCGGAATAGATATATCCTGCATGCGGACTGATTAATCCTTCCGGATAAGATAAATCACCGGAGATGGCGACCACTGCATCACCAAAGCAGCGTTCTAATTCAGCAATCAGATCAGCCCGATTGGCCGGATAGAAGACTCCAGCAGCAGAAGGTATACGTATCGTCCCCATTATCCCTCTATTGTAGATGACAGAACATATACGGTGCAAGTGAGAGTGGTATCTTTATCTCCGCTTCTTTAAGGAAATGGGATTTAGAGAGGGAGAATCTATCGAGCAGGACAGCGGAAGCAACACGTGAACAACGTATCTTTAAGATAGCTGCCCCGTTGATCGTCTCAGGTAGCCGCCCTGAAGGTAATCTTAATGCGGCTTCTCTCCTTCAGAGTTCCCACCAAATTCAACTGCCGACTCTTTACTGACAGTAGCTATAGTACCAGCAGCAATATCAGCCGCCGTTTGCCAGCGACGCAGCCACAACAGGACGAAGATACTACCTACCAACCCGACCACGCCGCCGAACGGAAAGACAGAATTTACACCCCCTAAATCAGCGATTAACCCAAAGCCCAGTGGACCGGTGGCCTGTCCAGTGCTGAACGCACCGCTCTGCAAACCGGAGACAGTTCCCATTCCGTGCGTGCGACCAATATCAGTCTGGATAGCCAATAGCGAAGCACGTGCCAATGCACCCCATCCTCCCATCGCAATGACGATAAGAATGATGATCCACATT
>JAJHSB010000020.1 GCA_022684035.1 Candidatus Acetothermia bacterium | reverse complement strand
CTCCGGCCTTTCTGTTTGAGATTTTGGTCATTGGTCATTGAGATTTGTTTGGAAATTGGTGCTTGGAATTTGTGATTTCAATTCCTTTCCATTTTGCGCAAGACTTCAGATTTTAGTATCTAAACGAGAATTATCTCTTTGAGATTGCCACGAGTTCTGCGAACTCTCGCAATGACAAGAAAAAAGAGACGCTGCCCCGCAATGACAACTTTTGCGTGAAACGCTACACGACGCAGGGACCTACACAGCTCCTTGCGAATCTTGACTAGCCCACTAACAAGGATAGAACGAGTGCGTCGGTAGGACATACCTCCACACACAACCCACAACTTTTGCACCGCTCGATATTGATCTCAACTATATTCTTTTCCTGGTTAAAAATAATGGTGCTCGCTTCAGGACAGGTAAAGACGCACTGTTTGCAGCCAATACATTTCTCTTCTATTACAACCGCGGGCATTATATACCTCCTACACTAATTGTGCTTCTTTCATCGACGTATATGCTGCTCGTATCGCTTGCATGTTCTTTTCGACGAGTTCTTGCGCTTTTGCATATTTCCGCTTGAGTACATCATCGAGTGCAGCAGTCGTTGCTGAAGCGATAAACTTTCCTTTGCCAAATCGTTCCGCAATTGCTTGCTCCAGGCTTTCTAATGTGACTATATCGAGAACACCGAGCAAAGCGCCTAACATGACCATGTTCGTTGCCAGTTCTGTCCCCGCTATTTCTATCGCAAGTTGCGTCGCCGGGATGTATCTGATCTGCACGTTCAGCTCGATGAGCTGTTGCAAGTCATCCTCAGCGAGGAGATCGTCGCTTCTGCTGTTGAGAATGACCAGTCCATTCCGTTCTATTCCTTCATAGAACGGCATTGTATAGCTTTTCCCCTTTGTAATGACCTCTTCATGGAAGATTAAGATAATATTGGGGTACGTTACCTCTCCTTTCTCGTATACTGCTTCATCAGAGATACGTAGGTAGCTCTCTGTCGGCGCAAGTCGTTTTTCCGCGCCGAAGAACGGGATGACGATGCTGTATTTGCCGTCTTTCACTGCGGCAGAGCCTAATAGATTGGCTGCGGTAACCATTCCCTGGCCCCCTAAGCCGGACATTCGGATGCTAAATTTCATTATTTTTCCGCCTCCTTTAATAGTTGTTCCGCTTCAGCAGAGATGTATTCAATTGGTTGGGGGTTAAGTGCTTTTGCCTGTTTTAGCGTCTCCGACGGTGAAAATTTATAGTTAGTCGGGCAAGGCACCATTACTTGAATATAAGTGGAGCCGATCTCCCGCGCCACTAAAACAGCTCGACGGACCATCTTTCCTAAGCGCCTTGCGAGAGAAGGATTTACCGCCGCTACATAAGCACAACCTGCTGTTTTAGCTAATTCAACCATCGGGAGTTTCGGGTATTTCTTCCCGGTGGGCGCCATATTGAGGGCTATGCCTTGCCGTGTCATTCCGCTCTCCTGTCCGCCGGTATTGGAGTAACCCTCATTGTCCAGCATGATCGTGGTGAACTTCTCATTACGGAACCACGCTTGCATTGTGAAGGAGAACCCGATATCACCGATGCCACCGTCGCCGGCTATGACCACAACATCTTTAGGTTGATCAGGATAGCGTAACCGTAGTGCTCGTGATAGACCAGTTGCTATTGCTGATTGGTTCCCGAATAGCGAATGTATGTTATGCATTGCTAACTGAGGGAAGAGAATGGCGCTACATCCCGTGGTTCCTACTACGATCGTATTCTCAGGAGCAGGAAGAGAGGCGATGATTAAGCGTATTCCAAGCGCAAGACCACAGCCTGCGCAGAGGGGGTGTTCTTCGATCAATTCTTTGAACGTACCCAAATCCCCGAGGCCTAAATCCTTGCCAAATGGGCCTTCTGCCACCAGTTGCCGATATTCCTCCGGCATAATATCTTCAAAGGCCGGAGATATTGTGGTTATCCCTTTTTTCATATCACATCATCCTCCCATTCTGCTTTATCTTATCAAAAATGATCTTCGGAGGCATCGTCATGCCGCCAAAGACACGTGGGCCACCTTCAACTTTTCCTGAGTCTTTGATCCGTGATTTAATCTCTCGTGCAAGCCATCCTGTGATATTATGTTCAGGTACAATGATCCGTTCCGGACTCTGCGCGAGTTCTATGATCTCAGCTTCAGGAAACGGTCGCAATACCTTAATTTTTACCAATCCGACATCGACTCCTTCCTGACGCGCTTGTTCCATCGCCACCCGTGCTTGCGCTGCTGCTGTTCCTGATGCGATGAGAAGGATATTCGCTTCGGGATAAGTGACTTCCACGGCACTTCCCAAATAACGAGTAATATGTTTGCGTGCACGTATGCTTGCCGCACGGACCTCTTGCTGCCAACTCGCATGGGTATTGTAACTTATGTAATTACTCTTCATCACAAATGGATCGCGCATCTGCCGTATCGGCGGAGTCTCCATGTCCATGATCGGAACAGGCGATAAATGAGGATTATATGGTGGAAAGATCTCGTTCTCAGGAGGTAATTCCACAATCTCACGTGTGTGGGTGACAAAGAAGCCATCAACGCATACTCCGACCGGTAGATGCACATCTGGCTGCTCTGCTACCAGATAGGCTATCAATGTCATGTCGAAGAAGTCTTGTGGATCCTCGGCATGGAAGATGAGCATTCCCGTATCCATTAGCCATCCGATCTCAATATTATCGGGCTGAATGGATAGGGGAGAATTTACTCCCCGGCACATGAATGCACATACTACTGGCAGGCGTGCTCCGGCCCAGGTGGGAAACATCTCGAATGCTCTTAGCGTCCCCGGCCCGGAGGTAGCGGTAAACGTCCGTGCTCCGCCCATGCTAGCCCCGGCAATCGCACTCATTACAGCAAACTCATCCTCTCCACGGTAATAATCCTTTATATACCCTTGCGCGTACAGATCACCTACGATATGTGTCGCCTCACTCTGTGGTGTGATCGGATAGGCGACGACTATATCGATATTGGCACGTCTTACCGCCTCGGCGACCGCTTCATTTCCGATCAAGAACTTCTTTTCACGCGGTGCTTTGTGGAGTAAATATTCGGGATCTACTATTTTTCGCTCGACCATCAGCGCACCCCCACTTCTATCTTTGCTTCTTCGATAACTTCCAGCAATGTGCATAGCTTAGCCGTATTGACATCGCGTAATGTGATCATTGCATCTTCATGCCCGAACTCTCCGCAAAGAGCAATTGTGTAACAGTCTGTTCCCCCGCGGATGATCTTCAACGCTAAATTAGCATAATGGCAGTGCACACCGACAAAAACACATACGTCTATATCGTTGTGCCAAATTGTGAGATTGGGATGGTTAGGATTGATCTCTATTTGAGGATTGATCATCGGATATTTAGGCCGATAATCGGGCATCGGAATGATATGTGCTCCTACTGCTTCTGCTAACGCTTTTACCGCTTGCGCTTTGGCAATTGCTTTATCGTTCCAAGCCCATAAGACGAGCGGTCCAGGGAAGAAGGTCGGGTTTTTCGCGGTGAGTAATTTTTCCGCGATTTTGTGCATCGCCTCTCTTTCCGGGACGATCACACCCTCGATCAATCCTTCGCCCGGCTCAGGAAGTACTATCCCCATAGAGGCTGCTGCCGGAGCGAGATAACCCTCTGGCCCGACAACGACTCGATATTCACTTGATAACATCTATTTATTCCTCCTCAGCTCCAGTTAGAATACTTTTATCGTTAAATACGCAGCAAAAGATTATAAATAATCTTATTGCGAAAATCAATGTATACCAAATGCACTGGAGAATTGTAAATCTTAACTTTATCAAATCCTAAATTCTAAGCACCAAATCCTAAACAAATTCAAAATTCCAAATTCAAATCCCCAAACTCATTCTGTTTTGAATTTTGGTCATTTGGGTTTGTTTAGGATTTAGGATTTCGTGCTTCGAGTTTCCCCCTAAATTTGCAAATCTGGAGTTCACTCAGTATCAGTATAAATTTATGCGATAAAAGAGTGGTAATTACTCAGATTAGCTGGTTCACGTGTAATCGGACCCTACGCACTCTTAACCCAGCGCCACATCTCCGCTAAATTCGCTGATTTTCCGTACATCAACATCCCCGTCTGAAAGATCTTAGCAGCCAACCGCATCAATAGGTAAACGAACCCGACAAGCAAGATCAGGCTGAGAGCGATCTCCCACCACAGAACACGGCCAACAGCCATCCTGAGGAGCATGATCCCCGGAGTAAATGGTGGAATGAATCCCATGATCCGCACCCATAGCAGGTCCGGAGATGCAATGATCACCGACAGGATAAATAGCGGTACAGCAGGCAACATACCAACGATCGCCTGAATCTGGCTGCCTGATTGCGCATCTTTCATCGCTGCTCCCATTGTGGCATAAAGCGTAGCAGTAAGGAGATAACCGAGCACAAAATAGATGAGGTAGATGATCCACTGACTCCACGTGACAATGTCGAGTGGGATATCAAAGTAATGGCTGGCTATCGGTAGGCCGATTGCGATCCAGATCGCTATTTGTATCAAACTTGTCGCGCCATGGCCGAGGATCTTACCGGTCATAAAATCACGCGATGAGACTGAAGACATGACCAGTTCCACCACACGATTATCTTTCTCCTTAATTACGCTCTGCAGCAACATCCCACCAGAGAGCATCGTGCCGATCATCAGCACCACTACGACTCCAATCGACACACCAATAGCGGCAAATCCTAACTCCTCTGCTCCCACTAATTTTGGGATCATGACCACTTCTGCTGTCAACTCTCTAATCTTTACTGGATCATGCCCTGCTTGCGCCAATCGCTGCTCAGTAATTATACTCGTTAATTCTCGCTGCAGCTCGTTCATTACAAGCATGCCGATATCACGCACATGTAGATGTACGAAATTGGTCGTCAGTACCTTTCTGCCGATGAAAAGCACCCCGTCTATATCACCTGCTTCTACCTGTAAAAGCAGCTCATTGGGTGGTATATCAGAGAGCAAGAGTTGCACTGGGGTATCGACAAGTCGGCGTGCCAGCTCAGCAGAGATAAAACCGCTTTCATCGACGATTGCGATCTGGCGTATCTGATCACCTGTCAGATATTCAATCAAGATCGGTATGCCTCCGAAAAATCCGATCATCAGCGGAATAACGACTGTCATCACGAGAAATTGCTTTGTCATCAGATTCTGACGCAACTCCCATTTCGCCACTTTAAATAGATCGTTATTCTTCATCAATTACTCCTCGTCACTGTACTGACAAATATATCATGGAGCGGCGGCCGTTTGATCGTGATCTCTTCGATCGCCAGATCCTCAGGGATGGTACGCAGAAATTGACGCGGCTTGACTCCTTGCGGAAGTTTAAAATAGACTTCATTTTCCGAGAAGGTAAGGTCTTTTACGAGTGGGCTCGTTTGGAGGAAGGAGCAATCACCTCTGCAGCGCAGACGGATCAGACTCTCTCCATGGGCTTCCTTGATCTCAGAGAGATCGCCGTATAGGACCTGCTCTCCTTTATTGATTAAAAAGATACTGTCGCATAAGGCCTCCACCAGATTCATCTGATGCGATGATAAAAGGATCGCCATCCCTTCGTCGCGCAATTGGCGAAAGAACCCCTGGAAGAGATCCTGGTTGACCGGATCAAGGCCGGTGAACGGCTCATCAAAGAGCACGAGATCCGGCTTGTGGAGGATCGAGGCGACGAATTGCACCTTCTGCGCCATTCCTTTCGAGAGTTTACTGATCTTATGACGAGCCCAGTCAGTCAAATTTAGTTTATCAAGCCACTCGAGGGCGCAGCGTCGAGCTTCTCCAGACGCGATTCCCTTCAATTCAGCAAAGTAAATCAATGTGTCAAGAACTTTGGCGTCAGCGTAGAGACCGCGCTCTTCCGGCAGATACCCGATACGGGCTCTGTTCAGTGGACCGAATCGGCCGTTAGCGCGAAAGATAATCTCGCCTTGATCGGGCTGAATGATTCCCATAATCATCCGAATGGCAGTTGTCTTGCCTGCTCCATTGGGACCGAGTAGTCCGAGAATCTCACCTGGATAAGCAACGAGTGAGATATCTTTGACCGCTTCAACACTGTTAAACCGCTTGCGAATACTCTTTACTCGCAGTAGCGGATCATTCGTCTGTGCCATTAATATCCTCCTGCAAAAATTTATTCCTCAATCGATAAGCATAACATTCTGTCACAAAGAGTGCAAGGAGGGAACGGAAGGGGTAAAGGGGTAAGAAAAGAAGGATCTTCTCCAATTTAGTTACTAAAAAGGATTCAAGGGTTCAAGTTCTTATTTTCTAATGATTTTATTAGTGCCTTAAGCATTTCCCTCGAGTCCTTGCCCCGTACTTGATACGGGGCTTGACCCCTCGAATCCTCATGATCTTACCAACTTTTGTGGTTTCTTTACGAATCCTATGAACTCTTCCCTAACTCCTGTGCCTTCTGGTACGCAGCGATGACTGTTTGCGTTAAGGTTGCCCGCAAACCGCCTCCTTCAAGGCGCAATAAGCCGGCAGCGGTTGTTCCTCCTGGGGAAGTTACCATGTTACGAAGCTCAGCCAAGTGCTTGTCACTTGCTTGGGCTAAACGCACCGACCCGAGAAAGGTTTGCAGCACAAGCTCTGATGCTATTTTGCGCGGTAGCCCAATATGTACTGCAGCATCAGTTAACGCTTCTGTGATCAAGAATACATAGGCCGGCCCACTTCCACTTATTGCAGTGGCCATATCAATATACTTTTCAGCATCAAAATAGATCTCCTTGCCCATTGCAGCAAGGATCGTGCTGACCATCCGCTTGTGATCCGACGGCACTCTCTCTGTAGCTGTCCACACACTCATCCCTTCTCCGATTTGAGACGGGGTATTCGGCATCACCCGAATGATTGCATCATGCCCCAGATATTGCTTTAGAGCAGCGATTCCTACTCCGGCAAGTACGGAAAGAACCGACTGGTCCGGTCGCAGTTCAAGCCGCAGAGCAGTGGCCACTTCACAAACAATTTGTGGCTTGATTGCTAAAATGATAATATCTTTCCCCTGAATCGCACGACAGTTATCAGAAGTGCATTGAATCCCATATCGTTCTCTCAACAACTTAAGTCGATTCTGATCAATGTCACTGACTGTAATTGCTTCCGGGCTGAGAGCTCCTTTGGTGATAATCGCGCTGAGCATTGCCTCAGCCATCATTCCGCCACCGATAAACGCAACTTTCATAATCTCCTCCATCGATGAAAAGATGGCACCTTACGCTATGGCATCATTATCATCCCTGTCGGGGCGGGGTTGGAACCCGCCCCGCCAGCTATTCATTCCTCATGCATAAAAGGATCAAGACAGTGCACTTGTG
>JAJHSB010000009.1 GCA_022684035.1 Candidatus Acetothermia bacterium | reverse complement strand
TCACTCGGCGCTTGGCTATTGCTCGCCAGATGAATTTGAGGAGGCACTGCTTAATCAGGAGAATAACAAGAGTCCCCGCCAGACTCTCCTAACCCTACCTGTCCAATCATGGGGGTGCAGTCCATCTTCTATAATCCAACAGTCCTGATATTTGGTCTAACACCACATGGTGTCTCAATGGGGTCCCCCACATAACAACTAACACCATACTCAGAACTCACTACTTTAACTACAGGATTAGTCATTCCATGCTTCCGTGAAGCCAAACTTGACAAAAAAGCTGCTTTTGCACGACCATTAGGGTGAGATTCACATAAGAGATATTCAATAATTTTCTCGCGGTCAACTCTTGCCTTATATGCATTCGGTAAGATCTTTATATTCATTAGTCATTTCAATATTCTTGAATGCTAAAAGTAGCCTGTCCCCTTTCATCTTATAATAAAATTGCCCTCTTAATCTCTTTTGTCAAATGTCGAGACCTGACACCATCAGCTTTTCCGGAAAGGATGAACAACTTAATGGCCGTGACAGCCGCTCATTTTTGTGCTACATTGTCTTACAACTGAAAGAGGTAAAAAATGGGAGATACAATCACTTAGGTTGCCCAAAAAATTGCAGGAAGAATTAGACATTGTGGCAAAGACAGAGAAGACATCCAGGAGTGAGATCATCAGGGACGCCATTACTCGCTATCTTGCCGTGAAAAGGTTCCAGTAACTGAGGAAAAAGGTGCTGCCTTTTGCCGAGGCAGAAGGATTGCTGACTGATGAGGATATCTTCAAGACGATCTCATGAGAGTCGTGTTGGACACCAATGTCATTGTTGCTGCTTTTGCAGCCAGAGGTCTGTGTGCCGAGGTATTTGAGGTATGCCTCACGGATCATGGCATCGTATTGAGCGAACATATTCTCTCTGAGGTGGCAGAAAAGCTCATCGATAAAATATGCCTCCCTCAGAACATCGTTCAGGAGATAATTATGACAAATTGGTTTGAAAAAGCAACGGCAGGAGGAAAGAGAAGAGAGTATCAGGTAACGCACAGTGTCTGTAAAAAACAAATCTGGAAAGGACAGTGAGGACAGGAAGATCATTGTGAATCCAGTACCTCAGATCTTCTATCATGCCAGATTAACAATGTTATTTGTTAAGACCTGACACCTTAAACATAGAAAGTTGGAGCTGGTTGTAGTATTACCAAAAGTCAAGCCCTGCCTGCCGTCAGGCAGACAGGGCTTGACAGTAAGACCGATTTCTTATTCGATAGCAAAGGTTACCTGCACGTTGATGATGACCTCCTGCTCCCCGGGAATGATGGGGGTAACAAAGCCAGGCTCTATCACCGCCGTGACCTCCATTCGATGCGCCATTGGCTTCGGTGGGAAGTGGGCCATGTTCTCGGTGATGAAGATAGGCTTTCCCAGCGTCACGCCAGCGAGGCGAGCCAATTGCACCGCTTTGGCTTTAGCATTGGCAAAAGCCTTCTCGCGTGCCTCGTAGTGGTATGGCGTGGGATCTTCCACAGTGAAGTCAATTCCATGGATTCTGATGAAATCGCCTCCTGCTCGCACCACGGCATCGATGATCACCCCAACCGCATCGAGTGCCCTGATTCTGGCCCTCACCATATTACTTACCAGGAAGCCGGCCGGTATAGAACCCCCTACTTTGTCCCATTCCCACGCCTGAGAGATGCTGAAATGAAAGGTCTGGATATCCTTTTCCTCCACGCCGTGCGCTTTCAGTGCAGCTATGACCGCCTCCATGGCCTCCGTTGCCGGGATTATTGCCTCGGCCACCGTATCGGCCCTGGCCTCTATGCCCAAGGCCACCATAGCGATGTCCGGGATAACGGATACCCTCCCCTGACCAGTTACCGAGATTTGTCCCTGCTGGGTAGCACCTGGATCTGCTGTTAACGCTGGGTTAACTTCCTTTTCGAGAATGGTGTATCCTGCCACACCGAGCAGGGCAATTGTCGCTACCAGACTGATGATTATCAACCAACCTTTCCTCATTTTTCTTTCCTCCTTATGATTTTTGATATTGCACACGTCACTCCCTGACCTCTATCATGATCGCCCGTTCGTAGCCGGCTTCAGCTACGGCACTCACTATCTCTAATAACTCCTTTAATGGCGTTCTTTACTGGTCATAATGGACCCTTTTCTGACTTACCTTAAACTGGATCAAAGTCAAGACAAATATAACCGCAAATAAGATGTATGCTGCTGCAGAAGCCAATCCCATGCGATGCCGCCTGAACGCTGTTTCAAAGATGTAGAAAACCGGGGTGAGAGCGCTCGCTACCGGACCTGGACTTCCCACCCACAGAACAAAGACTTGGGTGAACAGCTCAAATGCACTGATCGCCGAGATAATAGCAAGAAAGAAGATCTGCGGTGTGAGCAACGGCATCGTGATACGACGAAATTGTTGCCAGGCATTAGCCCCGTCGATCTTTGCCGCCTCATAGTATTGTGAATTAATCCCTTGCAGCCCGGCAAGGAGAATCAGTCCTTGGAAACCGACAGTTTGCCACGAATTGAGGATAACGAGCAGCGGTATCGCTAAAGCCGGGGTTGTCAGCCAAGCGACCGGATCCACTCCTAAATAGCGGAGAAAATAATTGATCAGACCGAAGCGGTAATCGAGTAACCAACGCCAGATTAGCGCATCAGCAACAGCAGGAGTGACGAATGGGAGGAAAAAAGCTAATCGGAAGAGAGCGCGGCCGCGTAATTTTTGGTTCAACAAAATCGCCAATCCAATAGCTAAGAAGATGGAAAGTGGGACAGAAAAGAGAGCATAGAGCGACACATTACGCAATGAACGGAGGAAGCGGGGATGATTGAGTAAATTAACGTAATTTTCTATTCCCACGAACTCCCGTTCTCGTCTCCCTGGAATCTCTACCAACGGCCATCGGTGGAGACTCAAATGAAGCGCTCGCACCATTGGATAGAATGTAAAGACTCCTAAAATAACGAGCACAGGAAGCAGATACAAGTAAGCCTTCCCTGTCTCAAGCCAATATCTCTTCCTGTTTCTTATCATCTTTTCATATGGGGAGGGGTGTACAATCGGTACGCCCCTCCCACAAACTCCTTATTCGAGATACCACATCTCAACTTCATCAGCAGCCCAACGTAGAGCCTCTTCCGGGGTCATCGTCTCAAATAACACCGCATCGGTCATTTCGTCCATAACGCCGCGGATGGCTGCCCATTCTACGTGATGGGGATAGCCGTAAGAGAGAAGAGCCTGCGTGGTAACACCTGCCCAAATTGGGTTCGCCTCTACAAACGCCTGCCATTCGGGAAGTTTAATTACACTAAACCGATATGGCAGATATCCGGTGCGCGTAACCCAATAGAGATGTTCCTCAGGTGATAGTAGATGAAGAAGGAATCTGACAGCAGCTGCCCGTTCTTCCTCAGTTGTTCCGAGTTCGAAGATCCCGGCACTGCCGCTCATCAGGATCGAGTGGCTTATCCCTAATGGTCCGGCCGGAAGCTCGGCAATGTTCCACCGTGTTCCGTGTGGTGCAGCAGCGCGAGCGACGAATGGGATTCCGGCAGTGGAACCCCAGAACATTGCTACATCCCCCCGGCCAAACGGGCCGCTAAAGAAGCCGGTCTGAAAGAGAGCGACTTGGCGCAACTCATGGAGGAATTCCATCGCTTTGATCCCTGCCGGGCTGTCGATCAGAAATTCAGTCTCTTCCTCATTAAGCCACTGGCCACCTGCCTGCAGAAAGAGGAAGGCAAACTGCTCTGGACCGGGCCTTATTCCCTTACCAAAACGGTCAATAACACCGTCACCATCTCTGTCGAGACGCAGTTCTTTCGCCATGGCGAGCAACTCTTCCCATGTTGCAGGTGGTTCAGGAACGAGATCAGTATTGTAGAAGAGGACGTTCGTCGAACGGGCAAATGGCATCGTAAGAAGCCTGCCCTCGAATGTGCTGTCTGCCAGAAATACAGGGAATATGTCGTCTGTGATCTCTGCTGGGATCAGACCGTCGAGCGACATCAATGCGCCATAGAATGCTGGCACCCAGGTGGTCTTAAACAGCGACATTGTTGGCGGTGTGCCGGCAGCGGTCGCTGCTACCAGCTTCATGTTCAGGTCAGGCCAATGCCCTTGGTGGGTAAGGACGACCCGGATATCGGGATTTGCCTCATGGAACCGCGCCGTGATGCTTGCCAAAGCCTCGGCATGGCCTCCGACAAAGATGTGCCATAAATGAATCTCAACAGGCTCTGCTGGCACAGCTGCAAAGCCTGCTACTCCCATTCCAAATACGAGTGCTGTTATTATCAGTAACCTTTTCACTTTATTACCTCCTAATGTTGCTATGTTCCTTGGTTTGTCATTTCACTTTAATATGTTGCTTAAATCTCTTTTCCCTTCTGTTGCAATCACCTCCAACAGTAGATATTGGTTTTTAGGTCTCAGAGTATTAGACCTCCTGACCTAACCTCTAACTAGTAATACCTATTTGATTCCCGTCCTTGCCACTCCTTCAATAAATTGTCGTTGACAGGCGAGGAAGAGCAGCATAATAGGGATTATCGCCAGTGTTGCCATTGCCATCATCAACTGATACTCAATTCCCGCCTCTTGCGCGAATAGAGCCAGACCAACGGGCACGGTCCTCATCTCCTCGCGATTCGTCATAATTAATACCCATAAAAAGGCGTTCCAACTGCCGATAAAGCGTAACAGAAATGCGGTGGAGAGTGCTGGTATGGATAATGGAACGATGAACCGCCACAAAAATTGAAACCGGCCGCAACCGTCGATCTGCGCTGAGTCCCATAACTCATTCGGTATAGACATGAAGAACTGGCGCAGTAGAAAGATGACAAAGACCGATGCAAGCCAGGGGATGATCAGTCCTTGAAAAGTATCGATCCAACCAAATCTAACAATGGTCAAAAAATTCGGCACTAAAAGGACTATCCCGGGAATCATCATCGTGCCAATCAGGATCATGAATATTATATTTTTGCCGAAGAAGTTCATCTTGGCAAAAGCATAGGCAGCCAGGACCGATAAGATGACACCACCACCGGCAGTGGCAATAGCGATGACGACGCTGTTGATGAAAAAGCGCGCAAACGGCGCCATTGCCCAACCATCGGCAAAATTACTCCATATTAGTTGATCAGGGATCCATACCGGCGGCATTGCCAGCGCCTCAGCGAACGTCTTAAACGAAGTTGAAATCATCCACAGGAACGGCAGGAGCATCAAGATAGAACCACTGATGAGTACAGCATAACTAAATCCACGTAGCGCTCCTATCTTTAACTTAATTACGATCATCACCACCTCTTCTATTTGTTACGTCTTTGAGATCATTAATAAGTGTACACTTTGCCGATACATTTGTCAAGTTCTAAATATGTACTTTACAAATAAATTTATTAAAAAATATAAAATATATATAATAGGCAACTACTGGGTACGGATTTTCTTATTATTTCGAGCCTCGTTTGAAAGTCCGTACAGACCTATCGCGTATCGTATAATGTATTCCACGAGTAAGCGCGGTAATCCCGCAGTAATTGCAAAGGAACAAAATTATGTCGCGGGCTCGCAAAGATAGATTCGGGCTCTGAACTACGAACTACGAACCGTTTTTGCACTGTGAACCGTTGGTCGGTGTGCGACGCAGACGCACAGGCAGATGAATCTTAAACCGTCTTCGGTTATAATCGTTAGAGAAGGAGAGAAGATGCTTAAACTCTACAACACTTTAACTCGCAAGGTTGAGCCGTTTCAGCCCCAGGATGGCAATACAGTCAAGATGTATGTCTGTGGGCCTACTGTCTATGATTATTTACATATCGGTAACTTACGACCGCTCATTGTGTATAATGCCCTCCGTCGCTATATGGAGCTATTCAAAGGTTGGCAGGTAATCTATGTTCAGAACATCACCGATATCGACGATAAGATCATCGATCGCGCCATTGCTGAAGGGCAGGATACTCTTTCAATAACTGCTAAGTATACCGACGCCTACTTTAAGCTACTTGCGGCGCTCGATCTCTCTCCGGCCGACCACAACCCACGGGCCACTGATTATGTTGCAGAAATGATCAAACTCATCGCCACATTGCTCGATAAAGGATATGCCTATGAGCAGGATGGCAGCGTCTATTTCCGCGTTACAAAATTCGCTCAATATGGCAAGCTTTCCCGACGCTCAGTAGAAGATCTCCAGCAAGGAGTGCGGATTGCGGTCAACGAACAGAAGGAGCATCCAGCTGATTTCACGCTGTGGAAGGCGTCAAAGGCAGGCGAACCGAAATGGGACAGTCCATGGGGCGCTGGACGACCGGGTTGGCATTCTGAATGTGTTGTCATGGCCCAAAAATTTCTCGGCGAGACGATCGATATCCATGCCGGCGGCAATGATCTGATCTTTCCCCATCATGAGAATGAGATTAGCCAGGCAGAGGCAGTGACAGGAAAACCCTTGGCCCGTTTCTGGCTCCATAACGGGATGCTCACTATCAAAGGGACAGAGATGCACAAATCACATGGAAATTTTGTCTATGCGCATCAAGTACTGGAAAGATTCACCGCTGAGACGATCCGCTACTTTTATCTCACGCGCCATTACCGCAAACCACTTGATTATAGCGAAGAAGCCTTGGAAGAGGCTGAGAAAGCTGTTTGGCGGGTGAAAAATCTGCTCAATGATATCGAGGCTGAATTCTCCTCATCACTGATTACAACGCAAGATCAAACGCCGGATAAATCAGATTGTACCAACTCGGATAGAGATGATTTTCTACAACGATTATCACACCTAAAGCAACAGTACATCGCAGCGATGGATAATGATTTTGGCACTGTCGATGGTATCGCCGCTGTACAGGAGATTGTGAAAGAAGCGCATCGTTTTCGCAGTAGAGCGACTGGCGATGACCGTAACGCACTGAAAGAGGCGCTCGTATTGATCCGTGATCTCGGCCTGCCACTCGGTCTTTTCAAACGACAAGCACAAACAGAGAGGAGTCGTGAGGAGGAATTACTACGTCTCTTAATCGATCTTCGCCAACGATTACGAGCGAAGCAGGACTTTGCGCTGGGAGATAAAATTCGCCAAGACCTCGCTCAACTCGGGATCATATTAAAAGATACTCCGCAGGGGACGACTATCGTATCAAAGCAGATTGATCAGTCAAACTAAGCGTTGGTAAATTATGGTTTTTGGGTTAAATAGCATAAGGGAAAAGAGGTCTGCAATATTGATCGTCGGCTACTACGGTTATGGGAACCTAGGCGATGAAGCGATCCTGCAGGTCCTCGTCGCCAAATTAAAAGATGGCCTCGATGCAGAACTGATCATACTTTCCGCAAACCCCAAGCAGACAGCGATTGAGCTAGAAATCACAGCCGTTGACCGATGGAGCCCGATCGCTCTTTTCAAAGCGATGTATCGCTGTCGCGGCTGCATCTTCGGTGGTGGCGGGTTATTGCAGAACAAGACGAGTACATATTCATTACTCTATTATCTCGTCATCATCTTACTGGGGCAATTCCTGCGGCGACCGGTCCTCCTGCTCGGACAAGGGTTGGGACCGATCAACGGTTCCTTAGCACGTACATTGACCGGTATTATCTTGCGTTATGTCGCTCCAATCGGCTGTCGAGATGAGGAGAGCATCGCTCTTGCTTCACAACTCAAGGTGGCAGGGAGATGGGAAGGAGACCTTCTCTTTCTCCGCGACCAGCAGGTTATTCAGCCGGAAATAATCGATAGCAAAGATATCGTCCTTGCCGTAGCTGAGCCGCCATCTGGTGTGCGATCGCAGTTTATCGAGCTGCTGGTCAGTATTGCCGCTGAATTTTGTCGCGATCATGGAGGAGAAGTGATTCTTCTCCCCTTCTTTCCTACGCAAGACCGCAGACTGGCAAGTGATATCGCAGCACGTCTTACCTCACCTTATCGTCTCATTGTAACGACAGATCCGGCTGAGGCGTTCTCAGTGATCGCTAGTGCCGGCGTGGTCATTTCGTCACGGCTCCATCCACTGGAGTTTGCCGCTCTTTGCGCTGTTCCGGTGATTGCGATCGCTGGTGATCCTAAGATCGCTAATTTCATCTCTGAACTGCGTCGCCATGGCGGCCCGATGATTCCGCTCTATAAGATTGAAGACCTCCCTGTGCTTAAGGAGATTACATCTGCGCTTAACGACACTCTGTTGCCCTCTTTCCGCCGTGATCTTAAGGAATCCTGTCGACGGATCAGTGTCAAATCTCAGCAGGCATTTATCCCTAATTTGACGCGGTTACAGCGACTCGTTCATTGACTGACTCTTACTCAATGAAAAATGACAATGAGTTTTTTCAAGCGGTAGAACAGACCTCCGGCAATTTGCAATCATCATTTTCTGCGGGAGAGAAACAGCATATCCCTGTATTATGTGCCGAGACAGTAGCTCTCATTGCACCGCGATCAGGAGGGATATACGTCGATGGCACGATTGGATTGGGCGGCCATAGCGCGGCATTCTTTGCTGCTGAACAAGCGATTACCGTGGTGGGGATCGACCTCGATAAGGAAGCATTGACAATTGCTGCCGATCGTCTTGCGCCTTTCAGCGAGAGAGTTCACCTCGTCCATGGAAATTATCGTCATATCGACGACCATCTTTTCCGTTTGGGAATCGACTTTGTTGATGGCATTATCTTGGATCTTGGGCCCTCATCCTATCAGCTCGATAATCCTCAGCGTGGATTCAGCTTTCGCCGTGATGGACCACTCGACATGAGAATGGATCGTTCCTCTTCTCAGAGTGCGCAAGATATCGTCAATCGATATTCAGAAGAAGAATTGACTGATCTGATAAGACGATACGGCGAGGAGAGATTCGCCGCACGGATTGCCGAGGCGATCGTCAGTGCGCGAAAGGAATCTCTGATCGAGCGAAGTGGGCAGGTTGCCGAATTGGTAAAACGAGCGATCCCACGTCGGTTTCATTCCCGACGAATCCATCCGGCAACGAAGACTTTTCAGGCGCTACGCATCGCGGTCAATGAGGAGTTGGATAATCTTAATATTGGTCTGGCGGCTGCCTTTGCAAAATTGCGGTTGGGAGGAGTCTTAGTCGTGATCAGTTTTCATTCTCTGGAAGACCGCATCGTCAAGAGATTCTTTCGAGATAAGGAACGACCATGTATTTGTCCTCCGGAACTTCCGGTCTGTCGGTGCAATAAGCAACGATCAGCCGAGATTTTAACTTTGAAGCCGCTTATTCCTTCTCCTGCTGAAATAGCGGATAACCCGCGTGCTCGCAGTGCGAAATTGCGCGCCGTAAGAAAATGCGACCAAGCGGAATGGACACATGGATGATGAATAAACCACCGAGGACGCAGAGAACACAGAGATAAAGAATAATGAATTACAAAACTCTGCGGGCTCCAAAAGAGGGGGTTAACTATCCATAACACGCACTGGAAATGATAAGAAAGACTTAAGTAGGCAAATGTCCTATACTTTCCTTTACTTTGACAAATGTCAGAAGATAAGGTGATAAGAGACCAATCATAAATTGACAACAGGGTCATTTGCAAAAGAGGATTATCCTGTATACTATAGAGGAGGAGAAGGCGATCATTATCAGAACGAGTAAGTTATGAATACAATATTGCTTCTTGTCGGCGTAATGGCAGTAACAGTAGTAGTGGCGCGATACGCCAAAGGACTCTTATGGATCTTAGCGCCTCTGTTTCTGTTGCCCTTTATTGGCCTGCAGCTTGAGTTGCTCGGCTTTGCGCTTGCTATGGTAATGCTCAATATCGATTTACCGCAACGCTGGCAACGGCCGTTTGTTTCGCATCTGCGCATCGGAGCAGCTGCGCTAGTAGCAGCGCTCTTCGGATTCCGTATATATTTTATCACTAATCCTGCCGGTGGATTTTACTTCTTCTCATCGCTGACGAGCATCCTCCTTGCCGCTTGCTGGATCTTTGTCATTACCCGTTCGCGTGAAGAATTGACCGCGCAGAAGATTCTTCGCCCGTTCTATCAGGTACTCATTGATCTGATTTTGGTGGTGAACGCACTCGTGCTGATCTTCCTCTTACCGACGCGAGTCGTTAATCCATTTGCGGCTTATCTCTCAATCGTCCTTCTCGGCATGCTCATCGGAATAACGATCATCTCCTTTAATGGAACGGATAGGTTCCTTTCTAAGACTCACCGTTCTATTGCCTTCTCCCTTGCTCTATGCGGTATCGCCGGCGTAATTAAGATCCCCCTTTCGTTGATTATCGTCGTTCCGCTTGTGATGGCAACCATGCCAATGATGACAAAATCGCACGCTATCGTTGCACAAAGCGCGGCGCGCTATCGTAACAGCCCGTTGCTGCGATGGTTGGTAGCGATAGGGTATAAAGACGAGTTAGCTGCTGTTATTTCTCTATTACTGCTCAGCGCGCTCAGCGTGGGGTTTGTTATTGCAGCGACGGTCTCTCCAATCCACGGTCTGATCCCATTGTTGATCATCCCCCTTCTGTGGCTGCTCCATTACCGGCAAAAGAGAGCACCGTTTATCGACTACCGACGAGTATGTTATGCCGATGGAAAAGAATCCATTCTGTTTGGAATACCGTTTGATAATCTGACGCTACAAGAGGCGACCGACCAGTGTCTGAAGATGGTAAATCAAAAGGGAGAGCGGTCGCAGATCGTTGTCACCCCCAACAGTGTATCACTGATCAAAGCAGAGAGAACGCCCCGCTTAAAGGAGACCTATCGCCAAGCTGACTTAGTCCTTCCTGACGGGGTAGGAATAATATGGGCAACACGCCTGTTCGGTGCAAATTTGCGTGAGCGGGTCACAGGAATCGATTTAGTCAATCAGTTATGCGCACGTAGCGCAGAAGAAGGGCAAAGCATCTATCTGTTGGGGAGCAAACCCGGAACAGCAAAGCGAGCAGGAAAGAATCTCACCATGCGATTTCCAAAACTGAAGATCAGCGGCACACACCACGGTTATTTTAAAGATAGCGAGCAGGTGTTAGCCGAGATAGACCAGGTCAATCCGGATATTCTTCTCGTGGGAATGGGAGTGCCACGGCAGGAGTATTGGATGGCACAACACCGAGCGAAGCTTAATGTTCCGGTTATGATCGGTGTCGGAGGGACGTTGGATGTGCTCGCTGGTGATTTCAAACGAGCTCCTATTCGCTGGCAACAGGCGCGACTGGAATGGCTTTATCGGTTGATTCAAGAGCCGCAGCGGCTCAGAGAGATGTTCGCCATCCCGCGATTTATTACCCGTGTTTTAGTCAGTAAGATTGCTGTTGCGCTTCTCTTATTCGGAACATTACGGGAAGAGAGTTGACCTCGGTCTGTTTGCGGCTCAACTGGCCCAATTATTCCGGCAGGCACTCCAGCAACCTCGTCTCTTTTGTGCATTACAACATCTTCTCGACCCTCCAGTGGTAGAGAGCCACAGAGGTCAGGAAGAGCCCCACAATCCAGAGAAAAATGGTAATAACCTCCGGGTGGTAATGGCCTAATGGCGCACCATCAAAGATGATCCCCAACATCATTCGAAGTAAATGATAAACTGGATTATGGTCTCCTATTGTCTCCACCAGCCCGGTTCCTGCGAATCTACCCCCGGAATGCCAGTCAGCAAAATTGAACAGAGCGAGACCAGTCGCCATCCCCAGGCCAATGGTCGCGAACACACTTTTTGATAATGTAGCATAGTTGAGCCCAAGTGCCACAGAAAAGAGCACCGCAACAAGAAGGACAATCAGTAAATCCACCCAGGATCCCGGGATAGTGATACGATAAATAAACATCATGATAAATATGATCCCCACCATAATGCCTAATTTGCCGAACAGATCCAGGGCCATGCCGAGAAAATATCCTGTCTTACTGATGGGCATAATAAGTATTCGCTTAAAGGTGCCGCTCCGGCGCATATCCAGTATGGCCAGCCCAACACCAGTACAACCAATGATGAGCATAAACATCAAAACTATGGCGGCGATCCCAAACGCTCTCTCCAACATCTCCCTGGCCGCTAGATTTCGAAGTACTACCAGCCCTGCCGGAACCGCGACTATCCACAATATATTTGTCTTATCTCTGAACAGGTCTTTCGAAGTGTATTTGGCAAGAATAAACGCCTTCATCTCTTACTCCTCCTTATCCTTGATTAGCTGCCTACCTGTGTAATGGAAAAAAACACCGTTAAGTGTAACCTCTTTCTGACTGCTGTTCCTGATTAAGAGCTTACTTTCGTGCACCAGTTGCTGAACATGCGGCAGCGCAGATCTCTTGAGGGTAATTTCCAAAGATAGCCCCTCATGCTCCACCTGTAGTACACCTTGGAGTCCAGTAAGCCTTTCTACCAGCTCGTCAGACGCCATTTCAGCGAATGTATACTCGATCAGCAGCTCGTCACTTAGTGTTGCCTTCAACTCTTCTGATCTCCCTTGAGCTACGATCTTTCCTCGATCGATGAGGACTATGCGCGAACAGAGCGCATCTGCTTCTTCCATGTAATGCGTGGTCAATAATACTGTCTTCCCCTTTTCCTGGAACCGGCGAATGAACTCCCAGGCCTCCAGACGACGAGTGGGATCCAGACCGACGGTAGGTTCGTCCAGAATCATAAGCTGTGAATCCGGAATACTTCCCAATGCGAAGTTGAGCTGACGCCTCTGTCCCCCGGAAAGCGTATGGGTTAGCTTATCTGCTTTTTCTCCAAGGTCATATTCCTTGATGATCTCGGCCACTCGCTGTTTGAAGGACGATATCCCATACATCTCTGCCGCAAGCGAAAGGTTCTCGCGTACAGTTAGGTCATCAAATACCGCTGCCTGCTGAGGCACATAACCTACTCTTCGGCGAACTTCAAGCCCGTTCTTTGATGAATCGAGCCCGTAGACGAGCACGCTCCCTGAAGTCGGCTTACGCAGCCCGACGATCATATCGATAATGGTGGACTTGCCGGCTCCGTTAGGACCTAACAATCCCAGTACTTCTTCCTTTCTTATTTCAAAAGAGACATTGTCAACCGCAGTCAACCGGCCGAATTTCCTGGTCAGATTCCGTATTTCAACGAGATTCATATATTAGAGTACCTCCTTTTAGGTTGCCGGTGGGTTATTGTACAAAGAGTGCAATTGCTGTTCCCAATTGCAACGAGTGATCAATATATTGCACAAACGATATTTTGTCAAATCTTGTTCGTACCGAGCAATCCTTAATCTTTCGCGATGTCACCTTATAAGATGACCGATGTCCATGATTTTGCTCCTCTCTGCGACTATTATGAAATTAGCGTCGTGGTAAAGAGGCGGTGAATACGATTGTGCCACACAACAATCTTTTCTTACCACATCAGAATCGAAGAGAATGGCAACCATTACGCAGAAATAGGTTGCAAACGATCTTTGCCCACCAGCCGGTGAAATGGGGTCTCTATTTCTTTTTCGTATTCTTTTTCGTTACAGCTCTGATCATCCTTTACTTGTGGCAGGATGCAGCACTACTCCAATTGAATTTGCAACTCGCAAAAATAGAAGAACAGATAGCCGAAATTGAGGCGGAAAACCGACGTTTGGAATTTCAAGTACAGCAGGCTTTCTCATTGGAGCGGATATCTACCTTTGCCCGTCACCGTTTGAGGATGGTAGAGCCGACTAATATTCGTTATATTAATCTCTCTTCTTCTCCTGATGAATGACGATAAAGGCCGCAACCCGCTACGATGGCGTCGGTGGTTTGTATTGATCATCCTCTCTTTATGGGGTATCGTCGTTGCCGTCCGCCTCTTCCAAGTACAGATCGTTGAACATAGTCGTTGGTTGGCGTTAGCTTCTGCGATCCAGGAGCAGAAGCTTAAGATTCCTGTGCAACGCGGCGTGATATATGACCGTCACGGAATTCCATTAGCATTTGATGTGCCGACAATTTGTATTGCGGTCGATTCGCTTAATATGACACGACCAACAAAGTTGGTGGAAATTCTGGCAGATCATTTGGGAATGAATATCATTGAGCTTAAGGATCTGATCTTCCGCCCTCGCTATTTTACTTGGATTCGTCGTCAAGTTGATCACGCGATCGCACAATCGATTGCAAAAGAGGCACGTCAAGCCGGAGCACGTGGACTGATCTTCATCAACTCCTGGAAGCGGGCCTATCCGGCAGGAAGCCTCGCCTCTAATATCATCGGTTTTGTCGGTCTTGACCACTACGGATTAGAGGGAATAGAGCTCTTCTTTGATGAGCAACTTGCAGGAACTCCAAAAGAGATACATGTTGTGCGGATGGCTGATGGAAGTAAATACAAGACAGAGATATTAAACCCGGGTACCGTTGGGCAAGATATCCATCTAACGATCGACAAGCGATTGCAATTTATTGCTGAAGAAGAGATATCGCGCGGAGTGACCGCATTTCGAGCAGTAAGAGGATTTATTATAATTATCGATCCATGGACAGGTGAGATCCTCGCAATGGCCCAAAACCACAGGTTTGATCTCAACGATTTTCGCCGTTCCACTCCTCAAGCAAGAAAGAATATAGCAGTCAATTTCCTCTTCGAACCAGGCTCTATCTTCAAAGCGATCACCGGACTGGCCGCATTAGAAGCAAAAGTCGCCCGCCCAACTGATCGTTTCGACGGAAATACAGGGCTGCGTATCGGTGCTTACACTATTCATAATGCTGAACGGCGTAGTTTCGGTATGGTCTCGTTTGCGGAGATCATGGCTAAATCGATTAATACAGGGATGATTCGGATCAATCAACGCCTCAGAAAAGATCAATTACATAATTTTCTGCGTGATCTCGGTTTCGGAGAACGCACCGGGATCACTCTACCTGGTGAAGAGCGGGGTCTGCTCCGTCATCCTAATGATTGGTCGGCACTATCGTTGGCAATGCTCTCGTTTGGTCAAGAGATATCAGTTACCGGAATCCAGCTTGCCGCTGCACTGGCGACGATTCCTAATAGAGGATATTTAATTACACCGTCGATTATTCGCAACAGTGATGAATCTGAAGCGTATAGACTGGGCCGCCGTGTAATCTCGCAGCGCACAGCAGCAGCACTAAGCAGTATGCTGCAACTGACCGTGACCGATGGGACAGGGTGGAGGGCCAATATCCCGCGGTTCAATGTAGCAGGAAAAACCGGGACAGCTCAGAAAGCTATCCCGGGCAAAAAAGGATACGTCCCTGGTAAATACACCTCTCTCTTCGCTGGATTCTTCCCTGCCTGCAATCCGCGTTACATGGCGCTCGTTGTCCTTGATGAAGTGGGGACTCGGCCAGTGTGGGGAGGGTATACCGCCGGCTATATCTTTCGCCGCACGATGAAAAGAGTAATTCTCATCCATCATATTCCACCTGTAGAATAATCAGCCAAGTATTAGGTAGCGATACGTTATCAGATATTATCAATGCTCTCGGCAATATCTGACCGGACTTGCCTGTCATCCCATGGGGAAACCAGATTCTTTCTCCCATACTCCCCTAATCCGTATCGGAATTTATTTAAATTCCGATACTTCAACTAAAATAAAGTAAAAATTTGACACTGTATAAGAAAGTGGTAGAATATTTCAATGAGCATCCGGAAAGATTCTTCCGTCGGTCGGAAAGGAAGTACCTCTGCATCACTAGCTGGTGAAGCTTAACATAAATCTTTCAACCGGTCGAGACAATCAACATAGTAGGCGTCATTTGACGGTATTATATACAGATTAAGGTAGTGAAAATTGCTTCGCAAATTCAATAAAAGGTCTTTTGACAAGGTTTTTACCCGCTGCGAAGACCCGTGGCGCTACAGCACGAGCGATTACGAGAAGACCAAATACCTCAGGCAACTGGAAGCGATACGAAAGTTTTCCCCACAACCGCAAAGTATTCTGGAGATAAGCTGTGCGGAAGGAGTCTTTACCGATATACTCTCCCAAGCTTTCCCTCAGGCGAAGATTACCGGTGTTGACATCTCACAAATCGCCATTGAAAGGGCAAGAGAGAAATACAAAGACCGGCCCAACATCACCTTTATCGAGGCTGATGCAATTCAGTTTGTCTGTCGCGACCTGCCGTCCCAGCAACGCTTTGACGTAATTATTCAAAGCGAATCTCTTCACTACATATTTGCCCGCCTCGTTTTCCAAAGAAAGCTCCGGTCATATTGGCGAGAAATAGCCAACCGCCTGGAAAAGGAAGGGATATTTGTTACCGCCCACGCCATTAATATCCAAACAAGGTTTGTGCTGCTGACCTGTTACTCCATTCTGGAAAAGCTGTGCCAGCAGGTATGGAAAGCCAAATACCGTGAATGGAGTGATTTTAGACGCAGGCGTATCAAATATGATGTGAGGGTCTTCCGGAGAGTATCTGCCCATTGAAAGATTACCGCGTTCCTCGATCAGTCTCTGCTACCGCACAGGGGTGAAGGCCGGCAATGCTGGTTGGTCACAAATGCATATTATTGCCACCCGGATCTCCATAACTTCCACACAACCTGGTTTAGTCAACTTTCGCCGCATATTACAGAGCATCATCCAGTTTATCAATCTCTGTCCCTTACATTTCTACCAGGCGAACGAATTTACCTTCACCCGCAGCCGGCTCTACTTTACAACTATCTCCGGCTGTACACAAACTCCTTCCAAATCTGATTTTTTGCAATCAGTTGTTCTTGTTCCATTATCAGGTTTGCGAATAAACAAGTAGAATGATACACTTAATTTTGCACTATTAGCAGATATAAATAAGGATCATCTCCCAAAAAGTTGGTAAGATCATGAGGATTCGAGGGATAATTATGAGAATTCAAGGATTCGAGGGTTCAAGGGTTCGAGCGGAAAAATCTATTATTCACTTGAACCCTGGGCCCCTTGAATCCTCGAACCCTTCAATTTAATCCTTGAATCCTTTTTAGCAACTAAATTGGAGAAGAACCAGATATGGTAAGGATTAGGTTATTATCAGAGATCGACGTATTGCTTCTCACCGCCTGTTATGGCGGAGGGCATATCCATGCGGCGCGAGAACTGGAGGCAGCATTCTCTATTTGCTATCCACAACTGCGCGTGGAGACGATGGATTTCATGGCTCAAATGATCGGTCCTTGGCTGGATAAGCGAATTCAGCGAACATACATTTCACTTGTAAAATATGCTCCTTCGCTCTATCGCGATTTTTACCATTTGACTGACAACTCTTCGATCTCCCCTTTGTGGCAGAGGAGGATCAACCGCCTGGGCTTTACCTATATGGGTCGTTATCTGCGGAGCAATCCTCCCCAGGTCATGGTCTCATTGTATCCGGTTCCTGCCGGGGTAGTCGATGAATTAAAAGGACGAGGGTTGCACAACATACCTTCAGCTACGGTGATTACAGACCACGTAGCTCACAGTCAGTGGGTTCATCCTCATACTGATCTTTACCTCGTCCCGTCGCCGCCGGTTAAAGAGGAACTTATTAAGCGCGGTATTGCGCAAGACCGTATTGAAGTGACAGGAATCCCTATCAATCCTGCCTTTGGTCAACAATGGAATAAGCGAGAGTTACAGCGCAAGTTAGGTCTGAAAGAGGATCTTTTTACTGTGTTAGTCTTAGGTGGCGCCTTTGGCAACTGGGGAGGAATGAGAAGAATATGCTCTCGCCTGGCAACATTTCCACTTCCTATTCAGGTGGTCATTGTCACCGGCAAAGACTTTAATATGAAAGAGAAATTAGGTCCCATAGCCAGCAAAGCGCGCTGTCCGATGTATATCCAAGGGTTTGTCGATGATATGCCGGCGTGGATGGGGGTAGCAGATATATTGATCAGCAAGGCAGGCGGAATCACCGTTTCAGAAGCAATGGCCAGTGCGTTGCCGCTGTTGATCTATCGTCCGATACCAGGGCAGGAAGAGGCCAATGTCCGCTATCTCGTCGAGAAAGGAGCGGCCATAGCTACGGATGATGTCACGCAGTTGATCAGTGAGCTCGAGCGAATCATCCGATATCCGGCAGAGTTAACAAAGATGCGCCAGAGAGCGAAGGAGATTGCACATACTGATTCGGCGCGCGTTGCCGCCAAGGCCCTCTATGAGAGATTCTTAACATGCAAAGACGACTGATAATCCACTGGTGGGAAGAACGTAAGTCTGAAGATGGTACCGCTTCTGTTTCCGTGCTCTACGACAAAGAGGTAAAGCGATGAGCAAAACTCACTTCCAGAGAGAAAAGACAGATATTCTCATATTAACCTCTGACGGCGGACATTCAGTCGCAGCTCGTGCACTGGAAACAGCCTTTTCTTCGTTGAAACCATCATTAAAGATCACAACGATCGATTTCATCACGCAGATGTTCAGCCCACAGTTAAATATCCATATCCGTAGGGTAGTGCTTTCCGCTAACAAATATCTCCCCACACTCTACCGGTGGTACTGTACGAAGATAGATGAAATCCTCGCCCGGCCACAGTTGAGAAATCGAGAAGCTTCTTTTGCTTGTGCCGCGCTGCACCGATATTTGGCTGTTGATCCTCCCAGACTGATCATCGCAACCCATCCTGTTCCTGCCGGAGCAGCCGGAGAGATGAAACGGCGGGGGTTATATCGCGGAGCAACAGTAACGAT
>JAJHSB010000059.1 GCA_022684035.1 Candidatus Acetothermia bacterium | reverse complement strand
TGGGAGAATGGATCCGCTTTGACGCTACTGCGTCGCATGATCCTGACGGGACGATCATCTCGTACGCTTGGGACTTCGGCGATGGAACGCGCGGAACAGGCCCTCGTCCATTCCATCGGTATACCAGTGCTGGTATCTTCTCGGTGACTCTCACAGTAACTGATAATAATGGTGCAACGATCACATTCGTTAATTGGATCTCCGTTGCCGCTGTGACTATAGGCAAGCCGCCGGTAGCTACATTCACCGTTATTCCGCCTACACCGATGATCGGAGAAACGGTTACACTCAATGCTACCTCATCGTTCGATCCTGATGGCTGGATCGTCACGTACAAATGGGATCGAGATAGCGATGGTATCTACGATATCAGCGGACCGATAGTCTCTGCACGGTATTGGTTGCCTGGTTGGCAGATAATCCGGTTGACAGTCATCGACAATACCGGTCTCTCTGCAACGACGACAGAGAGGATATGGGTAGGCCCGCCAGTAAAAATACCTTGGGTTCCGCCGACAGTGATACCTTGGGTTCCGCCGACGATGGTCGGCATTCCCGGGTTTTTCGTGTGGGGAACCGACCGCTGGAACATCACAATAAACGCCGGCACAGGCTGGACAATCCCACGCCGTTACCGTATTGAGGTCCAGACTGATGGTACGTTCCACGACGTTGCTCGCACTCTTCCTCCGGGAGTAGCACCGGTGGGAATCGTCCCTGCACCGATCGACGGTGGAAAGAGACTGATCTTTGAAGGGGATCTGATCACAGGCTTGCTCACTTACTCGTTTACGGTTCCTAATTCCGAAACTATCTGGATGCGTCTACAACTTGATATCGATGGTGACGGAAGATTGGATGAAAGTTCGCGGTTCATTTATCTGGGACCGCGCATGGTTCGGCCACCGCATACTCCGTTCGTTGTTGGACTGCCGGATGGCCATCCCGGTCCGCTTGTTCCCACATTGAACTTCCGTATCGGAACGGCTATTACCTATACCGCTGTTATGCGGTTCATCATCTGGATTACAACCATTCACGCCTTGGGAGGCTAAGAGAGACCAGGCGAAAAGAGGTTTTGAGTTTTGAGTGTTGAGTTTTGGGTTAAAGAAGTCGTAGGGGCGGGTTTGAAACCTGCCCCCTATCTTTTTTCATATTTTCTATCTTCTCTGTGGTTGAATCTCTTAATATCTAGGCTTTCCTTCGCGTCTTTGTGCCTTTGCGAGAGATAATTTTTCCTTCTTTAACGGCCATGGCGCGCCGTACCTCCCTTTATTTTTTCTTGTCATTGCGAGAGTTCGCAGAACTCGTGGCAATCTCGAATCAGAAGACAGGAGACAGGAGACAGGAGCCAGTAGTCAGGAGTCAGGAGTCAGAAACCAGCCACCAGCCACCAGCCACCTCTCCTCTACGAACGGGATTGCTTCGTCCCCTTCGCTTCGCTCTGGGCTTCGGCTCGCTACAGCTCCTCGCAATGACGGATGTTGGCTCTGGACTATGAACCATGAACTCTTTCCTATCCCCATTCCAGTTCCTCGCAACCGGGCATCTTCCAATTTTCTCTGAACAGGCAGATTTGCCAACGCGTTATTTTATTCGGTATACTTACCGGATAATAGATATACGAGGAGGATGTAATGGTTTTTAGAGAGATGACAACGAGTAATGCCTTGCATATCGAAGGTATCCCACCGATTCCTCACCGAATCAGTGAACGGATTTTCCAGTATCAGAATACGCGTACGGCATACGCGCACGGATGGATGCCGGAAGGAAGAGAGATGATTATCTCTACTCGGTTCGGTGATGTTAATCAAGTCCATTATCTTAACCATCCGGGCGGCGCTCGCCACCAACTCACTTTTTTCCCTGAACCAGTAGGAGAAGTACAGGTGTCGCCTGCTTCATCCCGACGTGGGTTTCTCTTCTCCCAGGATATCGGTGGAGGGGAGTTTTATCAGATCTTCTTTTTCGACATGGAGAACCGTAAATATAAGTTGTTGACCGATGGTCAATCGCGTAATGGGGGAATGGTTTGGGCGAACCGTGGCGATAGATTTGCCTATTACAGCACCAGACGTAACGGCCGTGATTGGGATATTTATATCGGCTTGCCAATTGATCAGAAAGATTCTCAACCGGTCTTTACTGGTCGAGGAAGTTGGACTCCTGTCGATTGGTCTCCTGATGATCGCTACTTGCTCGTCACTAACTATATTTCCGCCAATGAATCTTATTATTATGTTCTGGATATCGCTACAGGGCGCCTGACGCAGATCAATCCCCATGCCGGAAAAATCGCTTATGGACAGGCACGTTGGGCAAAAGATGGACAAGGAATATATCTCACTTCCGATGAAGGGAGCGAATTCAAACAACTGAAATATTACGATCTCACACAAAATAAATTCACGATTCTTACTGGTGATATCCCGTGGGATGTAGTGGAAATAGCAGTTTCGCCAGGCGGAGAACGAGTAGCGTTTGTCGCTAACGAACAGGGGACAGGAAAACTCTATCTGCTGGAAACCGGTAGTGGTATCCGATCAGAGGTCACGGAAGTTCCGCAGGGACAGATATATGGGTTAAAATTTCATCCCACTGAAAATAACCTTGCATTGACGATCAATTCTCCGCAAACACCGGGAGATATCTATGTCCTCACGCTTGACTCTCATCAACTAACGCAGTGGACATTCAGTGAAGTCGGGGGACTCAATAGTGCGGAATTCATCGCTCCGGAACTGATTCATTACGCGACGTTCGACTATGTCGGCAGCGAGAAGCGGATGATTCCGGCCTTCTATTACCGCCCGCCAGCATGTGATAACACACCAGTTCCTGTGCTGATCGATATCCATGGCGGACCAGAAGGGCAAGCACGGCCGACTTTTAATGCGATTTATCAGTATTTTCTTCGTGAATTAGGGATTGCGATCTTGACACCTAATGTGCGCGGATCCTCCGGGTACGGAAAAACCTACTTAGAACTGGACAATTGTTACAAACGGGAAGATACGATACAGGATATCGGCGCACTTCTCAACTGGATTGACAATCAGCCGGAGTTGGATCGTAAGCGGATAGCAGTTATGGGTGGATCTTACGGCGGGTACATGGTATTAGCAGCGATGACGCATTATAGCGATCGGCTCAAAGCAGGAATCGAGATCGTTGGAATCAGCAACTTCATCACGTTCTTAGAGAATACAAAAGAGTACAGGCGGGAATTGCGCCGGGTAGAGTATGGTGATGAACGCGATCCCAAGATGCGCGAATTCCTCCTGAAGATTTCGCCGATCACCAATGCCGAAAAGATCACCAAACCGATGTTCATCGCTCAAGGATTGAACGATCCACGTGTGCCGGTCGGAGAGTCTGAACAGATCGTATCAGCGATCAGAAACAACGGCAGTCCGGTTTGGTATCTGCTGGCCAAGGATGAAGGACATGGATTTCACAAACAGAGCAATCGCACCTTTTATACGAATGCTGTAGCGCTATTCTTGGAAGAACACGTGTTAAAATAAACCCACATCGGGTTAGATGTTATCGGTGGTCATTGCTCGCGGTAACCACATCGGGTTAGATGTTATCGGTGGTCATTGCTCGCGGTAAGGAGAAGGAGTCGGGAAGGAGGTCACGAATCGATCTTTTGATCAACTTGCCGGTTGGGCTTCCCATGATGATTACAAGTTCCGGAGCGTGCTCATAGAGAACCTGTCGACAGGCACCGCATGGTCGGCAATAATCGCTTGCGCAGACAACGGCCATTTTAACGAATTTGCGTTTACCAGCGGAGATCGCGGTAAAGAGGGCGACTTGCTCAGCGCAGAGTGACAACCCATTCACCGCGTTCTCCACATTCACCCCACAGTAGACTGTGCCATCGTCGCAGAGTAGGGCAGCGCCGACTGGGAAGTGTGAATACGGACAATATGCATATTTACGTACCGCAATTGCTGCTTCCAACAGATCTTTATCATCCATTTAAAATCGAACCACCACTCCCAGACTACCGGCAAACCGACCGATTTTGATCTCCCACCAGCCGGTCGTTGTGCGCAGCGGAATAATGAGGTGTCCCCGTGCAAATAAGCGGAAAAACGGAGGGCCAATTTCTACTCCCAAGGAGAGGTGGGTCACGAACGCCGACCAAACGAGCTCGCCGCGGTGCAACGCGGCCAGTGCGTCAGGGATCCTGACAGCAAAGATCTTCGGCACATCGATCTTTACCTGAGGGGTGATTGAACCCTGAATAAACCCGACACCAGCGCCAAGTTCGATCCCCGCGATGAGAAGATCGATCCGATTTACAACTTCAACTGCACCCATCATTGTGGAGAAGCGTGGATCGATCGTGATCGATCCACGCTGCCCCTCGATGTCGAATGATTTCTCAAGGAGTGGTTGCGGAATAGTGAGGTTGAATATGGAGCCCACATTGCGCAGGATCGTATCAGTTAGAATCCCGCCTGATAAACGTAGTCCATCGATGACGATGAGCGGAAGCGGAAACTCGATCGCCCCGCCGAGGAGTGGAATTGGCACTGAGGAGGTAGAGAAATCCCGTTTTATTCGTGCTGTCATGTTCTCCACATCAGTGCGAATCATAGTTGCGTCCGCCGGTGAAACGCCGAGTGCGGTAAGAGAATCTGTAATTGCATCCGGCACTTTCGCTAAGGATGCCGCAAGATCGAGCGTATAAAACAAGAGCTTAATGCTAACCCCACCAGCGAACCCCGAGAAGCTGATAAAGAGAGTGAGCACTACTACAATTGCCGTCACATATAAGGATTTTCTATCTGATTGGGTCGGCATTTTATTCCTCATGTAGTGCAAAATTCCTTTAATATCTGTAGGTTTATAATACAAATTTCGTCAACGATTACAAGGAGCCTCCTGCCTCTACCTCGCAAGAATCAAGAGCAGATTTGAACATCCCGCTTTAATTTTCAAGTCATGTTAGCTTCACCTCCCGCATCTCATAGTCCTATTCATATTTGATCATTGACATCTCCGCAACTTAATGATACGATGCAAACAAACCTGTCCTCGCGAGCTTGTCCCTGCGAAGGCAGGGATGCGAGGATCGGAGCGCCAAAAACTTTTGAGGTAACCGTTCACCCGCTCGGGAGGTCGAAAAGGTGCGCCGGTTGACCGGACCGATAATGAACCAGAGCATGAGCAAGATAATCCCATACATCGACTCCACGCATCCTAACAGTGGCAACAACTGTTCTGAGGCGCGCTGTAGTTATCAACCCTTTTTCAGAGTGGTTGCCGAAGGAGATTTTCCTGGCAATCACCAGACTGCGCAGACTCCGTTCGGCAACATTGTTGGTGGGGGAGATACCCTCCACTCTGGTGAAGAGAATCACTGCCTCCCAGTCCTTCAGCATTGCCTGAGCAAGGTTTCGCACATGCTTGTCTTCACTATCCTGACTCAGAAGACAGGCACGTCTCAAGCGAGCCTTACAGACATTCATTTCCAAGGATTTGGCTTTTCCCTTCTTCCACAGGTTTATCATCAGCTTCAACTCACGCCTAATCCAATCGCCGAAACGAGATGTGGCGGGGACAGCGGACTGACTCAGTCCTTTTGCCTCGCCAATCAGGTGTGCCAGACAAATTTGCCAACCGGCCATCTGATAGAAGCGATAGGATCTAAAACGGTCCGCGGTGATGCTGCCAGGGAAGAACTGCCCCAGAATCTCTTTAAGCACTTTCTTGCCCCGACTTTGGGCGATGTGGAAGAAGGTGAAGCTGGGAGCAACAAAAGTCCAAAGCCATCTCCCTTTCCCCGCCTTTTTCCAGCCGGTCTCATCAATGTTCAATTTATCCTGCTGAGGGAGTTGCCCGTTGAGT
>JAJHSB010000070.1 GCA_022684035.1 Candidatus Acetothermia bacterium | reverse complement strand
TGAAGTGTTGTATCCAGTTATAGATTGTTGCATTCTGTGGATAGCTACCAAAGGTTTGTTTGATATTTCTGCGGATGCCCCTTATAGGCATTCCCTCATAGAATGAGGATAGAGCTGATGCAACCTGGATAGCAGGGTATTTCATTCCTGAAACTGCATTATTATGGACAAACTTACGCTTACAATCTTTACACCACCATCGCTGGACTTGTCTGTAATGCCCATAACGGACTATTTGCTCTGAACTGCAAAACTTGCATACTTCAGGATAAGTTGCTATTATTGGTGCAGTTTGCTTAATTGCCTTAATCATTGCATTTTCCACCATGCGCCAGAACTTCTTTGTGCCCATAAAGGGCAGTATATTAGATTACCAGGAACGTATCAACCACGCTTGAACGATACCAGTTAATTTCAAATAGCGTAGGGGAAACAGTTAAATGTGCGGCATATTTGGTTTTGCATTGAAAAGCCCTATACCTATGGCTAAAGTCTTTAAGGTTCTCGAAAAGCTGGAATCTCATCAATATCCACAAGAACTGATGCCGATCGGCGGCTATGGTGCAGGTGTGGTTATTCTCGAACATGATAGAAACATTGTGTTAGAGAAAGTTGGGAAGGTTGATGCTTCTCCTGCAAGACGCTTGTCTGAAATTGTTGAGATTAGCGAGGCAGCCGTTTTAATTGGGCATGTACGGTTCCCAAGTCCCAGTTTTATGCAAACATCACAGTTCAAGGAGACAGCTCAACCCTATGTTGCAAGATGTTATAGGGACTTGACAATGGTTTCAGCTCACAACGGCTATGTAGCAAATTATAAGGAAATTAGGGAGAAGTTAGATGAATCTCACATTTTCGAATCCGAAAGAGTTGAACTTATTGATTCAGAGATTATTCCACACAGTTTCGAAGAATTTCTAAAGGAAAAAGCTGAGGCTGAGGAGGCTTTAGATATTCTTTTCTCAACATTAGAAGGTTCAATCGCGGTAACTCTCTTGCAAATGGAAGAAAAAAGCACATATTTACATTTTATTCATAAGGGAAAAACCAGGGGATTGACGATTTGGACGAACAAGCAAAATGAAGTTATTTTCACCTCAAGAAAAGAACCACTAATTGAGGAGTTTCGCGATATACTTGCCCAAGGCAAATTTGAGGAGAAAACTTCCATTCCACACCATGAAGACGTGAGCTTAAAGCTCTCTTTTCCGTTGAAATTCTGGGGAAAAGATAAAACTCCCTCTGACAGTGCCGTTCTTGGCATGCTCAACAATGGGCAGGAAAGCCACAAACTCTGATGCTTTCAATTTACTTGCGCGCGCTAACCGACCTTCCCTTACGCAGCATGAGGGTGTATACTTGATTGCGTAAACTGGTTGTGCAGAGAAACGAGCGGAGGTAATAGAGATGTCGAGCCGTCACATCGGTAGGATTGTGGGAGAGCTTTTTGCAGCGGAGCACCGTGATGGATAAGGATAAGCCGGTTCTCCTTGTCCTTGGCAGCCCACACCTCGATAATCCAGGGAGGGACTATATCAACCTCGAGGTGGACGACGTCCTGCAGCCGAGACGACAGCAGGAGATCGAAGAGATAGTGCGCCGGCTTCGCCTGTTCCAGCCAACGAAGATCGCGGTCGAGGTTCCCCTGGAGAAGGAGTCCAACCTCAACGCGGACTACACAAGGTACGTACAAGGTCAGTTCGAGCTTCCTAGTGATGAAGTCTATCAGGTCGGCTTTCGGCTGGCGAGATCCCTAGGACACGCCAAGGTCTACGCAGTTGACTCCTTCGACGATCCCCCTTCGGGGTTGGACACTGACTTCGAGTCCTTCGCTGGCGAGCATAGCCAGCGGCACTTCATCGAACAGGCGCTATGCGCTTGTCGCACGAGCTGCGCCGAGGAGGCACGTATCCTGGCCAATGGTTCGCTCAGCGACCTCTACATTGCGATGAACAGGCCTGAAGTATTGCGCGATGACCACCGCGTGTACTTCTCCCTGGCACGCATCGGCGATGGTCCCCGCTATCCGGGAGCCAACTGGGTCCAGCAGTGGTATGGACGGAACCTCCGGATCTGGGTGAACCTCACCCGCATTTCTCAGCCCAACGATCGTGTCCTTTCAATCATCGGAGCAGGACACGCTTGGTTGCTTAGGCAGTTCGCCAGCGAGTCGGGTTTGTACGAGCTTGATGACCCGCTTGTCTACCTACAGCCGATTGGGCTGGATCACTGCTCTTGTTGAAGTCATCCAAAAGTTAGCGCCAGCTAAACAAGGGACCGACCTGCACACGAGCATCTTTGCGCAAATGGTTATCTATGAAGTTGTCCGTGGCGGCTTTTGGGATCGCCACGTGCGCTTCATTCGCTCCGTCTATCACGAGCGACGTGACCCAATGCTGACGGTGGTCGAAAATATTTCCCTCACGGGGTGCACTGGGCAAACTCACAGATCCAATAGGACATCAATCGCTTGGGGTGCGTGCTGACGGCGGCTTTAGGACCTGAAGCCAGAATCGGCGCGACGTCCGTAATCTTAGTAAGCCCCGATCTCTTTCTTGAAAGCTCCGGCAAGCTTGGTCTCCCAGTTCTCCAGGGGCTCCAAGCGCCCGAAGAAGAAGCGCAACACCTTAGGCTCAGAGATGAACCGCAATCCCTTGACAAGGTTTCTCTTGTCATAGAGCCACTTTATTCGATCTACAACAAATTCTAGGTGCGAGATCGTATAGACCCTTCTGGGCACAGCCAGGCGCGTCAACTCTAAGTCACTTAAGGCTTCGCGCCCAGCCGCGTCGCGGTCCATCGAGATCGTGCCCCTCTCCATGCTGCGCACCCCGGAAACCAGATAAACGGCAGCAGCCAAGACCCCCGCGGGGTATTCATTCTGCGGGATGTGGGGCAAGAAGAGTTTGGCATCGAGATGGGCGGCTAGGGCTCCCGGCGGAGTCACCACGGGGATTTTTGCGTCGCCAAGCAATTTGACAAAATATTTGACCTGTTCGACGGCGCTGCCTGCGACCTCTGGATCAACCATCTCTCTCATACCCACAGCCATCGCCTCGACTTCTTTCGTGGACATACCACCATAGGTGAGAAAACCCTCGTAGACCGGTAGCCAGTCGCGTAGCGCGAGAAAATAGCTCTCGCTGTTGGTCGCCAGCAACCCACCGCGCACGGAGGTATTCTTCCGCCCGCTCATATAGTAGATATCAGCTAAACTGCAAATCTCACGCACAATCTCCGCAATGGACTTCTGCGCGTAGCCGTGCTCGCGTTCTCTTATGAGATAGGCGTTCTCCGAGATAAGACTTCCATCCACAACGAGGGGGATATTGTGCTTGGTGCAGATGCGCCGCACTTCCTTCAGATTAGTCATTGAGAAGGGCTGTCCGCCCAAGAGATTGGTAGAAGCTTCCATTCGCACCAAGGGTAGCCGCGCCGAACCGTACTCTTTTATAGTTCGTTCTAGTTTCTCAATGTTTAGATTGCCTTTGAACGGGAATTCGCTACGAGTCAGTAGAGCCTCGTCGGTGTAGAACTCCAACACCTTCCCACCCGCCAGCTCAAAGTGCGCCTTGGTCGTCGTAAAGTGATAGTTGGTCGCTATAAGGCTATTGGGTTTCACCAAGACTTTTGCGATCAAGTGTTCGGCGCCCCGGCCTTGGTGAGTGGGCAAGCAGTATTTGTAGCCCAAAACCTCTTCGACGGCTTGAGAGAGTTTATAAAAGCTGGCGCTCCCGGCATAAGCGTCGTCGCTTTGCATCATCGCGGCTAGTTGATTGTCGCTCATAGCGTTCGTTCCACTGTCGGTCAACATGTCCAGAAATATATCTTTGGTCTTGAGCATGAAAGTATTGTAGCCGGCCTCTTCGAGGGCTCTGAGCCGTTCTTCGAGAGGAACAAGCTGTGTCTTTTGGACGATCCGCACCTTGTGCATCTCAACGGGGATCTCTTTGTCATTGGAAAGCTTAATGATCATTTTTCTGCCTCCTTTTAATCTCAAGCATTGCTTCTTTTATTTTACAGACTCCCGGTCAAAAAGCATAGTGCCGTGACTAGGGTCAGCTTTTATTCGATGGATCTTCAACAGGCTGTCCAAAGAGGGCAGCGTAGCCACTTCTGTGGCTATAAATTCTTCGTCGTTACAGGAGTCACCACGCTACACGAAATAAGGTTTTTAGACAGCCTGTGTTATAATACCTTAGGTAAATGCCTATAGATTACTTTGTGCCCGGCTCCATTATGGTGATGGCGCTGGCTTCAGGGGCATTGTTCGGTATAGGAACACAAGTGGCTGGCTGCCGCGAGCGGAGGATATTTTACCGCCTGCCCGCCACGCCTTTACGTCCCGGTACAATAATTGCTACCCACGTGCTGGTACCTTACATAGTGCAGCTTATAACTGCACTTATCCTTGTGATGTTAGCCTGGCTGGTCTCTCGCTCAAGAGTTGGGGAAAATATTCTTGCAGTACTCGCTGCCTAACACATGGGGACGGTTCTTTTGTGTTCCATCTTGCAGTCAAGATACCGTCAATCACAAATTTCTGATGATCCCGAAGCTGATTCCAGTTAATCTTTCGATCTGCCTGATGGACAAATTTCTTTTTTTAAGCTCCTTGATCACCGCATTTCTCTTTTGCCTCTCCAATTCCTGAATCTCTTTCGGTCTTTTCACATCAGCAATTTGTTGGATTAACTCAACCGCTTCCATATCATTCAATCTAGCCCCATGATCATATTCAAGACATTGTTCCTTGCTTGTTTCCCGGTGAAATTTCTCAATTAAATACAATGCGACTGCTAAGTCTTCTGAAAATAAGCTCATGACAAACTGAGTGGCACATATTACCGGTTTTTCTGTGTACTCGCGATAACTGCTCCAAGGGTATGCTTCAATCTTTTCCGTAATCCCGGCCTTGACCGGATTTTGATGGATATAGCGCAGTACGGTTAACAAATATTCATCCGTTTCAACGGCTTCGCTTCTGTATCGATCCTGAAACAGATGCCCTCGCCTGCTGTATTTCCAGTTATACCAGTAAACATAGCCTGCCCCTATTCTACGAAAGGCCATGCCCAGGCTTTCTTGACCCTCTTTTAGCAACAGGTGAAGATGATTGCTCATTAAACAATAGGCGTACACTTGGTATCCGCTGATTGCTTTATATTTCTCAATTATCTCTATAAACTTCCGATTGTCCTCATCATCTTCAAAAATCCGTTGTTTGTTAATTCCTCTTAAGACTACATGGTAAATACCTGTATCGCTTTTCTTTCTTGCGCCCCTTGGCATAGCACACCCCCTGTTCTGAAGGTAACAAATAAACGGCTAACGGCTTCTCTGTCAACACAAAAGAACCGTCCCTTGGTGCACCAGTCCCTTGGTGCACCAAAAGAACCGTCCCTTGGTGCACCAGTCCCTTGGTGCACCAATCCCCCGATGGGGGATTTTGGGGAGAATTTAAGGGTGATTTTGCTCGCCCCTGGCCTTGAGGCGAATTCTGTAAGGGTGAATTTTTCTCACCCCTGGCTCTGAGGAGAGCGTTATTTGGGTTAAGGAGCGTAAGATTTACTAATCGCGGTGCCAGAAGTAACTCCCTGCTTCCGTTCGCGACTTAAAACCGAGTTTCCGGAAAATTTTCTTGATATGAGATTTTACTGTCTCTTCGCTTAGATAAAGTTCCTCGGCAATTTCCCGGTTGCTTTTGGAGAGAGCCAGTAACTTCAGTATCTCTATCTCTCTTTTTGTCAGGGGGCTTGTTTTATCAGGCTTGGATAGCTTTCTTTGGGAGACTATCCTGCCCTCCACGATTATGGCTATGGTATCACAAAGCTTCTCAACGTCTCGTAAATCGTGCGAACTTATCACCATCGTTTTCCCAGCTTGCTCCAGCTCACCTATTTTCTTTCTTAAAAAGTCTCTCCCCTCGACATCGAGCCCGGTAAAGGGTTCGTCTAAAAGAAGGATGCGGGGATTGTGGAGAAGGGCGCATAATAAACTCAGTCTTTGTTGTTGAACTTTAGACAATCTCTTAACTCGATGGTTCGAAAGACCCCTCAACCCATATCCATCGAGAATTTCAAGCGCCTCCGCCTCGCTAAATTTAAGGGACCACGCCCTGGCAAATACTTTCAACGTCTCAAATACGGTGAGGGTTTCGTAAAGCAGCGGTAAATCAGGAAGGTAACTTATTGCTCTTTTAGCTTCGTTGCTCTCAGTTTGGGCGTTAACGCCACATATCTGCACCACTCCTGAATCAGGTTTAAGCAACGTTGCCATTATCTTAAGAGCAGTAGTTTTCCCGGCGCCGTCGGATCCAACAAGACCCAGGATCTCCCCTTCCCTAACACTGAGGTTCAACCCTGAAAGAGCGGCAACTTTACCGTAACTCTTAACGACTTGTTCCAGAACGAGGACTTCGTCAGTCAAATTATCCATCTTAACTCTAGTTTACCACAATCTCCTTCCAAAGTGGAAATCGTCAATTGCAAGTTGTTTCCTTAGTGACGAAGGAACATCACATTCCATACTTCATCAAGCAGTCTCCTGTCTCTTTAAGTATTGAAATATGATATTCCTGTCAAATACAATCGCCAGCTAACATTAAGACACACTTAACAGCGCGGTGCTGTAATGCTCCTATGGAGAGATAGAAATATGCGGTCAGCATTAAAGCATCTACGAAACCTGGGTCAACTCCACCTTCTGTCATTGCGAATTACCTTCCTTTGTCATTGCGAGTCTGCGAAGCAATCCCGTTCGTAGAGGAGAGGTGGCTGATGGCTGGTTGCTGAGTAGTTGCCTCTTTTTCTTCACCATTCACCAATCACTAAAATTGTTCGAGATTGCCATGAGTTCTCCGAACTCTCGCAATGACAAGAAAAAAACACACTGCACCCTCGTAATGACAAGAAAAAGAAGAGACGCTACATCCCTTCTGTCATTGTGAGTCTCTTCGCAGGTCATTGTGAAGCAATGACGGAAAAGAGGGCCACGGTCTTGCGTGTAGGTAAAAGTCAGGTGCGTATACGCACAGACAGGAAAGATAAACTACATCTTAACTGACTATCGGTTGGATCCTCGGGTTTAATCAGAGGATTACAGAGCTTTGCTCAAACAGAGACGGACAAAGAAGATTCATCTCTTCAAAGGAATCTGTCGCCAGCATAAGATCCAGCATCGCACGATTAAGTCATTCTTAATCTCATTCCTCGACACGTGAACCGTCTCTCGGCATGTTGATGGGTAGACCATTATTCAGCAATAACACACGTACAGAACTTCCCGCTGGCAGATGGGTATGCTCTTCCGGCAGGACTGCCAGCCCATCGGCCCGCACAAGCGAAGTCAAGATACCCGACCCCTGGTCTCCAGTCAGTTCCGCCTCCCATCCGCTCTCTGTGGTATGTAAACGAACTCGCAAATAGTGGCGGCAGTTATCGTTCCGCTTGATCGGGGCACGGAGCAAGGCAGTGACCGAAGGCCATTCCAAGCTATGATAACCGCGCATCTTCAGTATTGTCGGCCGCGCGAAGAGTTCAAAGCTGATCATCGCAGCAACAGGGTTGCCAGGGAGACAGAGGAGCGGGACTTTACGAATATAGCCGAAGGCCAGTGGCCGGCCGGGCTTCATATTGACCCGCCAGAAAACGAGCTTTCCATGAGCAGTTACGACCTCTTTGACTAAATCACTCATCCCGCCTGCAACTCCGCCTGAAATGACAAAGAGGTCTGCTCCGGCAGCAATTCCCTCTTCTATCTTTTCCATCACCGCATCGATCCGATCGCGGGCGATTCCCAGTTGCAGTGGTACACCTCCATACTTTAGTACCTGCGCGGCATTGCCATAGCTGTTACTGTTACGGATCTGGCCTGCTTCTACTACGGAGTCGATCTCCACTACTTCGTCGCCCGTTGCCAGAATGGCAACACGCGGCGAGCTAATGACCTTTACGTTGCGTCGTCCTATGGCAGCGAGCATTGCGATCTCAGGTGGTCGTAACAGAGTGCCCTGCGGCAGTACAAGTTCATCTGCGCGTACATCCTCACCTTTACGGCGAATATTAATGCCGCGGGCCGGAGGAACGACAAACTCCACCCAGCCATCACTTTCCGTTGTATCCTCAGAACGCACCACACTATTGGCCCCTTGCGGCAGCGGTGCCCCGGTCATAATCTTCGCCGCCTCTCCGACCGCAACTACAGTATCAGTAACATCTCCTGCCAGTATTTCAGCGATAATCCGTAGATGAACCGGTCGTTTCGGGGATGCTAAGGTCAGATCATCGGCTCGCACAGCATAGCCGTCCATTGCGGCATTGTCCCACGGCGGTAGATCTCTATCCGCTCTAACATCTTCTGCCAATACCCCTCCCAGGGCAGTAAGGATTGAAACCGTAGTCGGAGGTAATGCGTAAATGCCCGTCAATATTCGGGAGAGCGCCTCTTCCACACTGAGCAACGGGGAACTATAACGGTCACAGTGCGTAGTCTTATCCATGTTCAAGTTGTTCTCCACGGATCATCTGGAGAGCGTGCGGTAGAATCGGGATCAATATTTCCATCCCCTCGCAAACTGCACGTGGGTGGCCGGGAAGATTTACGATCAGGCAGCGCCCTCGGAGACCGGCGATCCCACGCGACAGGACAGCGAGCGGAGTCTTATTATAACCTGTAAACCGAAGTGCTTCAGCAATCCCATCTATTTCACGGTCGATAACTGCGCGGGTGGCTTCAGGAGTAAGATCGCGGAGAGCAGGGCCGGTGCCGCCAGTTGTAATGATCAGATCAACTTTCATCTCGTCAGCAAAGGTGATAAGCGCATGTGCGATCTTCTCCCGATCATCCGCAACGATCTTCTGCCCAGCTACTTCAGCCCCCATCTTTGTTAGCGCATCTACCAAGAGCGGCCCACTGAGATCTTCTCGCTTACCTGCTGCTCCCTGATCACTGACCGTGATTGCCGCTGCCCGTATTTTTATCTTGCTCACTTTCATATTCACTCTGCAGAGCACGCAGAGGGTACAGAGTTCTTATTTTTTATCTCGCTCAGCGCGCTCTCTCTCTGCGTCCTCTGCGGTTTATTTATATTCCTCTTAAGCTTGATCATCATCTTTGGATAATTCTATTTCCGTGACTCCTTCGCCTCCTGCCTGTGGCTGCGCTGAATAGAAGGTCTTGACAAAGGAACAGGCAGAGAGGAATTGGCGGATCTCGTGTCGTAGTGTACCACTCCCTTTGCCATGGAGAATACGAGCGCTGCTGATATCAGCCAGTAATAACCGCTCAATAAAGGTTTCTGTTTGACGTATTGCGTCGCGGACTGTCATTCCCCGTACATCGAGTTCCAGGTCTACATGGTCGATATATGGTTGGTGAATCAGTGCCGGTTTTTTACCTGGTTTGCGTAACTTTTGGGGAGGGGAAAGGTCATCTAATTCAGTATAAAAACGGATGTTATCTACCAGCACTCCTACCTTCTTTCCTGATGAACACTCAATGATGCGTCCGTCTCTACTGACGCTGTTGATATGGACGAGTTGACCGACAGTGATTTTCTGCAACGGATGGTGGCTGTGTCTTTTACCTGCTCGTTCTTTGTCAAATGCCACGGTCTCTGCTTGCAGCTTTACGCGCAGATTAGCAATTTCATTATAGTATTGTGATAGTTGAGGCTGTGCTGGCGGAGATGAGTGACTGAGATTGGCTAAAGCCTCTTCCACCTGGCGTTGACTATCGCGTAAAAAGGAATCGAGCTTGCGGATACGTTGCGATATTTCTTCTTCTTTTCTCTCTTCAAAGGTAGCAAGGAGCGTAATGTACTTATCTTTCAGCGTTTCTGCCTCTTTTAGTTGGTGTGCGGCGCGGTTTTTATACTCATTTATCACCTGTTTATTATGTTCTAACTCTGCCAGGATATCTTCAGCGCGAATCTCTCCTTGTGAGAGAGATCTCTTTGCCCGCTCGATCAAACGAGTATTTAACCCAAGTCGCTCGGCAATAATAAATGCATTACTTCTACCTGCAGTACCTTCGATGACGCGGAAAGTGGGAGAAAGAGTGGTATGATCAAACTCCATAGCAGCGGGTTTGATCGCTGGGTGCTTGATCGCAAAATACTTCAGTGGTGTAAGATGAGTGGAAATAACGACGAAAGATCCCTTCTCCAGAAGGTCTTCCATAATTGCTAATCCCAGAGCAGCTCCCTCCTGAGGGTCGGTACCAGCTCCCAGCTCATCAAGTAAGAGGAGAGAAGATGAATCAGCTTCTTTGATAATCTCAACAATATTTTTCAGATGTCCGGAAAAAGTGGATAGATTCTGCTCGATCGATTGTTCATCTCCGATGTCGGTATATATCTTATCGACAACCGGAAAAGCGCTATCTGCCGATGCGGGTATAGGAATCCCTGTTTGCACCATCAACATGAGCAGGCCGATCGTCTTTAATGTGACTGTTTTTCCCCCGGTGTTAGGACCGGTGATTACCACCATTTGCTGCCCTTTGCCGACGCTGAGCGAGATCGGTACAACCTTGTCTTGTGGAAGAAGAGGGTGACGACCTTCAATTAGCGTCAGGAAGGGTGAGCCAATTCGGGGAAATGAGCAGCGATGCGCGATTGCATAACCGGCGCGGGCAAAGAGAGAATCGATATGAGCAAGGTATATCTGATTACGGAGCAGCAAGCCTTCTTCTGCCTTAAACGCCGCTGTCAATTGGCGCAAGATGCGCAGTCGTTCGGAGCGAATAGAGCTCTCTATCTCTACGATAGCATTATTCGCTCCTACCACCGAAGCCGGCTCGGCATACAAAGTTTGTCCTGTAGCCGACCTGTCGTGAACAACGAATTCCATTGCGCCTATTGCCCCACTTTTGATCGGTATCACCAACCGTCCTGATCGACGTGTGATTACTGATTCGCTAATTAATTCTGGCGAGCGGTCAATGAACGCCTGCAGCCGGCGTTCGATGCTTGCTTCCAGTGTTCGCCGCTTATCTGTGAGCTCTTTGAGAAGCGGAGAAGCGTCAGGACGGAGACTACCACGGTCATCGATCGTACGAAGAATAAAGTTTTCCAGTCTATCCGGTAAAGAGAGTCTATTTGCAGTTCTTCGCAGCAACGGGAATCCCTCAAGATTATCAACCTGTTCACGAATGCGTCTGGTGGCTGATAACATCTCTTGTATGATGACAAAATCCTTCAAGTCAAGCGATGTCTGCTCTGTAGCCTGCTTAAGCAAAGGGCGGAGATCGTGGATTCCTGCTAATGAAAAGGATTTCTGGTTGGTAAATAACGCGATGACCTCCTCCACTTGCGCAATCTCGGTTTCCAATTGCTCGCGATCATTTGTCGGCGTAAATTGATCGATCGCATCAGCTCCAAGACGGGAAGAGGCAAATCGTGCAACGATCTCCTTTATTTTGTGGAACTGGAGATCATTGAGTGTTCTTTGTGATCCTATTGTCATAGTAATTACTCAGGTTATCCGTTTAAGATTGAAGACCGAAGGTTAAAGCAGGCTGAAGACTGAAGTAGTCTTTCACTTTCTTCTTTCTCTCTTCCATCTTCCACCTTCTCTCTATCTACCGGTATAGTTACGTGCGGTAATTTAAAATTCGATTCCTTTGCGCGCTGGAATACCTTTTGTAAACGGATGTTTGATTTCCGTAATATTGCTGACTAAATCGGCAATATCAATCAGCTCTTGCAAGGCATCTCGGCCCGTTAAAACTACTTCCACGCCTTTCCTACGCTGCTTAAGTAATTCCAGCACAACCGGAAGTTTTACCAGACCAAGCTTCAATACAACATTAATCTCATCGAGGATTACCAGATCGTGCTCTCCAGCAATCAGCACTTGCCGGGCTCGCATTATTCCTGTATCAATTATTCGTTGATCTTCAGCACTGATCTTATTCGGATAAACAAAATGCGGCAATCCGAATTGTTCTACAGTGAATTGTGATAATCGCTTAATCGAGGTTATTTCACCATACTGGGGAAAATTATCTCCTCCTTTTAAGAACTGGATCATATGAACGCGCAACCCTTGCCCGACAGCACGAACCCCCAATCCGATCGCTGCCGTTGTTTTCCCTTTGCCATTACCGGTGTAAATTTGTATTAGTCCTGTACGCATATAAAGATTAACCTCTTCGCTTTAATGGTTTTTCTCCAATTTAGCTAGAAAGGATTCAAGGATTTAAGGATTCAAGGGTTCAAGTGCTTATTTTTTAGTAAGGATTTTATAAGCATTTCCCTCGAATCCTTGATCCCTCGAATCTTCATGATCTTACCAACTTTTTGGGAGAAGAACTATCTTACGGTGATATATCTATCACGTAACTCAACTACACGACCGATGATTGCAGCGGTGATCTTTTTGCTGCACAGAATATCGACTAATTTTTTAGCTCGATCAGAAGGAAGAGATATCAACAACCCACCGGACGTTTGGGGGTCAAACAGCACAGCGTGATCGGCCTCTGAGCGAGAGGAGGCAAACTGTACATGCTCGCTGATATACTCGCGATTACGCTTGAGACCACCGGGGATCAAGCCGTCAGCAATATATTCACCTACTTGTGGAAGGAGCGGAATCTGACAATAGCTTAATTCTACACCTACTTTGCTTGCTGACGCCATCTCATACAGATGTCCCAATAAGCCGAATCCTGTTATATCGGTACAACTATTGACACCAATACGACACATTTGTACCGCTGCTTCGCTATTTAAGGCGAGCATCGTCTCTTTTGCAGCGGAGATGCTCGCTGGTGAGGCTACATCACCTTTCTGTGCCGTAGCGATGATTCCTGTCCCCAGCGGTTTCGTAAGTATAAGTTGATCCCCAGGCTGGGCGTTGCTGTTGGTAATTATCTTAGTAGGATCGATTGTTCCGGTAATGGCATATCCGCATTTTAGTTCAGGATCAGTAACGGTATGGCCGCCAATAAGAGCAACTCCTGCTTCGGTTAGCTTATCGATTCCGCCTTGTAATATCTCTACTAATACCCCAAGATCATCGCTGGTAGGGGCACAGAGAATGCTGAGCGCAGTGAGCGGTTGCGCCCCCATGGCATAGATATCACTTAGTGCATTGGCGGCAGCTATCGCACCGAAAGCGTACGGATCATCAACGATAGGAGTGAAGAAATCTACCGTCTGGACCAATGCTAAATCAGCGGTTAATTGGTAAACGCCGGCATCGTCACTGGTTGATATTCCGACCAGCACCCGCGGATCAGCAGGCAGATTCAATCGGCTCAATACTTTGTGTAGGTCTCCCGGACCCATTTTGGCTGCTCAACCAGCGCTCTTTACGTATTGCGTCAACCGTATTCGTTCGTGAGGCAATATCTTCACCCCCTTCTCTGTTTAAAATAAGCGGTACCTTTTGGACAAAATCCGAACTTACTTTGACGGAAATCCGACCTGATTTCGCCCCGCCGCCCTCGCGGGAGAGTTCAATTTTTTCGGCGGGCTTTATGACTTCAATTTCTTTATCAAAAGTTCCGCTATCTTATCAACACCCTTCTTGAGTGGTACATAACCGATAGTTGGTGGTATCCCATCCAATTCTACATCATCAACTTTAATGGGTAAAATATACTCCCTTCCTTTCTCATTGAGGGCACGGGCTTGTGCGCTTTGTCGCTCATGGTTAGTCCAAACGCGCTCTTTATAATCTTTCGAGGCAAAAATTACACGGTAACGAGCACGTTTTCGAAAAATTTCGTCAAAAGTATCAAACAAATTTTTACCCCAAAGATATTCTGGGTAAAATTCATCGTAGAAAACTGAAAATCCTGCGCCTTTTCTTTTAGAATTGTCGCCAATTCCTCTGCGTATTTTTGTTCAGTACCCGCAAATGAAATTGCTACATCAAAAGAAGTAACTCCCGCCGATTTTGAAGCAGATTTTGGGCGTTCAATTCTCCTTTCAATATCAATGTTCAGACGCTCTGTCGGTTTTTGAAACGGGAGAAATGTAAGACCTGATTTTTCAATTTCGGAATTGGCAGAAAGCAGTTTTTGAATGCCCGAAGAAAAGTGTTGTGCGTGTGAATCAAACCATCCGTGCGCGGTATTTGCGTTACTATCAAAAACGCTATTTCCTCTCTCTTCAAAAGCGATTGAGCGCCAATGACAAGGCTCAAAATCATATTCCGGGCACTGCTGGAAATTCTGAAGTCCCAGAAATCCAAAAACGCTTTGCAACTCTGACGATAATGGCGGATGTTTTGGACGATAATGTATCACCCACCCTTTGTCGTGGGCACTTTCCAACCATGTAAATTTGTAGAGAAAAACATCGTCCTCGCTCTGCTTCATTTGCTTCACAGACATTGCGGTATGCCCATCGCCCGCCATTTGAAAATCACGCCCTCTACCACCGGAGCTTCTGCCGAAGAAATAACCCCAACCCTCTGGCTGATCAAAAAAGAAACCGCACTTTTCTAAATCCTTTTGCGCGTCGGTTAAATTGCGATAAGCGGTATCAAAGAATCCTGCAAAAGCATTAACATCAAAGTTTTTATCCACCCAGCGGACATAGCATTGTCGGCTATCCACAAAGGAACATCCACTACGCTCAAATCCCAAAAAGCTCAAAAAATCCGTGGCTTGTATGCCATAGGTACTGAAAGAACTTGGTGATACATGCAAGCTGTAACCAACATCATCTTTACTCCATTGAAGTTTCGCCAAAACGAAATTAGCATTGCTTGAACGCGTTTGTCCTAAAACTTTACTTTTTAATGCTTGGTGTGGATCTCGTCCGTTCATAACATTTAGCTAGACATTTTCTCTCGTGCTACCTCTTGGATTTTGGCTTTAATTCTTTCCTTGAATTTTTTACCTACATCGTCAAATAAGGTCAGCAACTCCTCAAAAGTATTCTCGCCACCGAGAAAATCCCAGTATTCTTTTCCAATCAAAAATTCTTCGCCTTTCTCTAAAACGCCTTGTTCAGTAAATCGCTCATAGGGTTGCGGGTGATAGGGATTATATGGAAAAGCGAGAAAAACCTTAATGGGGCTTCGTCGGTGCGCGACCCATTCTAAAAGTTTTGTTTTGGACTTAGTGAATACATCAATGTTCGGCTTCACCGTTTTAATCTCAAAGTAATATTCTTTGCCGCCACGCTTCATATAAAAATCAGCGATCCGACCTTCTTTTTGCGCTTTGCCGTCTTTGGCGGAAGCAGATAATACTCGTTTTACTTCTGCCGCATGATTTACTTTCCCCTCATCGTTGCGAAGGCTCTTTACTATGTCATCAATGACAGATTTTTGCTCACGCGAAATAACGCCGCCGACATCATATTTTGTAAAACATTCATCAGCCGTTTCTTCGGCGATAATTTTTGAAACATCCTCATAAATTGACATCCCTAACGTGGTAGCGATTGAGTGTATGAAAGAATAAGCAGCGACTTTTTCGCTGTCTTGGATAAGACGAGTTAGAAAGGGCATCGAGGAGGTTTCGCGTGCATAACGGTGCAACTTGTCCTCAATTTTTCTTTCAAGCAGTGTCGCAATCCTTTCTTTTTGTGATTTTGATAAAGCCATATTAATTTCCGTTTTTTAGATGAAAAATTATTTCTGAATAGGGCGATTTATCCCGCTCGGTTCTATTCAATACTGGCCGCTTGAATTGATTTACAATTCTCATGCCGGCTCTTTCTGCAATTGCAGGGTATAGATTCCATTTGTCATTTGCAACCAAGAATACTTCATAACCATTAACCATAAATCTCCTGCAATTATTCAGCACGTCTGCAATACCCTGTATGTATGAAGCGCGCGCTTCGGCACCTTGACCTTTGTAAAGCGGGCCGATTTCTAACTCATCTTTGCGCTCAAATCCAAAAAGATCGTAAGCGTAAGCGTGCTGTTCATGATAATCAATTTGTCCTACGTAGGGGGGAGAAGTAAAAATACCCCTAATTTTTTGTTTTTTTAATAGCATAGAGAAATTTTTGTTGCACTTTTCAATTTCCTTAAAAATATCCACGGTACGTGAATCTGCCGGAAGAACCGCGTAATGTGAATCGGTTTTTAGCTTGGCAAAGGTTTTGAGCCGGCAAAGCGTATCGGTTGCATAGCGGTCAAACCATGATTTTATTGAGAAAAGTGGTTTACAGATTTTCTTATGCTTCCAGCAATAATAAGTAGTTACTTGCGGCTCTTTGAGGGTGGCTAAATCCGAGTGTGTCGTGGCTCGGCACGACCTAATAGTGCGACTTAAAATGACTGCCGAAATCTTTTTGTTTTTTATATCCCTAATTTTCTTGACTTGTTCAAACGCAAAATCAATTTCTTTGCGGACATTTCGGATATACCACTTATCCAAAAAGTTTTGGGCAGAAAAGTGGTTAAGCTCAATGCCATATTTTTTGACAAGCTCATCGTAAGTTTTTAAAAATTCCTTCTCTTTCTCCACCGCGTATTTTTCCTCATTTATTTGTTTTCTCTGTACTTTGTACTTGAATGCTGGACTTGGGAAGTATTTGTTATTGAAATCAGCCATATGCGCCAATAACTCCTTTTCAAAAGCAGTGATGTTGCCGTCGGTTTCATAGCTCGTAATTGCCTCCTTTACTTTTCTTATTTCGTTTTCCACCGACAGGAAATCGTAGGGCAATAATTTTGTTTCAGTAATTATGCAATTGAAATGGGAAATATCAATGCCGATTGAATGCATGCCCATTTCATGCGCCTGCACAAGTGTTGTGCCGGAGCCAGAAAATGGATCAAGAATTATATCACCAGGACTAAAATAAACTTCTTTCTTAAAATCATCCGTATGGTCGCCAATGAAATACTGTACAAGTTGCGGAATAAACTTGCCTTTATAGGGGTGCAAACGATGAACGTGTTTCGTTGTATCTTTTTCTCGGAGATGGTCAAAAGATAAAGCCCAATTCAAATCATCACCAAGTCGCTTTTTCCAATTTATCTCCCGCCATCCACGATAAGATTCGTAATACTTCTTTAAGTCGTTTATATCTATAAGCACTGAGCTATCTCTGTTGTGCTTTCGCACTTTTCCGTATTGCACCAAATACGAGATGTTAGATTCACTAATATCTCGTTTCAGAAAATCACTTGCCCAACGGCTCGCTTCTTTAATTGTGAGTAGGTTTCTTGTTTGTTGCATAGTTATTTCTTCAATAAATCATCAACTGAAACTTCAAGGGCTTTCGCAATCCTCTGAACCGTCTCAATGGTGGGATTAGGACTATCGTCTAACTCTATCTTAACAACCGTATTGAGCGACAAATCGGCAAGTTTGGAGAGCTTGTCTTGTGAAAGCCTCTTTTCTTGTCGTAGTCGTTTTATATTTTTGCCTATTGTGGACATATTATACTATAATGTATGGAAAATGGTATATATAATAGATACATGCCTTATATCTCAATGTTATCAAATTCTTTTCATTTCATCAATTCCAAAGGGAGTTCCTTAACCTTTTCCGCATCGGGCGGGAGGGGCAAGGAAAAGATTTTATTGAAGCCCGCCGAAAAATTGAACTCTCCCGCGAGGGCGGCTCGGCAGGGGGGTTCAAGGGGGGAATGCCGAGCCGCCCGAGCGTAGCCCCGCCGCCCTGCTCGTCCAGAGCAGAGCCGAGCAAAATACTCTTTTCCTTAATTGAAAAAATTTTTTGGTGGGCACGCGCAAATTCAAAAATGCAAAGAGTATTTTGCTCGGCGGCGAGCGTCAGCGAGCGGCGGCGGGGCGAAATCAGGTCGGATTTTCGTCAAAGTAAGTTCGGATTTTGTCCAAAAGGTACCGCCATTTTTCAAAATTGGAGTTTTAGGACGAGATTGCCTCGCCCAAAATCCTAATTTTGTAAATTGGCGGAAGCGGTAGGAATCGAACCCACCCAGGGCGTTTGCACCCCACACTGGTTTTGAAGACCAGGAGACCCACCAGGACCCATTCGCTTCCATCAATAGTGTAAATTCTCTTTGCAGCGCTGTCAAGTTCCTGCTGCACCCATCTTTCTCCTGGCAACGGTCAGTTTTCCAGAAATCGCTTGCGCAATCGCATTAACTGTGGAGTGAGCTCCACCAGTTCAGATAGGACTAACGATTATAGGCGATGCATAATCTAAAGAAGGAACCACTCTTTGCAATAACATGGAAACGGGATAGTATCAAGCTATTTACGAAGTAGAAAATAGTCTGATAAAAAATATCTTTTTAGTCGATATCTATCTTGTTGCGGTTGCTCTTTCAAATAAGTGACTATGCGTTGTCACAAATTCTCTAATCCCCGCGAGGATCGCTGTTGCAATTTGAGATTGATATGCGAACGTCTGCAAAAGACGTCCTTCACGCGGGTTAGTAACAAACCCGACTTCTACGAGCACGGCCGGCATCTGGGCTCGCCTGATAAAAAGGAACTGTCGCTTGACTCCCCGGTCGCGCGCGCCGAGATTATCAATCAGATGGCGCTGGATCACTTCCGCGAGCAAATAGCTCTCTTGCCCCGCCGCTGTATGGATCAGAGTCTCAATTCCATGTGCCCGTGGGTCGCGAAATCCATTGCCGTGGATGCTTACGAATAGATCCGCTTTGACACTATTAGCAAAGAGAGCACGTTGAATCGGCTCGATAAATCGATCATCACTACGTGTAAGAATGATCTCAATCAGTGGGTCGGTGAGCGCCTTTAAGAAAATAAGGCGCCCGATAGCCAAGTTTATATCTGCTTCCCGAACACCGCCTATGCCGATCGCTCCTGGATCTCGACCGCCTTGTCCTGGATCGATAACGACGCGCACCCGGCGGTGAGTGATGCCAGTTGCTTGTTCAGAATTAAGAGGTGTCCAGAGTAAGATTAATAATATGACCGCAATGATAAGTTTTTCGATCTTCATTATGAGTTATATGATAACAATTCACTTCCAAAGAGACATCCCGTTTGGCAGTGATAAATCTGACATTTACGATTCTTTGTGAAAACGCGTGGTGAGATTTTGTATCTCTGCTGACCTTGTCTTCGCTTAAGACGCGGCAACTCAATTACATTAAGATCAGAGCAAATTCTAACTGTCAATATCGATTAAAACTGGTGCAGAAAGCGCAAATCATTCTGGAAAAAGAGACGGATGTCATCAATTTTGTAGCGGAGCATCGCCATCCGTTCGATTCCCAGGCCGAAGGCAAACCCGGTGACCTGTTCCGGGTCATAACCGACTTTTTGGAAGACAATCGGATCAACCATTCCTGCTCCCATAATCTCTAACCATTCAGTGGAATGGGGAGAACGAATATGAACTTGTATCGAAGGTTCAGTAAACGGAAAAAAGTCAGCCAAGAAACGCATTTGGTATCTTTCTCCAAAGAATTCCTTGACGAATAACTCGATTATATACTTTAAGTTAGCAAGTGAAAGATCTTTCTCCACCCACAACATTTCTACTTGATGAAAGACCGGAGAATGAGTAGCATCCTGGTTATCACGCCGATAACAACGGCCGGGACAGATAATACGCAGGGGCGGTTTTTTCTCTTCCATAATCCGAATCTGCACTGGAGAGGTATGGGCGCGGAGAAGATGCGTTTCATCGATATAGAAAGAATCCCATTCTTCGCGGGCTGGATGATGCACCGGTATATTAAGCGCTTCAAAGTTGTAGTATTCTGTTTCAATCTCTGGGCCAGCAACGACGGTAAATCCCATCCGCAAAAATATTTCCTCGATCTTTTGCTGTACCTGCGATAGAGGATGAAAATGACCGTAAGGATGGTACGTCCCCGGTAAAGTAATATCAATCCATTCAGTGGTAAAGTCTGATCGTTCTGCTACTGATCCCAAAACAGTCACTCGGCCAGCAAGCGCCGCGGTTACTTTCTCTTTCAGCTCGTTTAATAATTGACCAGCAATCGGGCGCTCTTGGGGAGATAACTCCCCAAGCAATTTGAAGAGTTGTGCCACCTTACCCTTGCGACCTAATAGCTGGACACGCAACTCTTCGCACCGAGTGGCGCTATTGATCTGCGGTATCTGTTCTTCAACTAACACTGCAATAACTGCTATTTCTCGGCGAAGATCTTTAAGCGTAACCATAAAAGAATTATATCAGAGCTTGTCTAAAAACTCCAATTTTGTCATTGCCCGACCCCCTCCCCTGATCAAGTCAGAGGGCAAGCTTGATCGGGCAATCCAGACATCGTCCCCGTGAAAACGGGGAATCAGTACATAAAATACTGGATTCCCGCTTTCGCGGGAATGACGATTTCCTATGGAAGCAACAGTTTTTAGACAGCCTCATCAGTCTTTGCTTTTTTTGACAAGCAGAGAATTTGGTGATATGATATAAGAAGATTATGACTACAAAGAAAACTCGCGACGCAATAGAAGTCTTTCGTCGTTACCTTAAGTTGCATAATCATAATATTACAGAGACGCGTGACCGAATCGTCGAAGAGATATTCTTGATGGATCATCATTTTGAAGTTGCAGATCTATGGAAACGATTGCATGAATCAACACAGATCTCTTCTTCCACAGTATATCGGACACTCGACTTACTTGTCGCAGCTGGTCTGGTGAGGGTGGTCGATTTAGGAGAAGCGCACGCCCATTATGAACATATTTTCGGCAGACAAGACCATGACCATTTCGTCTGCACAGGCTGTAGTCAAGTGATCGAATTCCCTGCAATAGCGATCACCAACGAGATCGAAAAGCTGGCCGCGGAAAAAGAGTTTGAAATAATTAGTCGTAACATGCAGATATACGGATACTGTCGTAATTGTACCGCCAAAAACAAATAATGAAGATTTACAAAGAACGCAGAGCGAAACTTTTATCTAAATTACGCGAAAAAGAAATAGATGGTTTTATCACCCTCAATTTCGAATCATCCGATGCAGCGAATATCTATTATCTATCGGGATTCCGTGGATCAACTGCTGTCCTGATCATTGCGGAAGAGGAGAGTTTCTTCACTGATTCCCGTTATATTGAGCAGGTGCAAAACGAAGTTAAGGGAATCCCTCTACACCAAGTGAAAGGAAAGTACCTTGATGATGTTGCTGCTGCAGTGATCAAGACGAAAATAACCCGATTAGGAATAAGCTCTAACTGTACCAGCTATTCGCTCGTCGAAAATTTACGGGGAAAACTCCCTACGATCGAACTCGTTCCGCTCAAAGAAGAGGTAGAACAATTACGCCGTTGTAAAGATAAAGAAGAGATAACTCGTATTCGCAACGCAATTCGTTTAACCGAATCATCACTGGAAAAGATTCTTACACAAATCACACCCGGGATGACAGAAGCGGAGATCGCATTAGAGTTGGAAGTTATCATGCGTAAAGCCGGAGCAGAGAAAGTCGCCTTCGATCTGATCGTTGCTGCAGGTGAGAATAGTGCCCTGCCTCATTATCGTGCCGGTAACAGAAAAGTTAAGCGTGGTGATCTATTGCTGTTTGATATCGGAGTTAGAGCCGGTGGTTATTGTTCTGACATAACACGAGTCTTCGCTGTTGGTAAAGTTACTGCCAAAGCGCAGGAAATCTATGATATTGTTCTCACCGCGAATCGAGCTGGTCTCGCAGCGGCAGCAGCAGGGAAGCACGGCAAGGAGATAGACAAACAAGCGCGCGATGTAATCGATGTAGCCGGATATAAAGATCATTTCGGCCATGGGTTAGGTCATGGATTCGGTATTGAAGTACATGAACAGCCCCGCCTGTCCTTATTAAGCGAAGATATATTAGAGGAAGGGATGGTCGTCACTATCGAACCAGGAATATATCTTTCCGGTTTTGGAGGAGTAAGAATAGAAGACGATATTCTCATCCACGCTGATGGATGCGAAGTGTTGACCAGTTTTCCAAAAGGAGAGTTACGGGTACTGTGAAGACCGCTACCATTTAAATCGTTATCAATTGCGCAGCTGCCGCAATATTCTCAAATTTTTTAGTTCCTCACACTTCAGGCAAGGTCTTTGCGAAAGACTCATTTCCTTACTTTAACGGGCACGGCATGGCTGGACCTACCGAGAATCACAACGATATCTTCACAAAGACCGCGGGTGGTTCAGAGCCAGAGCCCGTCTGCCTGTGCGTGTCCGCACAAGGTGTAACCGAAGCAATCCCGTTACTTTAGCCTCCGTCGTTTGTTTTGCCCCTAACCCGGACAAGCCGGAAATCCCAATGACCAAATCTCAATTTCCAAACAATAACCAAATCCCAATAACCAAACTTCTATGAGCGATTTGTCAACGATCGAGGAAAAGACCCCGGCCTTTCTGTTTGAGAT
>JAJHSB010000071.1 GCA_022684035.1 Candidatus Acetothermia bacterium | reverse complement strand
TTAGATACTAAAATCTGAAGTCTTGCGCAAAATGGGAAGGAATTGAAATCACAAATTCCAAGCACCAATTTCCAAACAAATCTCAATGACCAATGACCAAAATCTCAAACAGAAAGGCCGGAGTCTTTTCCTCGATTGTTGACAATCGTTCATAGAAGTTTGGTTATTGGGATTTGGTTATTGTTTGGAAATTGAGATTTGGTCATTGGGATTTCCGGCTTGTCCGGGTTAGGTTAGCATCGTTGGGATTCCCCATGATCTTCATATTCCTTCCTTTAACCAAAGACCTGTCACCTCGAATCTATGACCTATCTCTGTGGTAGTCGCAATCACGCCAGTCCGAGGCTCTCTTTTAACAACGTTACAGCTTGCGTGGGGTATTGCTGCGCAATCACTCCCGCAGTAGACATTATGTAATTATGATCGATCAATACCTTCGCTCCCGACGGCGGGGAGAGTTCGCTCTTATTCTTATTATTTGCCAACATCTCTATCAATAATCCTTTGCCATTGGAATTGCGGGCAAAGAACCCGCCGGTACCGATAATCCACTTCACTTTGCTTAAGTCCTTCCCTTCGGCGATCATTATCCGGCCTGTCGGTCCGTAGAGTTCTCTAATTCGTCCGGTATGACGCCGCAGCGCCACTACGATCGCCTCTTGCGCTAATCGAAGTGTAAATCTTTCTTCTATCGGTGTTGTCGGAATAGGACTGATCGGTAGCTCTTTACCCGCTAATTTTAATTCGGCAACAAGTTTCTCATTGCCAATCGAATCAACGGTGCTCTTCGCGCTGACAAAGAGCCCTAAATCTCCTTCCACCGTCCGCTTTGCCCGTGGTTCTGGCGCAATGAGAATTTCCGCAATCTCTGCTGAACCTTCTGTTACAGAATGCACATCTGTTGTTGCACCACCAATATCAATTACGACTAAATCATCGATATCAGCTGCCAGCAACTTGGCTGCTTCCATTACTGCTCCGGGAGTCGGAATGATCTTGCCAGAGACGAGCTCCCCAATCCGATCCATGCCCGGAGCAGTGATGATATGGCGTTCAAAGACCTGTTGGATCGCTCGTCTGGTAGGTTCTATATTAAGCTCATCAAGCCGGGGATAAACATTATCCACAATAGTAAGGCTGTGTGCGGTACCATTGAAGATGCGGCTGATTTCTCCTCTTGCTGCGCTGTTGCCGCAGTAAATAATGGGTGTTTTACTATCTATGGCAGCGAGTTGGCGTGCATTGTAGATAGCGGTCTCTCTCTCTCCTCCCTCCACTCCACCGGCAAGAAGAATGATATTTGGCGTGATCTCTGCAATCTGCTTAAGATCTTGTGCTCCTATTTTGCCTGCTGTCACCAGATGGAGGACTGCTCCTGCTCCGAGAGCCGCTTCCCGTGCCGCACGCACTGTCATCGCATAAACGAGTCCATGAACAGTCATCTTCAATCCGCCGGCGGCACTGGAAGAGGCCCACAACGGAATACCTGCGATTTGACAATTGCCATTATCATCAAATGAGAAAGGTGCTACTTCATTGCCATGCACCAGTTTTAAGTCAGTAGCAAGAGCGTTCAGCGCTCGCTGCAAACCGAGCATGACATCTCCGGCAAGGACGGTTGTCAAACCTTCTCCAGTACCTAATAAGGTTGGTTCGTCTTGTAACGATAGTCCTTTTACTTTCGTTATTGTGCTTCCGATCTCCGCAACTAATAAATCGATCTTTTTCATCAGCATCACACAGCACTTACCGCTTACCGATTCTCGCAAGCTCGCAGTCAATCCGTTGCTAGTGCAGGGTACAAAAGAGCTTAGGGTAAACCTATTCACGTCGGGCAGCAGGGACGAGCCCGGCTACAGAGGAGAAGTATTTGCATTCACCAGCGATTGCTTTGCCATATGTCAAAGAGACCGACAGGGAAACCGCGTCGTTTAAAGCCAAAAACAAGGAGTATCCCGACGACAAATCCGCCGATGTGAGCTAACCACGCCACTCCGCCTGCTTGCGCCCCTCCGATGGCAGCACTGAAGATCTGTAACAGGAACCACAGACCGAGCAGCAAGATCGCTGGCAGATAGATAAGACGGATAAAAAAGAAGATCGGTATTAGCGTTAGAATCTGCGAACGGGGAAAGAGTACGAGATAAGCACCCAACACTCCGGCAATCGCACCGCTCGCTCCGATCATCGGTATCGCAGCCGGTGGCCCGGAAAAGATCTGCGCTGCCGCAGCACCAACACCGCAGAGAAGGTAAAAGAGGAAGAACTTCACCCGCCCCATTGCATCTTCCACATTATCACCGAATATCCACAGATAGAGCATATTTCCTAACAGATGTAACAATCCACCATGGAGAAAGGCTGAGGTAAAGATAGTCAGTATAAGAGGAAAAGGACTTGCTGGCGGCAGATCGATTCTGTTTAATAATTCACCGGAGATGAGTCCAAACTGAAGGATAAAATAATCTGCCGCAGTAACCGGGTACATCAATCGATCACCACCGCGCAAGCGATGGAGACGATAGGTATCGGGGTTGAAGGCGGGTGGGGTTTCAAACCCGTGCGCGAGCCAGGGACGGGCATCGTTCAGCACCAGCTCTTTCCTTTCCAGATAACTTTGATAGAAGAATACGAGGAGGTTGACGATGATCAACGTCACTGTGACAAGCGGGAAGTGACTGCTCCGGCGGTAATCGCGAATTGGTATCATAAGAACATCACCGCCATATTTTATACATTTTCCTGTACGGATTGCAAATTCTTTCTCCCCATGTTACTATAGATTGGATTCAGTCGGCAAACCGACTGGAAATAGGTAAGCAGAATTAATGTTGTCAGTGAAAAATATCACCCACCAAGGAGAAGAGATGAAGTTACTAAAAAAGCTGAGCCAAGGATGCGGTATTCCTGGGAGAGAAGAGGAAATCCGCTCTCTGATAAAAGAAGATTTAACCGGGCATGTCGATGCGATCCGTACTGATCGGTTAGGGAACATTATCGCCACTAAACAAGGGAAAAAGACCTCTTCTACTGCTTCTACTGATCGCTGTGTTGTCGCTATTGCAGCACATATGGATGAGATCGGCTTTATGGTTAGTCATATCGATAAAGAGACGGGGTTCTTGCGAATCCATCCGGTAGGAGGATTCGATCCCAAAACACTGATTGCTCAACGGATTACAGTTCACACCTCATCTAAGCCGCTTATTGGAGCGATCGGTACGAAACCGGTTCACATTCTCACAGAAGAGGACCGTAAAAAACCGTTGGATATAAAAGATCTATTCGTCGATCTCGGCTTACCGAAAGAAAAAGTAACTGAGTTAGTGCAGATCGGCGATCCGATAACGTTACGCCAAGATTTTATCTCCTATGGCGATCTCGTCTCTGGTAAGGCGCTCGATGATCGGATCGGCATCTACGTTGGGCTGGAGGCAATCAAACAGACCAAGGAGAATGTGGCTGAGATTCATTTTATCGGCACCACCCAAGAAGAGGTCGGGCTACGCGGAGCAAAAGTCGTAGGATTTGAAGTTAAACCGGATATCAGTATCGCGCTCGATGTAACGCTCGCCTGTGATCTACCCAATGTGCCAGCAGCAGAACACATCACCAAACTCGGTGCCGGAGTGGCGATAAAGATCAAAGACTCAGCCTCTATCTCCCATCCGGGTCTGGTAAAGGCGTTCCGCCGCCTGGCAGAAGAGAAGAAGATTCCGTATCAGATGGAGATCCTCCCGCGCGGCGGTACTGATGCCGGTGCATTGCAACTCGTCTGGAAAGGAACAGCAGCGATCACATTGTCGATTCCCACTCGATATGTCCATTCAGTCGTTGAATCAGCACATAAAGAGGATATTACGGCAGCGATTGATCTGCTCACTGCTTTTCTGCCAATCGCCCACACAGTTGATTTATCGCTGTAATAGTGTAGGTGCTCTTTACCGCTATTTCCGTCCACTGAAAGAGTATTCCTAACTCATAATGCGCCAAGGGAGCTTGCGCAGGCCGAGTTCAGCGACAAAGAGGAGCAAGGCGCCGAGCAGAATCGACATTGAGATATCACGATAAGTGAATACGCCCTCTCCGTTGCCTGCCGGCGGAGGGATGATTTCATCTCCGATATAACTGCCGCCTGTTGCCATGGCAATGTGGATCAAGGAATCGATATCGAGGCCGATCTGTCGGTATTCTTCGGCGAACGGCACAACGAAGATTCTCCTGACGCGTTGTTCACGTGCCGGTTCCTCAATCTGCAGAAGATACCCTCCAACTGGCAGTAAAGGGAGCTGGCCGCGGTAGCGTCCCGGGCCGATTTGCGAGAATGAAAATTCAATCTCACCCGGCAGGATCAAGCCGCGTAAAGAGAGGAAATTCTTCCAACCATCAGCTCCATAGGCATCAACATTGACTGTGATCTGCTCGTCTCCGACAACGACTGTCGGCCTTAAACCAGTAATTGGCATACCAACTGGAAAGACAGAGTTTATCATTTCATCCACTAGGAGAGAGAGTTGCGGCCAGGCGAGCCATTCAGCTGTCCAATCGCCGTCTAAATCGGTATTGAGAATCGCAACTTTTCCTAAACCGGTACGCCAATGGGCAAAGATTGGATCATTGGTCGTTACTGCTTGCAGCGCAACGACTGCGGTCGGGCGGGGGAAGGTGAGAACATAGCCACCTAAGCGAGGAAGAGGCATGACCACCTCTATCATGAGAATTTTCTGCCCAATAGAAGGGACAACAGCGATGTCACCGGAGATGAATCGTTGCCGGCTGATACGCTGCGTGTCGGCAATAGTGAGCGCGGGGATAGCGTGAATATCACGTGCCCAGTGGAACTGACCACCTCCGCGGTAGGCAAGGTGCTGCAATAATATATCATTGATGCCAATACCAGTGCCGATCGTTGAGAGAGTGAAATACTCGTTATTAGCACCGATGTAATCGAGCATGGCACGGAAATAGCGATTGGGCTGGATCGTCTCGCCATCAGAAAGAACGATGATATGGCGTAACCGGGCTGGGGTTGCTTTGATTGCGCTCATCGCTTCCCATAACGGACCGTAAATATCCGTCCCTCCTTCAGCTCTGAGTGGCAAGAGGCCGCGGTAGATGGCACGGCGATCACCTAACGGCTGGATTGGAACGATCCACTCGTAGTGGGTATTGAAGACGATGATTCCCACCTTGTCATCGCGATCGAGTGTTGCGATGGTTCCTACCACCGCCTCTTTGACAAGGTCGAGCTGAGTGACTCCTCCCACACGGCCACGCATACTGGCCGATATATCAATAACAAAGACCAAACATAACCTGGCTTCCTCTCCTCGCTGCGGCGTGATATACGATACCGGCAGCAGATTAGCGATTCCACCGGCCGCCATTCCGCGCACCTCTTCTTCACCGGCAATGACCAATAATCCGCCGCCGAGGTCTTGGACAAAGTAACGTAAAGCAGCTATCTCGGTATCAGTAAGAGTAGTGAGGACGATATCGCTCATTATCACTGCGCGATATGGAGCGAGTTGAGCCAGCGAGATAGTCCCTGCCTGACGGGAGAAGGTATCAAATCCGCGACCTGCCGCAATAAGGAGGCGGCGCAGATGCGGTGCATCTTCAGCGCCGTGGAGTAGAAGAAGCGAGGCTGCTCCATCGACTTGTACCGCACCATGGAGGATATCGTTTTGCGGCATCAGGTCACCCTTACCGCGGACTAACGCGCGGTAATGGTGCTTGCCCGGTTCATTCAAAGTATCGCTAAACGTGATGGTAGTGATTCCACGTTCGATCGTTCGCTGCTGGAGAAAGATGATTTCATCTTCGCGGTAGATGATGATCATTCCTTCACCTGAGATAGTTGCAGCGATACTGACCTCGATCTTAAACGGCCGGTCTGGTTCGGCAACTGCCGGAAGAGAAAAGGAATCGATCGCAAAATCAGGTATCACCTCTTCTCCGAGCGGAACAACTGAGATCGGCACCCCGGCCAGTTGTGCTTTGGCTAGTCCTCGATCGAGGCCGTAGATGATTCTGCCATCGCTCAATAATACGATCTTGTTCCGGCCGCCATCCGGAAAAGTCGCAATCGCGAGGTCGACTGCTGCGCTGAGATCGGTGCTACTCCGTGCACTTTGGTGGAACAACGGTGCAACTGGTAGATGCAATGGAAAAGGAATAACTAACTGCGGCTCAGCAGCGAATGTGATTAGACCGAATTGATAGTTTGGATTCGCTGCTACCAGTTCATTGATCTGTCTTTGCAGTTCTTCCTCGTCGATTGCTGCTAGTACGCTCGCTGACAGATCGACGAGTAAGTGAATATTAGTCGGCACCTCTTGCTGCCTGATCAGCGGACCGGATAGGGCAATAATTACCACTGCAACGAGGAATGCGCGGAAGAGTCCTTTGTAACTACGCCGCGTGGCAATTATCCACCCGAAAAAGCCGAGCGGAACTACGAGAAAGAGCAGAAAGAGCGGCCGGGCAAATTCGATCATCTCTTCCTCCTCAATCTCTGCCAATTGCCAAATAATGAGCGATCATAGAGATAGAGCTCGCCGATCAGAACGAAGAGAGACAAGAAAGCCAAATAACGCCACAGCGGTCGTTCTCCTTGTACTGTAACCGCAATATCATCCAAAATCGCCATCGTTGTTATTTGAGCAGACGCGATATCAACCGGAAAGACAGACTCAGTGGCAGGGATATTAACCGCCAGGGAGTATGTGCCACGCCCTGTAACGATCGTATATAACCCTGGTTGCAAAGGCCGAAAATAACGGCTATCTTCTCCAAGTTCCAGTCTATTGCCATAAGGATCAATGAGCTTTTGCAGATTGGGAAATCGGTTCAATGCCAGCGGCTCTCCAACCACATGCCAGATATCAGGCGGCCCATGTGGTGTCGGTTGGAACCATGCGAGAATATTGTTGATTAAAATCGGAAAATCAACTGTCAGCGGAAGGTTTGTCCAACGGAGATCAGCAGCAAAGAAGATCAGGCGCCGCTTATGATCAGTCAATCGATAGAGGAGCGGCTGGCCGCCGCTCGTAAGGAGGAGCTCGCCAGCGGGGAACGTGACGTCGGAAAGAGACCAAACGCGTAATCCTTCCACTACTATTCCTGCCAGAAATGGATCATGCGGTTTTTCGATAGCGACTGGCCCACCCGGAATTACGTCATGAATATCGATCATCTTTTCAATCGCAGAGTTGATGAGCAAAATATTCCCCCGTACATCAGCAGGTAATGTCGTGTTATTGGCAATAATAAGATTGACTGGCTCTATATCGTCGGCAGTGACGAAGATTGCGTTCCATATTACGCGGATCGCTGCTTGCAAGAATCGATCTTCGTATCCCAACCAACGGATGCGACGTTCGATCGGCCGCTTGAGTGCGAAGAAACGGTAGTTATCGAAGAGAAAATCGTCATCACTATCGATCGATGCGATAAATGCCGTTCCCTCATGGACAGGAAAGGGTAAAATATAGTTCCGTTTCTCATTGGGAAGGAGGAAGGTATCGAAACGTACTCTCCGCACACCGTCACTGACGCGCAATGTAGTGTCGATAAGACGGTTGCTGTGATTGGCGAGGCGGATAAATGCGGTACTACCCGGCTGGTCGATATCCTCACGCATAGTGAACGCTTCGATCGCTACGTTACTTCCGCCAGTGATGATCTGTTGCTGAAAACCTCGTTTCTCAAGCTGATATGCCAACGGGCATGTCAATCGATGGTCGGTGAAATAAATAATTTGCGCGAAACGGTCGATTCCGCCTTGACCAGCGATCATTCCCACCAACAGATCAATACTGCCGTCGCTAAGGAGCGTTGGCTGTGCTGCCTGAAGCGCTTGCCGTGCACCACGGTGATCAGTAGAAAGAGGAAAGAGAACCTCTGGCGCGCTGCTCAATTGTAATATCGTTACCGGAGTCGTGGGAAAGCGCTCGAGGAGGGTCAGCGCATATCGCTGGGCGATCTCAAACCGATTCACCCCTGCCCCTGGTTCGACTATCGTCTGCATACTTACGCTGCTGTCGAGGACGATTGCCAGTCCATGAAGACGCTGCAGTGGAGCGAGGAGAGCAGGTCGGCTAAGAGCGATGACGAGTAATATTAAAGCGAGCAGTTGAAGTAAAAGAAGTAGATCGATTCGTGAGCGAATCCGCTCAGCAAGTGAGTGAGGATCGCTGCGTAATCCTTCCCACAAAAATAGAGCTGAGACACGATAGCGCTGTCGTTGTCGTCGTAAAAAGTGGAATAGGATCACCGCGCCGCCGAGCGCCAACAGGGAGAGAGCGGCAAAGTTATGGATAATCATCTTATTACTCTCTCTGCACGTAATTTATGATGGATCACCTCTTCCAGCGGCGTGTCCGTTGGAATTTGCAGGTAGGTTATCCCGCGGGTGGTACAGAAGGCGTGAACCGCTTCATTATGGGCGACGAGCCGGCCACGATAAGTAGCGATTGCTTGCGCACCGACTGTGAGATCGAGGCGTCCCTCCTTCTCCACTCCTTCTATCTCTGTTTCGCCGCTCACCGGTGGAACGAGATCCTCGGGAGCGAGTACTTGCAAGATTACCACTTGATTACCGCGGTACAGCAGGTGTGATAGTCCGCGCTGATATCCGGCTGGAGAGAGAAGATCGCTGATAATAAACACAAGCCCGCTCTCTGTGGTCTGCTGCACAAATTCATCGAGTGCATTGTCGAGCGCGGTCTCTCCGCCCGTCTCGATCGCCTCTAAATAGCGAAAGATATGGAATAGATGGTTTATTCCCTGGCGCGGGGGGATGCCAATAGCAAGCCGGTCAGTGAATGGATAGATACCGACTCGATCCATTGTGCGCAGTCCCACATAACTGAGCGCGGCAGCGAGTCGAGCGGCATACCATGCTTTCGGTGGCTCTCCCACTTCCATCGATCCACTCAAGTCGAGGATAAGATAGAGTGGAAGATCGACCTCGCGCGTGAATATTTTGATAAGCAGACGGTCACTACGACCATAAACATTCCAATCGACGTAACGAAAATCATCTCCCTCAAAATAGGGGCGATAGTCAGCGAACTCCAAACTGACACCGGAGCGCGGTGAATAATGGGCGCCGACGAACTTTCCTTGTCGTCGTCCTTTAATAATGAACTTTAAGTTCGCCAACCGGTGGAAAAAATCCTCATCAGCCAATCTGCCTATCTTCATAAGATCTTCGGTGTCGCTGATTGCACCGCTGTCAGCACCTCCTTGACCGGGATTCCTTCTGCCTCCCCTTTGAAGTTCAAAATTATCCGATGGATCATTGCGGGAAAGAAGACGGCCTCCAGATCTGCTATCCGCACATTGAACTTACCAGCGAGAAAGGCATGCGCCTTTGCCCCCATAATCAAGCTGAGAGCAGCACGTGGACTGGCACCATATTCCACGTATTCTCGCACCTGTTGCGGTGCAACTGCTGTTGAAGGATGGGTGGCGAGGACAAGACGACTGACGTAGTTCCGCAGTGGAGCAGCAAGCGGATATGCACTTACCACCTGTTGTGTTCGCAGGATCTGGTGTGCGTTGATCACCTGAGCGGGTAAATTTCGGCTGAACGGCAGACTGCTCTGACGGCCGTTCGCTTCGGTATTGCGCTGGGTAATCTCAGTTAACTGATCCAATGTCGGATAACGGGCGATTACTTTGAAGAAGAAGCGATCAAGCTGTGCCTCTGGAAGTGGATACGTCCCTTCCATCTCGATCGGATTTTGCGTCGCAAGGACAATAAATGGCTCTTCTAACTTGTGAGTGGTGTTCCCTACAGTGACAGTGCTCTCTTCCATCGCTTCCAGCAGCGCTGATTGTGTCTTCGGTGTCGCCCGATTGATCTCATCAGCAAGGAGAACATTAGCAAAGACAGGACCAGGTGAGAATACAAAGTGCCGTTGGCCATTCTTTTCAGTGATGATGTTCGTACCGATAATATCAGCCGGCATCAGATCAGGAGTAAACTGGATGCGAGCAAATTTCAACCCCAGTGTGCTGGCCAATGTCCGTACCAGCAACGTCTTTCCCAATCCCGGCACTCCCTCTAACAAGAGGTTGCCGCCGCACAGTAGACAGATGAGCGTTGCTGTAATTACTTCCTCATGACCGACAATGACCGTTCCGATCGCTTCCTTGAGGCGCTGAAAAGCTCCCTGTAAATCACGTATCTCTGTCTCTGTTATCATCTTCTCTCCCCTTCTGTTATTACGCGGAAATATTCTTTTACCAGTCGTTGCAGATGCTCGGGAATCAGTCGTCCAGTGAGAATTGCGCGTGCCAAATCGTAATTAAGCACATAGCGGAACTCACCAGCTGGACCTATTTGCGGTAGCGTTTCAAGCGGAACGCCTTTGGTAAGAAACTCTTTTACCTCGCCTGTCGGGCCGAACTGGCCACTAAGTTGAAAATGGATAAATTCTGATAAGATATCTCTTAGCGCTTCTTCGCCAGCAGGAAGACCTTCAGTGCCGGCACGGATATCCTCGTCTATCGCTAATTCTCCATCGAGCGGTTGCTCAGCATCATCACCTTCTCTTGCTGCACGCTCTCCTTCTCTTTGGGCGACATCTTCCCGCGGCGTTGTCTCTGCCGGCACTTGGGCTGTGATCTCATCATCATTGTGATGATCAGCGATTTCATCATCTAATTTTGGGGGAGCAACGGCTTCAGCAGGTGCGGTTATTTCACGATCTTCTCGCTCCTGTGTCACTGCTTGCTGCAGCGCCTTAGCGATCATCTCCTGCAACGTCTCCGGATCGCCGGCAGTAAGGATCTGCTCAATCGCTTCTTGTAGTGCGGGATGAGCCACTTTACGCTGCAGATTCATTAATCCTTCTCTTTCCTCAGCAGTCAGCTCTTCTTCTGTCTCGTCGCGCAAACGCGCCTCGATTTGAGTGAGAAGATCCTGTAATGCTTCATTGATTGCGCGTTGACGATCGAGTAACGTGCGCAGATCTCCGCCGCCTTCCTCCGCGCGGGCGATACTCAGTCGGTCGATCCCCCATAACTCAGCAAGAATATCCTCCAATGGGTGATGGGGAATCATCTCTGCTTGTTCTCTGATCGGTTCATCATGTGGCGTAATAGCCGGCATAAGTTCCAGGCGTTCATCAGGAGGAGAATATTCAGGAGGCGGCAGCTCGCGGAGCACTTCATCATGATATCTTTCTTCTGTTGTTAAGAGCGGGGCCGGTATTTCCTCTGGCAATCTGATTCCGGCAAAGAGCGCCAACGGCAGAACAGTGATTAAGAGAATGAGAACGACGATCGCACCTCGATCAATCGTTGAGAGGCGCAAAGCTTTGCCTACATGGGAAGCGGTTGTGCTTAATTCACGCGCAAGTGCATCGTAAAAACCACGTTTACCGAAACGGCGCACTTCATAAAGGGCGATCAATTGCTCATCAGTCTTCAGTGCGAGGTCAACGCGGAAGAGGAGCCGCGCCAAATCGATTCGCTTGCTCCGTCCGAAGAAGTAAGCGATTGTGCCGCTTGCGAGGAAGACGAATCCAGTAATGATCAGAAAAGGAAGCGGGTGGATTGGCAAGATTCCCCATCGCTGCAAAAATGCCGCCACGCAGGCGACAACGAGCACAATGGAGAGGCTGATTAACGCAATACGCACTCCCTGCAGATGGCATCCCCGTTCTTTGATTTTCCATTCAATCTTAGCGTATTGATCCATAATATTTTTCCTTAACCTTGTAGTTTGAAATGCCCCATACGACAAGCGTGATTAACCCCAGCGGCGCTGCATAGATAACGAGGTATTCCAGTAGTGATAGTTCTTCCCGGCCCGCCAGTAATTGTGAAATAATGATCAACGGGTTAATCTGCGGCAGGAGGAACGCAAAGCCAAATAAATAGAGCAAGAAAAGAAAGTACTTCGCCAGAAAGCCCATTATCGTTCCACGGCTTATTCGTTCTAAATAGAGGCTGAGAACAGCGAACAGAGAACCAATCAACAGTATATATATCGTTACGGCGAGAAGCGGTGCCCAGGGGGAACGGGTCACTCCGCGATAGAAGATGATGTACGGAATCGTAATGAAACAGGCAAGCGCAATTCCGCCTAACAATCGCCGGATAGCTTGGTGGACTGATGCGCCTGTTGTAGCAAGATATGTCGCCTCCAGCGCACCGAGGTTCAACCCTAAAATTGCGAGAAAGAACAAGTAAATATGGAAGAATAAGGAGGAACCATTGATGAACTCAGGTACTATGAATCGGTCTACTGGTCGGGCTGCCGGCGTTAAAACTAACAGGGCGATTCCGGTGAATCCAAAGAAGACGAGGAATAAGTTACAATTGACACTGTCGGCAATATAACGGTTACGGAGCTTCATCCCTAATCTTCGGCGTTGATATTTTGTCTCGTTCCGCCTGTTATGATTTGGCCGGTCAACTTAAGAGAGTAGATGACAGACGGATCACGAACAAAACGCCGCCTCCACCACGGCTATACTGATCGACTCACAGCGATAAGTAGCAATGTCGACGATCCAGCCGCTAATTATATTTTAACCGTTGATTGATCTTACGTCAACCTTGAAAATCCGATGGACTACAACTAAACTATCAGCTGCAAATGGAAAGAGCCGGCAATAGAAGAAACGATGAGGGCGACTATACCATGCTGCTTAAGTCGCCCTCGCAAATGATTGAGATGAAGGGGGGTCATCTCAACAGAAAGGATAGGAGAAAGAGTTGGCTCTGTCTGTAATTTCGATTACGATTGAATATAACGATCATCTTCGTACCAGGACGTAATTTGTCATCCTTATCGATTATTGAAAAAGATCCCTATTACTCTTGTGGAAACCGTTTAAGAAATCGTGACCACTCATCGATCGCCGTCCGGCAGGCTGAATTTCCACAATCTCCAGTAGGTCATCGGCAGTAGCAACAAAGAGACGACCGGTCTCGGGAAGGACGATTGTGCCGGGAGGAAAGTCATTGCTGTCGATTCCACTCAGCTTGCAGCGATGGACTTTAATCCGCTTGCCGTTGAAATAAGTGAACGTCCCTGGCCAAGGAGTCATGCCGCGTACTTGATTATAAATCGCAGTTGACGGACGGTTCCAATCGATCTTTCCATCGGCGCGGGAAAGTTTGGGCGCATAGCTTGCGCTATGATCGTCCTGCGGAGTTGCTCTGAGAACACGACGCGTCAATTGATCGATCGTCTCAACGATCAGTTCTGCTCCTTGCTCTGCAAGACGGATGCGAAGCTCTGCTGCCGTCTCATCTGGATCGATCATCAGCTCGCGCTGGAGCAGGATAGGTCCGGTATCGACCCCCTTATCGATGAAAAAGGTCGTAACTCCAGTCCTCTTCTCGCCGTTGATAAGTACCCAATTGATTGGTGCCGCGCCCCGATATTGAGGTAAGAGAGAAGCATGGATATTGATCGTTCCCTCTGGTGGTAGTTCGATCACAGCGCGGGGGAGAATTTGGCCATATGCAGCAACAACGATCACATCAGGTGATACACTGATCAATGATTCTATCCCTTGTTTTGTACCTATCTTCACTGATTGTATAAGAGGCAGACCAAGTACTTTACACGCTCTTTTTACCGGGGGTTGATTGATCTTCTTATCGCGACCGGCCGGTCGGTCTGGCTGCGTGACCACAAGGACGATCTCATTGCGAAGTGCAAGTTTGTGTAGTGCCGGAAGAGCGAATTCGCCTGTACCAATGAATGCGATTTTCATAGTTGTTCTCTGGATTATTCTGTCTGATTTAATTTACGGTGATACTCTTTCAGTAGCGATGTACGCTTCGCCTTGGAGAGATAGTCGATAAACAAAATACCGTTGAGATGATCGATCTCATGCTGGACAGCGCGAGCGGCATCCCCTTCTGTATCGATAATCAACTCTCGTCCTTGCAAGTCGAATCCCTTTACCTTGACCGCTCGCTTGCGGATGATCTCTGCTCGTATACCCGGAATACTCAAGCATCCTTCAGATGCCGGCTCCTCATCTTCGGAAGCCCAAACTATTTCCGGGTTCACAATCGCATACAATCGGTCCTTCGACAGATTGATGATGATCACCCGTTTCGAAATCCCAATCTGTGGAGCAGCAATGCCGACTCCATCAGCACGGAGCATTGCTTCAATCATCAATGTTACGATCTCCTGCACTTCTCCGTCAATATTTTCAATTGGCAAAGCTTTGCGTCGCAGGATAGTGTCACCATATTTTCTGATCTCCATTTTGACTACTCTTTCTCTTTAATTTTCCGTTTATGCATGGTAGTATCAAATATATATTAACTTTGGTGGAGGTATTACTCAAGTGACGGATCATACAGCGGCAGAGACTGCCAAGCGTATTATCACCTTGGAAAAGCAACGTGGATACGATGACATGGCCGTAACCTGCGGATTGGAGGAGTTCATTCGGCTCAATCTGCCGTATGCACTCCCTGCTGTTTTAGGCTATGCAGCCCAGAACCACTTCGCACGCCGGCAAGCGATTATCGCATTGGAAGATCTATTAGAGGGCAGATCTGTTCCATCGCCTAATCCCGCTCTCATCGATCTACATTCTCCAATCAGCCAAGCCGATGGGGTGGGAGATAAACGAGCGGTAATTCTGGCGAAACTCTCTCTCTTCACACTCGAAGATCTTCTCACCTACCTTCCACGTCGATTGGAAGATCGCACACAATGGCGCAAGATCGCTGCGCTGCGCCAGGGTGATGAAGTCTGTCTGCGAGGAAAAATATTGACCATCGATCGGTTACGGATCCGAAGAGGGATGGAAGTGATCAAGGTGATGATCAATGATGGCACAGGAACTCTCGCCGCTGTCTGGTTCAATCAACCGTGGATCACACAGCAACTTAAAGAAGGGGAGACGATTGATCTATTCGGGAAAATAGAGCGGAATTACCGCGAGTGGCAAATAAAATCTCCAGTATGGGAACCAGCCGGCGCAGGGATCGAAACCGGAAGATTGGTGCCGATCTACCCGGTAACCGCAGGGATTACTTCACGTGCTATCTTCTATCTGATTAGGCGTAATCTTAAGCTCTACAGTCAGGCTATTTCCGAGCTCCTTCCCATTCGAATACAGCGAAAATATAATCTATTATCCCGCAGCCAGGCAATAGAACAGATCCATTTACCAACTGATCGAGAGAGCTTCGAAGCAGCACGACGGAGCCTTGCGTTTGAGGAGCTCTTTCTCCTCCAAGTCGGACTGGCGCAATCCGAAGGAGAGCAGATCGGCCGCGCACATAAGAGTAACGGCAAACTGGCTGCTGCCTTTCTCTCCTCATTACCGTTTCAGCTAACAGCCTCGCAACGCGATGTTCTTGCTGAGATCATTGCTGATTTAGGCTCTGACAAGCGGATGGTACGTCTCTTGCAAGGCGATGTAGGAGCAGGGAAGACGGTCGTCGCTCTTACCGCAGCATTACAGGTGATTGAAGGAGGATTTCAGGTGGCAATTATGGTGCCTACCGAAATCCTCGCTGAACAGCACTTCTTTCTTTTCAAGCAACAACTGAAAGATTTGCCAGTGACTATCGCTCTGCTGACGAGCAATCAGCGCGACAAAGAGAGATTGAAAGAGCGACTTGCTGCAGGTGAGATCGATCTCGTTGTCGGAACACACGCTCTGATTCAAGAAGATGTTACATTCGCGGCATTAGGATTCGTGATAATCGATGAACAACACCGATTCGGCGTGGTACAGCGGGCACTGCTGGAAGAGAAAGGAGAAAATATCGACCTGTTGGTGATGAGCGCCACTCCTATTCCGCGGACGATCATTCTTACCCTCTACGGCCAGTTCGATATCTCAACTATTGAAGGAATGCCGCTGGGAAAGAAGAGAATCCTCACAACATGGGCTACAGCGAGTCACCGTAATGAGATTTACTCTGACATTGAAACGATGCTCTCTGCAGGAGGGCGCGGGTATGTTGTCCTTCCGTTGGTGGAAGAGTCAGAGCAAGTAGACTTAAAAGCGGCAGTTCAAGTCTATGAAGAATTACAGCGACGGTTCGATCGGTATGGTGTCGGTCTGATCCACGGCCGGCTGCCGGCCAACGAGAAGATGGAAGTAATGACCGCATTCAAGGAGGGAAAGACCCATCTATTAGTGGCGACGACCGTGATTGAAGTTGGGATCGATGTCCCTGACGCAAATTTTCTCGTCATTGAAGAAGGTGATCGGTTCGGACTTTCGCAACTTCACCAATTACGGGGGCGGATCGGCCGGTCCGGACAGCTCGCTTATTGCTTTGTCCTGGCTGATCCGAAGACTCCCGAAGGAAGAGAGCGACTCTCTGTTTTTGCTACTCATTTGGATGGATTTGTCATTGCCGAGAAAGACCTGGCGATCAGAGGGCCGGGAGATCTGATCGGAACCCAACAGCATGGATTTTGGACTAGTTTGCGCGCCGTTGATCTGATTCGTGATCTCGACCTGATGCGAGCAGCGCATATTGAAGCCAAAATAGCCGTAAAAGAAGGCGTGCCTGCAATCATCACGGAAGCGATCACGCGGCGCTTCAGTAAGACCTTGAGCCTGTTGCAGGTGTAGAGGAAAGAGGTTCGGAAAGGGTTCACAGTTCACGGTTCGGAAAAAGATTTGTGGTTCAGAACCAGAGTTCGTCATTGCGAGTCCGTGAAGCAATCCCGAAGGTTGCGAGTCTGCGAAGCAATCTCGTTCGTAAACGTACATACTCCTACATGCTGACTGACGACTCACGACTGCAAGTTGCTGATGGCTGAGAACTGATTGCTGATTGCTGTCTGCTGTGTCCGTACCGAGAATCCAGGTCAAATATTTGCGGTCGTTCACACTCTATCTATCAGCTAATCGGGGTTGTCCTTGATCCCGAAAGATGCAAGTTGTGACCCAGTTTCCCTTCCTCCTGAGATCGCAGGCGTCTCGCCTGCATCTGTTTCACTCCTTCATAAGTCGGCTACGAATAATTACCGCGCAGAACGCGCCTTCGTATTCCAATCGCAGTGATCTTGTCATGGTGGCCTCAGTTTATCACAAAGAATCCTAAAAATGAAGGGCTGACTCCAAGCTTCCTGACAGACGAAACGTTCCCATGGCAGACTGTTGTTACCTAATTGAGACAATGATATAATGTAACGGGCAGTTGTTAGGTTTCAACGAGCAAAGCAAGGAGGAACAAAGAATATGAATTATCACAACACAAAATCACTGATAATTGGAATGACCCTGGTCATTCTGTTTACTACCTACCGTACTTATTACAACAGAGGTCTTTGCCAGAACTGTCTCCAGAAGCTTTAGGTGGAAATTCCAGGACGAGGAATGGTCATTGAGTTTCTCCATTCCTACTGAACTTTATCAGCTCTTCAGAAATATGCCGCGGGTAGATTCCCCTCACGACTATTCTCTCTACGTGACCGATCCTCGTGATGACTCTTTTTTAAGGACGCTCGTAAGGCGGTTGGAAAGGATGGGCCGAGAGGCAGGCTTTGATGAATGGGAAAGGTTAAATTTTGTCATTAGCTTTGTCCAGTCCCTTCGTTATAGATATGATAATGGATATCGTGCACTCTACCCTATCGAAACCTTGGTCCATAGAGGTGGAGACTGCGAAGATACCTCTATCTTAACTGCCGCGCTACTTCGTCATATGGGTTATAGCGTTGTATTGCTATTCTTTGAGCATTGGGGGGAGAAAGCGGCGCACTTAGTCGTTTGCGTTGCAGAAAAATGCCAAATCACACAGTAGAAATTCACGGCAAAAGAGTCACCATACGATATACAGCCATACATGACCTTCCTGACCTCATGACCCTATGGAATGATGGGCGTGTCATGAAGTGGGTAGGCTTCCCTGAGGGACTTGGATATGACCCCGATAAACTCAAGAACTGGTTCAGCAAGTTACAAGCCGACCCTAATCGCCACCATTTTGTGGTTCATGTCAAAGGAACAGGATTCTGCGGCGAGTTATATTATGAGGCGGATAAGGCGCACAAACGAGCAGGTCTTGACATCAAGTTAATACCCGAAGCACAGGGACAGGGAATAGCAACCGACGCATTGAAGACATTGATACGCCATGTTTTTGAGTCAGAGCCAGAGCTCGAAGCGGTCTGGACAGAACCTTCCGAAGAAAACATCGCCGCCCGAAGACTCTACGAACGCTGTGGCTTGAAGCCAAAGCCGCGCCCAGTGGATATGGAGCAAGGCTCTTCATACTGGGAACTTCAGCGAGACGATTGGATAAACGTGCAGGAAAAATAAAGGCAAATCAGGGGACACAATACTAATTTACTTGCCAAAGAGTAGGTGAAAAAACTAAATCCATTCATGGCAAGGATAGGAGGTGGTTACTCAAAGAGACCCAGGTTCCGCCTGTGGTCAGCATGCTGAAGAACTATCTTCCCACACTACCAGTTCGGAATAGGATCAAGGGTGACGTAAAGATGCCCCCAAGATCTATCAGGTGTCTAGTTCTTATACTTACTTCGTCCACTCCTGATAGTCAACGGTAGGACCCAGTCCTTCGAAGGATAGGGCCTTCTCTATATATTTACTATACCCGAAACCCAAAAACTGTATAGTATCTCTTGGACACCGCACAATCTACCCTTGACATGTGCTGCTACATGTCGTATATATTAAGAGTGGCATAAGAAATAGAGCATTAAATCATATGCTCGGCGCTAAAAAATTATATACCGGGTTGCTGACAAGAAGGCAACCTGTTTTTATTTTTTAAGAGACGCATACTACTGATATTTCCGCATCTTTCTGATTAAAAGAGAAAGAAGGAAAGCTCTCGTCTCTTCTAGTATTGCCACGCTGAATAATTAAGGTTAACTTAAGCCTGTGCGTGGCTCCTTTGTGATCAGAGAATAGACGCTGCTCCGATAGTTGGCTCAGGCCAAGTAATCCTTTAACACCCACAGAGGACCACTTACCGCTGCTCCCTTCCGGGCCTGACGGGGTTTATAGTCATATGTCGCAAAGGGCTCAGCCTTCAACACCAGCGCTACCTGAGACCGACTCCATTTCCTGTTCCCGATGGAAGCCCTTTGGCTCTGCTGTAGCGGGTTGCAGATATAGGGGACCGCTAGCCCCCCACCTAGCACAGGCTCTGGCGGAGGGGGCGGGATTTGAACCCGCGGTACCCAAAGGTACACCAGTTCTCCAAACTGGCGGTTTAGACCGCTCACCCACCCCTCCTAAACTGGTCATAATAAGCAAAGCATCTTAGCTCAGTAATCAAGAGTTTGCAAGTCCGAAAGTCCTCTTTGCTAATACTAATCTTTGTAACTACTTAAGAGCTCGAAGTCAGGAGAATGAATTCCTATGTGATTTCATCGATATATCTGATATCTGATCGTGGCGTACTCTCACGTATCTCCCGACCGTGATGCGTTGCTCGGTGACTGCTATGACTGCTATGTACGATTGCGATCGTATCACCTACTGATACTTGTCCTGATACTAATACGCGGGCAAAGATACCTTCCCGCGGCATTATACAGTCACCGAGGCGGTAGTAGACTGCGCAGCGATGATGACAAAGTTTGCCGATCTGCGTCACCTCTACCAGTGCGGTTCCCAGCTGCAGGTGTGTGCCAACAGGAAGCGCCGGCAGATTCAACCCACAGGTAGTAATATTCTCTGCCAGGTCACCCGGTTTAGTAACTACACCTTGAACAGAGATCTTCGCGATACTCTCCATCGCCAATAGACTCACCTGACGATGCCATTTGCCAGTGTGGGCATCGTTCTCCAGCCCCCAATCTTTGACCAGCCGTGCTGTGCCTACGTTGCGTTTCGGCTCTCCTTTTTTCTCACTGATACAGACTGCGACAATCTTGCCGTTATTCATCGCGCTCATATTCAAATGTGATCTCTCCGCTCTGCCCGCCGCTCTTGCGCAGTAGGCGGATATTCTCTATCCGCATCGTGCGATCGACTCCTTTGCACATATCATAGATCGTTAGAGCAGCGACGCATACTGCTGTCAGCGCCTCCATCTCTACGCCGGTAACCCCGCGGCAGCGAGCCTGGCCATTGATTAACACTGCTCCGCGTTCTTCGTCATAATCGAACTTCACCTCTAATGAGGTAAGAGGCAATGGATGACATAAGGGAATAAGATCTGCTGTGCGCTTAGCTGCCATAATGGCAGCTATCCGTGCTATTGCCAACACGTCGCCCTTGGGTAAGTTTCCAGTTTGAATCAGCGCCAGTGTTGCCGGTTTCATAATGATCTCGCCGGCAGCAACGGCCTGTCGGATCGTCGCTCGCTTATCAGTCACATCGACCATGCGACCGCGACCCTCGCTGTCCAGATGTGTCAAGTGCATATATACCTCCTTAGCCCCCAGTCCGTGACATCAAGCGGCGGCAGGGAGTTATCTGTTTATCCAACTGATGGCCCGGTGGTTTAGCAGTGATTGCCTGTACAAAGCGCGCCTGTAACTGCTCGTCATTACCTCCTTGGCGCAGCAGTGGTAAGAGTTCGATTTCATGGTCAGAAAACAAGCAGGGGAGGAGGCGACCATCAGCGGTCATTCGCAAGCGGTTACAATCGAGGCAAAAATAGTCGCTGATCGGACTGATAAAGCCGATCGTCCCCTGTGCCTCAGGTATCTGCCAGTAGCGCGCCGGACCACCATCATCGAGTAAGACCGGCTGCAGTAAACCCAGTCGTTCCTCGATCCGGCAACGTACCTCCTCGGTAGATACGTATCTGCTTGTTAACCACGGCGTCTCTTTCCCAATCGGCATGATCTCGATGAACCGCACATGCCATCCATCGGTGATCGTACGCCGGGCGAAATCATCTATCTCATCATCGTTGATTGCGCGCATCACCACCATATTGATCTTCACTGGCGTCAGACCGGCTTCCTGTGCTCTTTCTATCCCTGTCAATACCTGCTTTAACGCTCCTCCACGTGTCAGAGTAGAGAAGCGATCAGGCCGCATCGTATCCAAGCTGATGTTAACGCGGCACAGTCCTGCTTCTGCCAGCGCAGCAGCGGTTCTGGCCAGCAGTGTCCCGTTGGTCGTCAGCGAGAGATCGTCGAGCAAGGGTAATAACGCCAACATACGGACAAGATCTACCAACCCTCGACGGGTCAATGGCTCACCACCGGTCAGCCGTATCTTCGTAATACCGAGCCTTGTCGCTAGCCGTGACAGACGCACGATCTCCTCGTATGTCAGAATCTCGTTGCGGTTATGGAGAGGAATACCCGTTGCTGGCACGCAATAGATGCAACGGAGATTGCAGCGATCGGTGACAGATATGCGCAGATAGTTGATCGGGCGACAGAACTTATCACAATACATAGTAACCACGCATCTTAAATAACTTCAGGTTGATCGATCAGCAGGGCGGTGACTTCGGCACCAGCACTGAGGTCAGCCACACCGGCAGGTATCCGCAGGAGCGCATTGGCGCCGACTAATGATTGTAGTCGGCTAGAGACTTGGATGCCGGTCGTTTCCGCCCAATAAATATGATCTTGTTCAATGACAACGGCTCGCTGGAATTCTGTGCGGTCCGGTGCATGTTGAATTGTATGGCGCAAACGGGCAGTGCAAGTTGGACGCCACAGCCGGCGATGCCCAGCCATTACACGCAGTGCAGGACGGATAAAATTCTCAACAACAACGAAGGAGGAGACGGGAAAACCGGGCAGACCGAAGACTGGTACATTATTTACTGTAGCGAAAGTAAATGGTTTGCCGGGCTTGATCGCCACCTGGCCGAAATGGAGATCTCCCAACTCGTTTAGGAGTGGTTTGACAAAGTCGTGTGTGCCCATTGATACACCGCCGCTAACAAGGACCATGTCAGCACAACTGATACCATCGAGAATCGCCGCTCGCTGGGCACTGATAGAATCAGGAATGATACCGAGATGGATCGGTCTACCTCCTGCTGCTGCGACGGCTGCGAGTAGAATGTAACTGTTACTATCACGTATCTTACCATGGATTGGGATCTCTTCCGGCGGGACCAATTCGCTGCCGGTCGCCATCACTGCGACACGCGGCCGGGGATAGACACGCACGTTGGTACAACCTATGCTGGCCAACAGTCCGATCTCTGCCGGACCGAGCACCTCTCCTAGTGGAAGAACGACAACACCTGCTGCTAAATCCTGTCCAACAGGACGTATATTCTCACCCGCAGATACCGCTGAAAAGAAACGTACCATACTGTCTTTCTCTTCACTCTCTTCAACGCGGATCACTGCATCTGCACCCAGCGGTAATGGGGCACCGGTCATAATTCTTACTGCTGTTCCGATTTCAACACGTACTGGCTGTGATCGGCCGGCGGTCTGTTCAGCAATGATATGCCGGTACGGCGCACTGTCGGCAGCGATGATTGCGTAACCGTCCATTGCTGCAGTGGGATACGACGGTATATCTTCTGGTGCGATCACCTCCTCGGCCAGCACATGTCCAAGCAGATCAGTGAGCGGCTGCAGGATCGGCGGCAGGGGAGAGATAAGAGTAGAGATACAACGCCACGCCTCATCAAAGTCAATAAGCGGATAATTAATTCTGTTCATAGATTATCTAAGTGCTGCCTTGACGCAGCAAGAAGCCCAAAAGAACCGGCAAGCATCATATCACCATGCGGTATTGCCCGGTGATAACCCAAGCCCGTGGCTATTCTCCAATTGGGACCAGTCACTGCTGTAAAGTTAAAGTTCCATTCAAAACGATACTCTGGATCGATACAACAGCCATGCCCGCCGGCATCGTAGACAGCATTATTGGTCAACGTTGCCCGGCGAAGCTGCTGGATATGATCAGCCAATATCGCGCGATCGATCAGTGCGGTATGATGCTCAAAGAGTCCCCATATGCGCTCTCCCTGCACCAGCGCACCGAGAGTATGTGCGTTGCCGAGATTGATAATTACCAACCCTCTTTCCCGCTGCGCAGCGACCGTTTCATCTTCCAGTGCACCCCAGATCGCTGCTCCGGCAGTGTCCATCATAATAGCGCCGGGAACGGTATTTTGCACGGCGTGCATCCGCGTCATATACGGTGGAACAATAGTATAAGCAAGGTCAATGAGGCGACCGCCGGCAGCGAGAAATTTTTCCCAACTGTGGAACCGAAATCGTCGCTGGCTACTGGTTAAAGATTCGCCGTGATCCTGAACTGCAATCGCACAGCGCTGCGGTAATGTAATGTCAAAGCATGATAGCGCCTGCGTAAGAGCTACCAGATCGATATCCGTCATCTCAATTGTCACCGCTGGACAATCAGGTGGTTCATCTACAATGATGATTCCCAACGCACGCACCCGCTCCAGATTATCATCAATCGTCTTGGCAGCTTGTGGCATAGCATAGACAGGATAATTGGCCATGCAATGCGCACGGATACTGGCGGTGGAAGGACCACCCCCCATTAGATTACCGGTGAGAAAGATTGCGTATCCGGCAGCGGTTGCCTGCTGAATACGACGACTTACTATCACTGTCTGCGCTGGCAGAACTAACTTGATATTATTCTCAATCGGTATTCCCGCTTCATAGATCAATATATCCTGCGTCCCTGCACCGACATCGATTGCTAATATCCGTCGATCTACCGCGGTCATCTTCACCGTCATTTATTTTGCTGATTATACTTCCCAATTATTTTCGTCGAGTTCGTCCCTGATCCCAACGAGACGATAGTGGGGTCGTACCTAATCCTTAATAGTTAAGTTGCAAATAAGCATAGTACACTCAAACAGACCTCATCTTAATCGGAGTGATTCATCATTAATTCTTCTTCGCTCGTCCGTCCCTCTCGTGGTCGATTTGCCATGACTGCCTAAACAGACAGGTAAGATGTGGTAGAGAAGCTACTGCCAAGTAAGATATGGCGAGATTACTCGTTTCATCTCAACAAGTGAAGTATCTTTCTACCTCCCACCGGGTTACTTCTCTCTGGAATTCTCTCAGCTCCGCCTGCTTGGCACGTAGGAAGCAACTGACGATCTCGTCTCCCAGAGCATCTTTGATAACCGTGTCTTGCTCCAGCGCTGCTAATGCCTGTTCTAAACTCGACGGTAACCGTTCCAGTCGTTGGTCGGCCAATGCGTTGTTAATATGCTCATAAACGTTTCCCTCAACCATCTTTGGAGGAGTGAGCTTCTCTTTGACACCGTGCTCACCGGCAGCTAAAATTGCAGTCAGAGCAAGGTAAGGATTACTCGAAGGATCGGGATTTCGCAGCTCAAAGCGGGTGGAACTCCCATGGCGAGTTGTGGGAATACGAATCAATGCGGAACGATTGTAACGGCTCCAACAGATATAGAGAGGCGCCTCATATCCCGGCGTAAGACGCTTATAAGAATTGATCGTCGGATTGGTGATCGCAGTAATCGCATGGATATGAGCAAAAATACCGCCGATAAATTGGTGGGCAAACTGTGATAATCCGAGCGGATGCTCAGGATCATAAAAGAGGTTACTTCCGTCACGTTGTACTGAAAGATGAATATGCATCCCTGATCCATGGATTCCTGTCGCCAGCTTCGGAATAAAGGTAGCTTCAAACCCGCTCTTTAGCGCGACCGTCTTTGTAATCAATTTGAAGATCATAATATTGTCGGCAGTGCGAAGGGCGTCAGCGTAACGAAAGTCTATCTCATGTTGATGCGGAGCGCACTCGTGATGAGCTCCTTCTACTTCTAATCCCATCGTCTTAAGCTCTACCACTACCTTTTTACGAATCTCTTCTTCATAATCGATCGGCGCAAGGTCGAAATAACCTGCTCTATCTGTTGTGTCGATCTCCCGGGGATCGCGGATGCCGATCGGAACGAGGAAAAATTCCGGTTCAGCTCCTACTTTATAAGTAATCCCCTGTTGTGCTGCTTGCTGGAGAAGGCGCTTAAGCACATAGCGCGGATTTCCGGGGAAGAGACGTCCATCAGGAGTGAAAATATCGCAGATCACTCCTCCAGTGCGATGATCATTTACTTCCCTTTCGGGATAGATCATCCAAGTACTAAAATCAGGGATCAAATACATATCGGCTTCGGCAATGCGGGCAAAGCCCTCGATTGAAGAGCCATCAAAGGAGTGCCCTGTCTTTGCTACTTGTGCCATCTCTTCGATTGGAATTTCGATATTCTTGGGAACACCGAAGATATCACTGAACTGTAACCGTACGAATTTGATACCATTCTCATTGGCGTGGTGTAAGATCTGTTCGATATTCATATTTTTGCCTCCGACTATAGATTAATTGTAAATTATCATCATTTACCGAGTGTGCTCCTGCGTATTCATTTTATTTTTCCATTGCTGCCTGTATCCCCTCCACAGTTAAAGAGATTTTACGCTCGCGGCCGCTATCCATCTCTTTGATGTTGCCTATACCAGAGGCAAGCTCATCAGGACCGATAACGATAAGGTGTTGAGCGTTGATCTGATTGGCATAGGTCATCTGCTTGCGCAGACTGCGACTGCGATAGTCAATATCAAGCGAGATATTTTGGCGCCGTAATTGCTGCGCAAGTGAGATGACTAAAGAACGACTTTCATTTCCCAACGCAGCGATGAATAGATCAGGTCGCGCCATTCTATCTACTCTGCCCTTCGCCTCCTTAAGGACGAGAATCAATCGTTCCATGCCGCCGGCAAAGCCGACTGCCGGAGTCGATGGTCCACCGAGAAGTTCCACCAGATCATCATACCGTCCCCCACCGAGCAGAGAATCTTGTGCTCCGAGATGAGATGAGATCAACTCAAAGACCGTCCGTGTATAGTAGTCAAGCCCGCGCACTAAATGCGGATCGATGACATAAGTAAGGTTCAATTGGTTGAGATAGTTGCGCACTGCACTAAAGTGGCGGGAGCACTCAGAACAAAGATAATCCACACTTGCCGGTGCAGATTGAATATGCAACCGACATTCTTCCTTCTTGCAATCGAGAATACGTAGCGGGTTCGTTTGGTAACGCTGCCGGCAATTTTCACAGATCGATGCGAGTCGCGTAGCAAAATACTCCTTTAACTTCTGGCGGTATCCTTTAAAATCGGCCCGGCAACCGATACTATTCAACCGCAATGAGAGGCCAGAGAGGCCAAGTTCTTCCAGCAACGCCCAAGCAATATCGATCACTTCTACATCGAGCGCTGGATCGAGTGATCCGATCGCCTCCACACCATACTGATGAAACTGGCGACTCCTCCCTTTCTGCGGTTTTTCGTAACGGAACATCGGGCCGAGGTAATAGAGCTTCTGTAACGGCTCTTTGGTATCGATGTTATGTTCCAAATAAGCACGCACTACCGAGGCTGTCGCTTCCGGCCGTAATGTCAAACTGCGTCCTCGCTTGTCAGAGAAAGTGTACATCTCTTTACCGACAAGGTCGCTATCCTCACCGATACCGCGCTTGAATAACTCTGTGTATTCCAGCAAGGGCGGGCGGATTTCGTGGTAGCGATACCGGATCATTAGCTCTCTGATCTTCTCTTCCACTACCTGCCACTGGCTGATCACTGCTGGAAGGATATCGTTCATCCCGCGTACCGATCTATATTTCATTTCATATTCTGCAGAAGCGTTACCATCTCAATCAATGCCTCTGCTGCTTCTGCTCCTCTGTTCCCTTGTTTGCTGCCAGCGCGTTCAATCGCCTGATCAATTGTATCGGTTGTCAGGACACCGAATGCAACTGGAATATCAGCTTGCAAATTGATTTGCGCTAAACCTTTGGTAACTTCGGTGGCGATATAATCAAAATGAGGTGTTGCACCGCGAATTACCGCTGCCAAGGCGATCACTCCGTCGTAGCGCCCACTGGTCGCCATCGCTTGCGTTGCTTTGGGAACCTCAAATGCACCTGGTACCCAGCAAATATCAGTAGTCTCCTCGGGGACGTTGCTGCGGCGGAGCCGGTCGAGCGCTCCATCGAGCAATCGGCTAGTGATCAGATTATTAAACCGGCTGATAACGATCCCGACGCGTAAGCCGCTGCCATCGAATCTCCCTTCAAATCGCTTGCCCATTCTTTTTCCCTCCTTTTGTATACTGTTCCGGTGTAGAGGCACGCCTCTCCTGTCTGCCTGTGCAATCCCACCTTCAACCTCTAAGTGCAACGAACTTAGAAGCGACTTCAATTGGTGTTTTAAACCTAAGACACTTTCTTGGACGGCTATTGATTGCCCATTCTATCTGAGCAATCTCTTCATTAGTTATTCTACTG
>JAJHSB010000011.1 GCA_022684035.1 Candidatus Acetothermia bacterium | reverse complement strand
TGGCAGAGAGGAGGCAATGAGCAGATTAATGGACTTGTAAGAAGATACTTGCCAAAGGGAACTGATTTCAGTAGAATAACTAATGAGGAGATTGCTCAGATAGAATGGGCAATCAATAGCCGTCCAAGAAAGTGTCTTGGGTTTAAAACACCAATTGAAGTCGCTTCTAAGTTCGTTGCACTTGGAGGTTGAATGTGGCATTGTTTGAAATGGGGAAAATGGAAATTTTATGGACTATACAATCAAAATAGGCGGCGAAGCCGGGCAAGGCATACAGACCATCGGTGATACTCTTGCAAAGGTCTTTTCGAGGTCTGGTTATCATGTATTTTCGCATCAGGACTATGAATCTCGCATAAGAGGCGGACATAACTTTTTTCAGATAAGGTTTTCCGACAAATCCGTAACCGCATCAAAAGAAAAAATAGATATTTTAGTAGCCTTTGACAAGGGAAGCATACAACAACATGAAGATGAAATATCGGAAATTGGACAAATAGTCTATGACTCATCAGCTATAAAACAAAAGCATGATAAACCGCATTTTTTTGATATTCCATTTATAAACCTCGCTGTTGAGCATGGCGGCAACAAAATAATGGCCAATACAGTTGCAACCGGCGCGGTGCTCGGAATGTTAGGGATGGACATCGACATGCTAATCAAGACAATAAAAGATGCACTCAAGAAAAAAGGCGATGAGGTTATAAATGCCAATATTAAGGCTGCAATGGCCGGTTATGACTTTGCGGCAAAAGAGTGCTTGCAGTGCTCTTTTGCAGTAACACCGCTTTCTGAGCCGAAAATGTTAATCGGAGGCAATGATGCCATTGGCCTCGGCACGATCGCCTCGGGATGCAAATTCTATGCCGCTTATCCCATGACCCCCTCTACCGGCATCATGAATTACCTGGCAGGCAAAGAAAAAGAATACAACATTGTTGTTGAGCAGGCCGAAGACGAAATAGCCGCGATAAATATGGCCATAGGAGCCTCTTTTGCCGGAGTAAGGTCAATGACCGGCACATCCGGAGGAGGCTTTGCATTGATGGTCGAAGGTCTTTCCCTTGCTGCCATGACCGAAACTTCGGTGGTTATATTTTTAGGGCAAAGACCCGGGCCGGCTACCGGTTTTCCGACAAGGACCGAGCAGGGTGAACTGCAATTTGCACTTTATACTGCGCATGGTGAATTTCCAAGGGTCGTATTAGCTCCCGGCACACCGGAGCAGGCTTTTTATCTCACAAATAAGGCATTTGACCTTGCGGAAAAATACCAGATACCGGTAATTATATTGTCCGACCAGTATCTCGCCGACTCATTGTGGACACTTAACAACCTTGATTTAAGCAGAGTAAAATATAATGACTATAGGCTCAGGGGTGATGCCCTTAACAGCCTTGCGGAATATAAAAGGCATTCATTTACAGACAGCGGCGTTTCCCCTCTCGCCATCCCGGGGGAATCGAAACATTTAGTTGTGACAGACAGCGATGAACATGATGAAGAAGGACATATTGTCGAAGATGCTGATACAAGGATAAAGATGGTGAACAAACGGCTTTTTAGAAAACTGCCGCACATAAGGCAGGAGATAGACCCTCCGCTTTTATACGGGCATCCTAATCCAGATGTGGTAATAGCTGGATGGGGTTCTACATTTGGAGTGATAAAAGAGGTAGTCGACGTGCTTTCAAAGGAATGGAAAACAGCAATGCTCCATTTCAGCGAAATATACCCTTTCCCTTCTATTAAAAAGTTTGATTATCTCAAAGTGCTGAGGAATGCCAATGCTGCAATATGCGTTGAAAATAATGCAACCTCGCAGTTCGCCCGTTTGATGAAGACAGAGACAGGATACACATTCACCGGAATGATTAACAGATACGATGGCAGACCGTTCACTGTAGAAGGTTTGTTAGGAGAGATTTATGAAACCTTTTAGTATTATTAAAGCGCCACTAGTCTCGGAAGAGTTTTTTTCTGGCGTTAGTTTGATGGGCGATTCTTTAATAAATGCCGGATTGGCAGAACAGCTGGGTATTAAATCTACTACGCAGCTACCAGTACTTGATTGTGAGCATCAGCGAGATCCGGAAATAAAAATCATAAACCCGCGCCAAATCCACGATTATTCAATACAGATAGCCGATGCCGTAGGAAAAGACTGCGCTGGCGGGTATTTCCCACTTTTATTAGGGGGCGATTGCACCATTCTTATTGGTGCCATGCTGGCAATGAAACGACAGGGAAGTTGCGGCTTATTTTTTATTGATGGCCACGCCGATTTTTATGAGCCCGGTGTTTCGCCATCAGGCGAGGCAGCGGATATGGAGCTGGGATTTGTTGTGGGTTGTGGGTCGTGGGCCAGGTATCGTCACTAATATCGAAAATAGAAAACCATTAGTAGAAGAAACAAATACTGTTCTTTTTGGTTTCCGTGATGAAGAACGTATCAAAAATGTGGGTGGACAGGACGTGCGTAAGACGAAGATTCATTGTGTCTCCTTAGAAGAAACAAGATGGTATGGCTTTAGTAATACCGTTGAGGCTGGCATACAGAGATTAAACTCGGTAGAGCAGTTTTGGACCCATGTGGATGTTGATGTGCTTGATGATGCTGTTATGCCCGCAGTTGATTATCGGATGCCAGATGGCTTAAGTGCTGGAGAGTTGGTTACTACAATGCAGCGTCTTATCAAGACTAGAAGAGCGGCTGGCATGAGCATCAGTATATTTAATCCTACCCTTGACTGGGATGGTTCTCTGGCAAAAAAATTAGTCGCCATTATGGCAAAAGGCTTGCAGAATGTTTAACAATCGTATTTGTCATATCGGCAATAGGAGAAATATATGCCATCCTTAGGTGATTACAAGGGGCAGACCCATGCATGGTGTTCGGGATGCGGAAATCTTCCCATTCTTAAGGCATTTAAAGATGCCATGATCGAACTCGGCATAGAACCGTATCAACTGACAAGAGATATTGACCGAGCTACGCGGCGGTGTAAGGAGGAGTGTATAGATGGTTAAGTTTAATGGAGTAAACCACTTGGCTATGGCTACGGCGGATATGGATAAGACCATACGTTTCTGGAGAGACTTGCTAGGTATGCGCCTAGTTGCTGGGTTGGGGCAGCCGGGATACCGACACTATTTCTTTGAGATTTCGGAGACTGATCTTATCGCTTTTTTTGAGTGGACTGGGGTTAAGCCCGTGGCTAAGAAAGAGCATGGACGCCCGGTAAGCGGGCCTTTTATTTTTGACCACATATCCTTTGGGGTTGAAACAGAGGATGACCTCTGGTCACTGAAGGACAGACTTGAGGCGGCAGGTTTTCCTGTGTCAGATGTTATCGACCATGGGTTTATTCATTCAATCTACTCTCACGACCCAAACGGTATCCCTATTGAGTTCTCTCACAATGTCGAGGGAGTTAATATCAGAAAAAACCCGCAGATGAGAGACAGAGCACCATCGCAGATAACGATTGAGGGTGCAGAGCCGCAGAGCAAAATATGGCCCAAGGCTACTACTATGCCTACTCCCAAATCGGAGCGTATGGTCTATCCTGGCGCCGGAAGTGAGCTATTCCATGGCAAGAGAAGTGTTTAGAAATAGAAGATGTGATGTCGAAAGTAAGGTCGATAATTTTATCAAAAATTTTGATGGAAAAAAGGGGGGTGATCAAATGGAGAGAAAAACAGCAAAAAAGAAGTTCGGTGAGAAGCAGCAATTAGTCTGTGGACAATGCGGACTCGTGGTAATGGTAGATGAAGTTTGTAGTTGTGTGGATTACTGTGATCTTGTTTGCTGTGGTGAAGAGATGAAATCAATGAAATAGTTAAGCAAACAGTGAACAGTAAATAAATTGGCCGAGTAAATTTAATGAAGGAGGATAAAGTCATGGTTAACATAAAACAAGAATTGGCGACAATGTTAAACCAAGCATTGGAATTGGAACAGGCGGCAAGAATACAGTATCTGGCACATGCCGAGTTAATCAATGGAGTAAATGCCGAGCCAATCATTGAACGGTTACAAGAGATCGCTTCTGATGAACAAAAACATGAGGAAAAATTCCGCAACCTGATTGCCAATTACTTAGGTGGTGAACCGTCAATGAGTTTGGCGGAAACACATAAAGCAAAAGGCATTGAGGAAATACTTAAGGTCAATCTAAAAGGCGAAAAGGAGGCAATTGATTTCTACAAGCAGATTTACAAAAAAGTTGTAAATAGCAAAGATAGTTTACAATATGAAGCTGAAACGTTAGAACACGAAATTCGCCATGTGATAATGGACGAGGAGGAACATGTGGTTGAACTATCAATCCTGTTAGGATTGATATAATTTTCGGGAACTCCTTTCCAAATCAGACTAAAATACTATGTTTCCGGCAGGCGAAAACGCCCGCGATGCTGGCATTGTGGGAGAATTCCAGGCATTGCTGCTGCACGCGGACAAGGAGCAGGGAAAGGAATTGGAACCCGGCAGGGAAGAGGTTAAGGAGATAACAGGAGGAGGTGATTTAGATGAAAAAGAAGATTGAAGTATTTACTGCAGATTGTCCGCTTTGCAAAGAGACTTTAAATCTTGTAAGACAGAAGGCTTGTCCTGAATGCGAAATTCTTGAGCAACGCTGTTCGGGTGATGAATGCTGTGAGCCAGCAAAAGGCTATGGGATAAAGGCAGTACCCACAATCGTCGTGAATGGCAAGACCAGATTTGTGGGTAAGCCAAGCCTTGCAGAGGTAAAAAGCCTTTTTGCTTAAGACACGCGCCAAGGAGGAGAAGCGAATTTAATGACATCTTCTTTCTCCTCCAGGTTCTTTCACAAAATGAAATGAACTTATGGATGTCATTTACAAGTTTGCCATAGGAGGGATAAGAAATGGATATAATTCAGGCAATAAAAGATAGGCGCTCGATAAACTTCTTTGAGACAGACAAGAAGATCCCTGATGATAAATTGAAGGATCTTCTTGAGATAGCAAATCTTGCGCCATCTTCATTTAACCTTCAGCCATGGAAGGTTGTAGTAGTAAAAGATGCCAGGAAAAAGAAAATTTTGCGACAGTGTGCATTTAATCAACCAAAGGCGGAGGAGGCTTCTGTCGTATTAATTATGGTCGCTGACCCCGGGGCATTGGAAGAAAACATCGAGCGAATGCTCGACAGTTGGCAGGAACTGGGGTATATGAAGCCGGATATGAGAGATACATATAAAGGGATGGCAAATAACTTATATGGAACTAGTGACAGCCTTAAGAGAAAATTCTTTGCCGTAAAAAACACATCACTGTTTGCCATGAACCTTATGATAGCAGCAAAAGCTCTCGGCCTCGAAACGCATCCCATGGACGGATTTGATGAGGATTGCATAAAAAAAGAATTCAATATTCCTGAAGATAAAATAATACCTATGCTCATTGCTGTCGGCTATTTGAGGACAGGAATAACCCTTCTGCCAAGAGCATTCAGAAGAAAGATAGATGAGTTTGTTAAATATAATTCCTACTAAAATGCTGAGGGCTTAAATGGAGAGAACAAACATTGTTAAATTTAAGGGGAATCCCCTTACTCTCATTGGTCCGGAATTAAAGGACGGTGATAAAGCCCCTGATTTTAAGGTTCTGGATAGTGATTTGAAGGAGGTCAAACTAAATAACTTTGAAGGTAAGGTGAAAGTTATAAGTGTTACCCCTTCACTCGATACCCGTGTTTGTGACATGCAGGCAAGGAGGTTTAATGAGGAGGCAGCGAAATTGCCTGAAGATGTGGTTGTCATAAATATCAGTATGGATTTACCATTCGCAATTTCGAGGTTTTGCACCACTGCAGAAGTAGATAAAGTAAAGGCATATTCAGACCACAGAGATGCGTCTTTCGGAAATGCTTACGGCGTGTTGATTAAAAAATTGAGACTTCTTGCACGCTCAATTTTCGTTATCGACAAGGACAATATTATCAAATATGTGGAGATAGTGCCTGAGATAACAGAACAACCTAAATATAACAGAGTAATTGAAATAGTTAAAGACTGCCTGCTTAAGCAGTAATTGCGGTGGACTCAAATGCTTGACAGAAGGGAATTCTTGGCGGCTGCGGGATTAGATCTGGCAGTTATATTATAACATACCGGTATCCTGCATATTGAAAAATAAAAAGGAGGAAAATACAATGGCTTACACAGCAAAAGATTACTCAAAGCTCATAGGCATGGAGGGATTTAGCGAAACCCTCTTAAAAAATCATTTCACTCTCTATCAGGGTTATGTCACCAATACCAATAAGGTATTGGATAGTCTCAGTACAATGCTGAAGGAAGGGAAAACCGGAACCACTGAATTTGCAGAACTTAAGAGAAGGCTGGGGTGGGAATTCAACGGCATGAGGCTGCATGAGTATTATTTTGAAAACTTAGGGGGCAAGGGTGAAATAAATAAAGAGGGAAAACTTGCAAAAAAATTGGCCGAAACCTTTGGAAGCTACGAGGACTGGGAAAAAGATTTTAAAGCCGTTGGAACAATGAGGGGCATCGGCTGGGCAGTGCTATATCAGGACATCACCAACGGAAAGCTGATTAATTTCTGGATAAATGAGCATGATGTCTCTCACCCGGCAGGCTGTAATCCTGTTCTAATAATGGATGTCTTTGAGCATGCGTTCATGATTGACTATGGTCTAAAGAGGGTTGACTACATAGAGGCATTCTTTAAAAACATTAACTGGAATGCAGCCGGGGCAAGGCTTAAATAAGGCAGGAAGCTTTTATGGCCACGCAATGGTTGCATTAAAAACAGGTAATTACTCAGGAGCCAGAAGCCAGAATTCAGGAGCCAGAATGAAAAGGGAACCAGCCAAGCCCCTGAACACGTCAGAGCAAGCATTTTCAAGACTTGATTGTTTGGCAAAAGGCTCATCAATTCGCTTTATCTTCTATTCTGGATTCTGGCTCCTGACTTCTGACGCCTGTAAGTAGTTACCGGAATGATTAATAAGTATGACGGCAGACCGTTTACTGTAGAAGGTTTGTTAGGAGAGATATATGCCATCATTAAGTGATTACAAGGGACAGACTCCTGCATGGTGTCCGGGATGTGGAAATTTTCCCATCCTTAAGGCATTTAAAGATGCCATGGTCGAACTCGGCATAGAGTCGCATCAACTGATGATTGTATCGGGCATAGGCCAGGCAGGAAAATTTCCGCATTATCTCAAATGCAATACATTCAATGGCCTTCACGGAAGGACACTGCCTGTTGCAACCGCCATAAGGCTTGCCAATCACAAAATGCTCACAATTGCCGTTGCCGGAGACGGCGACTGCTATGGCGAAGGCGGAAATCACCTTATTCACGCTATCAGGAGAAATATAAATGTAAAACTTTTTGTCCATAACAACCAAATATACGGCCTCACAAAAGGACAGGCATCTCCAACGAGCATGGAAGGAATGATAACAAAGAATCAGCCATTTGGGGTATTTGCCGAACAATTTAATCCGCTGGCTTTTGCTGTAGCGCTAGACTGCAGTTTTACAGCGAGGGGATTTGCAGGGAATATAGAACATCTAAAGGGACTAATAAAAGAAGCTGTGAATCACAAAGGGTTTACGCTTGTTGATATATTGCAGCCTTGTGTTGTCTATAATAGGCTAAATACCTACGAATGGTATAAACAACGCGTTTATCACCTAGAGCCAGAATACAACCCTCAAGACAGGATAGAGGCATTCAAAAAAGCCTTGGAATGGGGAGAAAGGATACCTATAGGAATAATCTACAAAAATAACCGTCCGATTTATGAAGACAGACTGCCGATCATTAAAGAGACGCCTCTTATAAAACAGTCTTTTGATATATCAAAAGTATCCCAAACCGTAAAAGAATTTTTGTAACTACTCAGGAGTCAGAAGTCAGAAGCCAGAATCCAGAATAGAAGATAAAGCGAATTGATGAGCCTTTTGCCAAACAATTAAGCCTTGAAAATGCTTGGGTGGGTCTTCTGTTCATTCTGACTCCTGAATTCTGGCTCCTGGCTCCTGAGTAGTTACGGGGGTTTATTACATGCTATCTGAACGAGTTTGAAGACAAGGTCTGGCAAATTACCAAGAGTTTTGCTGATCAGGTAAAGCAGATTCCCATTGCCCATACTCAACTGTTGTCAGCTTTGGACTTTGGATTTGACCCATCGTTTAAGGTCGTAATTGCGGGAAGATCATTATCAACAGATATCCATGACATGGTGAACGCTATCCGTAGACAATTCTTGCCCAACAAGGTTTTGCTGTTTGTTCCCAGTGAGACTCCATCACCAGCCATCACTAAAATTGCCGAGTTTACAAGGTATCAGACAAGCATCGAGGGCAAAGCCACCGCTTATGTATGTCGTAATTACCTGTGCAGTGCGCCAACGATGGATATTTCAAAAATCCCCGAGTTGATGAATAGTAACTACTCAGGTACAAAGTCCCGCGGTACACATTTTTAGGTTCAAGGTTCCGGGTTCACAGTTCAAGGCCTGTCCCTGGCCAGGCCCAGAGGTTAAACCAATGAAGCATGAATTTGACAACCGTGAACCTGACAACCTGAGCAGTTACCTCATTTCCTGAATCGACCGGCACTTGACAAATAGCCAAATCTCGTCTATTCTATAAGCAAGTTGCTTGGGTTACTCGTTATGGTGATTGGGGGAAGGACAAGAAGGTGAAATAATAGGGGTTAAGACTTTTGCCGCCGAATAGTAACTGTGAGTGATGTCTGCTTCACAGATAACAGCGGAGAGAGACAAGTTCTATCTAGAAAGTGAAGATTAACTGGTGATGGTGAATATAATCGTTGCCATTGCGAAATAAGGATAAGGAGGTTTGAAATGGCAAAGGTAGCGCGTGAGATGGTTGAGAAAGCAGGAGTCAATGTGGGCCAATTGGTGGAACTGCTGGTCAAGAATGCGTCGGCAGAGCTTACAACCTATTATTACTACACGATTCTGCGGGTCAACCTGATCGGACTAGAAGGTGAGGGGATCAAGGAGATTGCGGAGGTAGCCAGAATTGAGGACCGTAACCACTTCGAGGCCATCGTGCCCCGTATCTATGAGCTTGGCGGCAATCTGCCTGAATGCATGAAGAAATTCCACGACATATCGGCTTGCCCGCCTGCTTATCTACCGAAAGACCCTAAGAACATTAAGGCGATGTTGACCGTGCTGGTGGAAGCAGAAAGATGTGCCGTGCGGGGATATACCCATATTTGCAACCTGACCGCCGGCAAGGATCATCGGACCTACGATCTTTCTCTAGCGATTCTTAATGAAGAAATAGAGCATGAATCGTGGTTCTCTGAATTCCTCGGTGAAGGGCCATCTGGCCACTTCATGCGGCGCGGTGAGACATCGCCTTTCGTCTCCAAGTTTCTGAGGTAAAGTAGTCAGCGCAGAGATACCCGAAGCCAAATCGGGTCCCCTTAAGTTTCACAGCGGAGGTCATAATGGAAAGGCGCCGGGGTTCACGCGGGAAGAGCTTCGCCGATACAATGGGAGGGACAGTGCCCCGGCGTACATAGCCTACGAAGAGAATGTATATGATCTCTCCACCAGTTTCCTCTGGCGAGACGGCTTCACTGCTCAGTCTTCTGCAGGATTATGTCGGGCTGATATCCGCCGCCGCTGCCGGCTACAGAGTGGTGTCAGATGTAGTTATCTGGCGGTATAGAAATTTCAAAGTGTAGTGCAAAAATCAAATATCAAAATACAAAATGACAATATAAAACAAACCCCCTCACCTTAATCCTCTCCCCTTTGGGGAGAGGGAAGGGTGAGGGGAATAAGGGGAAAAATAAATTTTGCATTTTTATATGTAATTTTGATATCTAAATTTTGATATTTAAATTTACCCGAACGGAGTGAGGGTTATCGGGTTGCCCCCGTGTCTGACACGGGGCAGGGATGATCTGTATATGGCAAATTTGCTGTTGAAGAAGAACGATGGCGGACTTCTGGTCCGGATTCTTCGGGAAGAAAAAAGTGAATCTTAGCGCAGGAATTCCTCTGGGTAGCTTTTACGGCATTCCGATAAGGTTGCATTACTCTTGGTTCGTCGTTTTCGCGCTCGTTACCTGGGTACTGGCAGCCAACCACTTCCCCAACGTCTATCCACACTGGAGCGTGACGGCATATGTGGTCGTTGCCATTGCCACCAGTCTTCTCTTCTTTGGCTCGGTGTTAGCCCATGAGCTGGCCCACAGCCTGGTAGCCCAAGCTGCGGGAATTCCAATGCACTCCATCACGCTTTTCATCTTCGGTGGAATAGCCCAGATGACTGAGGAGCCGGGGCGGCCCGGCGTTGAGTTTCGCATGGCTCTGGCGGGGCCAGCAACCAGCCTGGCCCTCGGGGTAGTATTTGGTACCATTTGGATAGCGACGACAGGGGTCAGCGAGCAAGTTGCTGCCATCGCCCTCTGGCTTGGCCGGATTAATATCATCCTTGCTGTCTTCAACCTTATCCCGGGGTTCCCCCTGGATGGGGGACGCGTTCTCCGGTCAATTATCTGGTGGCGCACCGGCAACTTGCGAGGTGCTACTCGAACGGCTTCGGCAGTTGGCAGAGGGGTGGGCTATATTTTTATCTTCGGCGGAATTTGGATGGTCTTTCAGGGAGACTGGGGAGGATTGTGGATGGCTCTCATCGGCTGGTTTATCCAGAACGCGGCTGCGGGAAGCTATCAGCAGGTGGTTCTGCAAGATATGCTTAAAGGCCATCGTGTTAGTGAGGTGATGATGCGCGATTGCCACGCGATTTCCCCACAACTCACCCTGGAGAAATTGGTGGATGACTACATTCTGGGATCCGGTCGTCGCTGCTTTCCGGTGGTGGAGGATAACCGAGTATTGGGGCTAATGACTATACATAACGTCAAGCAGGTGCCACGTGAGCTCTGGTCTACGAGGACACTGGAGAAAGAGATGACGCCCATGAACAAGCTCAAGTGGGTGGGGCCAGGCGAAGACCTGGCCAGTGTGCTACAATTAATGACTGCTGAAGATGTCAACCAGTTGCCCGTGGTGGACGAGGGCAAGATCGTTGGCATGATAGCACGTGAGAACCTTCTGGCGTTCATCCAAACCCGTGCAGAATTGGGGATGTAAGATGAGGGATGTAATACCCCACTGTAATTGCTGTAATTGGGGTTAGGTCTTTAATCTTGATATTTAGCTTTACAGGCCTTCGCTTACGGAACTATTTACGCTGAAACAAAAAAAGACAGAGAAATGAGGAAAAGATAAGAGAGGCGGTCATGGAATATGGCTATGGTCAGAACGAAATCGCAGAACAACTTGGAATGCATTATTCAACAATAAGCAGATTGTTAAATGACAGAGAGAAATATCAAAAGTAAAGACCTGGCCCCATGTCGGTGTCGGTACGATTGTGGACACATAATTTCGGGGGTGTGACGATGAAGAAACGAACGTTGATTTTTATGGTTGCTGCGATTGCGATCATCGTTGTTGCCGCCTTTCTTATGCCTCCGGATGATCCTGCACGAGCGCTGATTCATCAGTTAGTGACACATGTTGAAGTCAGCGCTGTTGAAGCGCGCTTCTGGGAACAACTGGATGGCAAGCGAGTACGGTGCCTGCTCTGTGTGCACTATTGCATTATTCCCGCTGGGAGGCGTGGCATCTGCCGGGTGCGCGAGAACATAGAAGGGCGTCTCTACACCCTGGTCTACGGTCTCCTTGCTTCAACTATGATCGCTCCGATCGAAAAGGATGGAATGCAGCACGCCCTTCCGGGGACCGATGTCCTGGCTATTGCCACTGCGGGGTGCAATTTTCGCTGCAAACAATGCCATAACTGGCATATCACCCAGCGCGGTCCGGAAGAGGTCCGAGCACGTCGATTCACTCCGCAAGAGGTGGTAGATTTTGCGCTGCGCCGAGGAGCACGCACGATCACTGGGACAATCAATGAGCCGACCGTCTTCTTTGAATTCCTTTATGATGTTGCTATCTTAGCCAGAGAGGCAGGCTTGCGGATGCAGTTTCATACCAATGCAGGGATTGCCGAAGAGCCGCTGCGGGCATTGCTTAAGCGGGTCGACCAGGTTGTAGTTGACCTTAAAGGGTTCTGCCCTGCTATTTACCGAGAATACTACGGTGGATGTCTCGAAGGAGTGCTCCGAACGCTTAAGATCATCAGGGAAGAAGGGGCGTGGCTGGAGATCACCAATCTCGTTATTCCCACTGTTAATGACTGCATGGACCAGATCAGGGCAATGAGTGAGTGGATAATAAAGCACCTTGGCCCGGACGTTCCGCTCCATTTCACCCGTTTCGTTCCCGCGTTTAAACTTACCCATCTTCCCCGTACACCAATAACGACGCTGGAGATGGCACACAGAGTAGCCAGGGAGGCGGGGATAAACTTCGTTACCATCGGCAATGTCCCCGGGCATCGCTACAATTCTACTTTTTGCCCATGCACCGGCGAGCGACTGATTCACCGCATTCATTTCCATGTGATATATAACAAAATAGTCGATGGAAGATCACCCTTCTCCGGCCGTCCCGTGCCGGGGATCTGGGAATAACTATAAAATTCAAAGTTCCGGGGTTCAAGATTCATGGTTAGGAAACGATGAAAATAAGGGGAACAACCGTGAACCATTTTAATATTTAAAGGAGGTGAAAAAATGGTTTTAACTTTCAAGAAGAAAGTGATATTGGTGGCGATCTTTGTCATTAGTCTCACAACGATAGGTTGGATTCTAAGCGAAATCTTCTTTGCTGAACCCGCAGCCCAGGAGACTGTACCCCGAGATGGAATTATCATGCTCCCTTCACCGCGTCATACAAGCGAGATGTCGGTGGAAGAGGCGATCTTCCGGCGCCGGTCAATACGTCGCTTCCCAGATGAGCCGTTGACCCTACACGAGGTATCGCAGCTTCTCTGGGCAGCAGGAGGGAAGACGATCGATGGGGTAACCGGACCGACGCGTGCCTTCCCCTCTGCCGGTGGGCTGTACCCATTTGAGATATATCTCGTTGCTGGCAATGTAACGGGTTTAGCTGATGGGATCTACCGGTTTAGATGGCGGGATCATTCACTGGAGATGATAAAAGAAGGAGATTTTCGCGCAGAGCTGATGGAAGCCTCGCTCAGACAGAGGTTTGTGGCTCAGGCACCGGTGAGTATCGTCTGGGTCGGTGATTTCGCCAGAATCAGAAGATTTTACGGTGCTCGCGGGGTAGATCGTTACATCTCAATGGACGTAGGTGGCGCCGGTCAGAATGTCCATCTTCAGGCCGAGGCACTGAATTTGGGCACAGTAATCGTAGGGGCGTTCCACGATCATCTGGTGCAACGGATCCTGAGGACAGAGCTTACTCCTCTCTACATTATGCCGGTAGGAAGACATCTATAAAACCCAATTACACACCTGTCTGCCGCAGGCAAGGATTAACCGGTAGAGGAGACAGATTTATGGTATACTGAATATGATACGAAGCAAGGTAAAAACTTAAGTAACCCCGGTCACTACGAACGGCGTGAAGCAATCTCGTTTGGTCTGGATGGATTGCTTCGTCGCCGAGGCTCTTCGCAATGACGTGGTTGAGTGAATAGTTGCCCGGAGATGATAGGATGAGAAAGATCATCTTGATACTTATGACAGCGGCGATTGTTGTTGCCGGAGTAATCTGGCTTCTTCCGCTGTGGTGGGATCAACCTCTATGTACGATCGCGCCGAATGTGGCATTTGTAGTCGGCCCGCGACCGGCGCAATTCTGGCAGAGACTCGATGATAAGAGAATACTGTGCGAGCTTTGTCCACATTATTGTGTTATCCCGAAAGGTCGGCGCGGCCGCTGCCGGGTACGTGAGAACCGAGAAGGCGTGCTTTATACCCTTGTCTATGGAAAGCCTGTAGCCATCGGAATCGGCCCGATTGAAAAGGCGCCGTTTCATCACTTCCACCCCGGACATAGACGCCAGACAGTCGCTACTGTCGGCTGCAATCTGAGGTGCAGACACTGCCAGAACTGGTTCATTTCGCAGCGAGAGTTTGAAGAGGTGAGATACCATCTTCGCTCGCCGCAGGAGATCATCGCCGGAGTAAAAAGAGCCGGCTTAAATTCGGTATCCTTTACCTATACTGAACCAACGGTATTCTTTGAATATATGTACGACATTGCGAAGCTGGCGCAAGAACAAGGCATGAAGACAACAATCGTCACCAATGGTTTTATCAGTCCGGAGCCGCTGCGGGCGCTCCTTAAGCACATCGATGCAGTAAGGGTAGATCTCAAAGGGTTCACCGAGGAGTTTTATCGGAAGATAGTCGGAGGTTCGCTGGCGCCGGTTCTAAGGACATTGAAGATCATTCAGGAAGAAGGAGTATGGCTGGAAATCATCAATCTCATCATTCCGACGCTCAATGATTGTCCGGATGAGATAAGGGCGATGTGCAAATGGATTCTGGAAAACTTAGGACCTGATGTCCCGCTCCATCTCAACCGCTTCTTTCCGGCCTTTAAGATGACACATCTTCTGCCGACGCCGGTAGAGACACTGGAGATGGCGCACAGAATAGCCAGGGAGGTAGGGTTAAACTTCGTCACCATCGGCAATCTCCCCGGCCATCGCTACGACAGCACCTTTTGCCCGACTTGCGGGGAGAGATTGATCCACCGCGTCGGCATGTCGATTCTGGCAAATAATATCGAAGAGGGGAGGTGCCGGTTCTGTGGGAGGGAGATTCCCGGTGTCTGGGAGTAAAAAGGTTAAGTGGATAATCATTGGGGGACTGATCCTCGTGGGAGGAGGGATGTTGCTATCACTGTTAGTGCGGCAAGAGATTATCCCACCGGCGCTTGCCGCAAGTAGAAACCTGGCACAGTTCTACGAACGATTGGCTGATAATAAGGTCCGCTGCACACTCTGTTTCCATAAGTGTATCATTCCGCCCGGCATGCCGGGTATCTGTCGGGTGCGTATAAATCATGAAGGTCGGTTCTATACTCTGGTTTACGGCCGGCCAGCAGGACTACAGACCGATCCGATCGAAGCTGAGCCGATGTACCATATGATCCCGGGGCACCGTAACCTCGGCGTCTTCACCGCTTCCTGCAATTTTCGCTGCAAACAGTGTCACAACTGGCATATCACGCAGCGTAGTCCCGATGAGATAAGGACGCTTAAGTTTACTCCCGAGGAAGTCGTTGCTGAGGCGATCAGACGGAGAAGCCGCTCCATCTCCCATACGATAAACGAGCCAACTGTTTTCTTTGAGTTTATGTATGATATTTCCGTGATCGCCCGTGCGGAAGGGCTGCTCACCCTTTTTCACTCCAACGGTGCAATTGCCCCGGAGCCGCTCAGAGCTATCTTGCGGCATATGGATGGAGTCGTCATTGATCTAAAGGCGTTCTGCGATAAGATCTACCGCGATGTTTTTGGTGGTGAATTAGCTCCGGTCCTGGAGACACTCAAAATTATTAAAGAAGAGGGGGTGTGGCTGGAAATCGTTAATCTCATCATTCCCACGATCAATGATTGCATGGACGAGATCAGGGCGATGAGCGAGTGGATCGTGGAGCACCTCGGCCCGGATGTGCCCCTTCATTTCTCCCGTTTCCATCCCGCCTTTAGATTGACCCATCTTCCGCCGACGCCGATAGTGACGCTGGAGGAGGCGCGTCGTATCGCCAGAGAGGCGGGGATAAACTTCGTTACGATTGGTAATGTCCCTGGGCATCGTTATAATTCCACTTTTTGTCCTGGTTGCGGAAAGAAATTGATCCACCGTGTCGGCTTTTCGGTCCTGGCGAATAAGATCGAGGATGGAAGATGTAAATTCTGCGGCAAGGCGATTCCCGGTATCTGGGAATAGAGAGGAGTGTAAAAATCAAGGGTTAAAAAACGATGAAGCTTCTCCTCGCGTAAGCGGAGAATAAGCCAACTGAACCATGAACCGTGAACCCCTGGGCCTGCGGCCGGGGGCAGGCCTGACAACCTGATATTATAAGGAGAAAATATGAAACAAGGCAAAAAGAAAGCGATTTTATTGATTAGTGGTATTATTTTTCTTGCTGTGATTATGATCTTTGTTTTTGACGTTGTATTGCCATGGAGAGCGCCTGCTGCGAGAGTGCGGCCGGATGTCCCTCCATATATTGGTTTGCGAGAGGCGATGTTCTGGGAGAAGCTGGAGGGCAACAGGGTCCGCTGTAATCTTTGTTTCCACCGCTGTGTGATTCCCGTTGGAAGGCGCGGTGCGTGCCGGGTGCGGGAGAATTTCGCCGGCATATTATACAGCCTGGTTCACTCCCGCCCCTCATCGGTGATGATCGATCCGATCGAAAAGGAACCGCAACTCCATCACCGTCCGGGTACCTTCATCCTCTGCGTTGGGACCGTGGGATGTAACTTTCGCTGTAAACAATGCCACAACTGGACTCTATCACAGGCGAGCCCTGGTGATCTGCGCGTCTTCGATCTGCCTCCGGCACGGCTAGTAGAATTGGCTGTCGAACACGGCGTCACCGCGATCTCCTTTACTTATAATGATCCTATCGTCCTCTTTGAATATGTTTTTGACACCGCGGTCTTGGCGAAAGCGGCCGGGGTTGGCATCATCTGGCACACAAACGCTGCTATTGCCGAAGAACCGCTGCGTAAACTCCTTCCGTACACCACTGCGATGACCGTTGACCTCAAGGGGTTCTGTGAAGAAGTCTATCGGGAGATCTATGGCGGAGACCTCTCCTATGTCCTAAGGGCGCTAAAAATCATCCGGGAAGAAGGAGTGTGGCTGGAGATCGTCAATCTCATTATTCCGACGATCAACGACTGCATGGAGAAGATCAGGGCAATGAGCGAGTGGATCGTGAAGCACCTCGGTCCGGATGTCCCGCTTCATTTCTCCCGTTTCCATCCCGCATTTAAACTCACCCATCTTCCAGCTACACCAATAAGGACGCTGGAGGAGGCACACCGAATAGCCAGGGAGGCAGGGATAAACTTTGTCACTATCGGCAATGTTCCTGGGCATCGCTATAATTCCACCTTCTGCCCTTGCACCGGCGAAAGACTGATTCACCGCGTCCATTTTACCGTGATCTATAATAAAATAGTCGACGGCCGATCACCCTTCTCCGGTCGGCCGGTGCCGGGGATCTGGGAATAAGCATGAGAGGCAAATGTAAAAATCAAGGAGACAACTACATGATCTGATCTGTCCCTGAGCCCGACGAGAAAGGAGGATCTAACCTAACTTCCCCCACTCAAATCTTCTACCCCTATTGTAGTATATGATATTAAGTCGTATTTGCCGTTCTTAGCGGTTCAACCTCCTCGGCGAGCCGTATGCACGGTTCTTGCGTAATAAACGCAATCTCGCATCAACGTCTTTAATCCAGTCCTGTACCTGCAGCTCTAATAAATCCTCGGCTACCTCGCGTCTGTTACCGTTTGACGCAATAGTTTGCCGAACGAGCTTTTCAGACGATTCAGTTCTTTCTTCGACTTGCTTCAGTGATAGTTTGAACCGCCCGTCAGCCGTCTTACCGATTATTTTGACCGTTGTGAAAGTCCCGACTTGGAGCCAGTCACCAACATTGCGGACATATTCATGAGAAATTTCTGATATATGGATAAGTCCGATCGCCTCTTCAGGGAGTGCCGCAAGAGCACCATACTTCTTTAGCGCAATGATCTTGCAGGGGATAATATCTCCTAACTCCATTACAACCTCTCATGGCAGGTAGCTATGCTCTCTACTTCATATCGGGCGGAATCGGGCGGAATATTTATCGCACACTTTTTTGGATGCGACCTGATCGTATACACTGTACACATACGTCTATCTGACTTGATTTTCCATCGATATTAGCATGCACACGTTGCAAATTGGGTAGTCTCCGTCTTTTGGTATGTTGTTTAGAATGACTGACTGTATTGCCAACATCTGCTCGTTTACCACATATAACACAAATTCTTGCCATTTTCATCTCCTTTTTATCGTTATTGTAACTATTAGATACTAAAATCTGAAGTCTTGCGCAAACTTGTCCTCGCGCAGGCGGGGAATGGGAAGGAATTGAAATCACAAATTCCAAGCACCAATTTCCAAACAAATCTCAATGACCAATGACCAAAATCTCAAACAGTTGATATATCCGCACGACACAGTATAATTTATCTTATTGGATCATCTCCCCAAAAGTTGGTAAGATCATGAGGATTCGAGGGGTCAAGGAGTCAAGGATTCGAGGGAAATGCTTAAGAATTACAAAGACTTAAAAGTTTGGCAAAAGTCTTATCAACTATATCAGATAGCAAATCAGTATCATCGATAATATGTAGTTTATTTGGTCCCGTCGTCTAGCGGTCGAGGATATCGGGCTCTCATCCCGGTGACAGGGGTTCGAATCCCCTCGGGATCGCCAACGGAAATTTAACCACAGAGAAGACAGAGCAAAGATGGAAAATGAGTCCAGAGTTTCACGGTTCGGATGGGAGGGAGGAAAAGACTTTACCACGAAGGAGACGAAGAATTAAAGCCCCTATATGGTAGGGGCGGGGTTCAAACCCGCTCCTACAACTTAAATGAACCCGATACACTCAACGAATCCTTTGTGGCGAAATAACTTATGATCAAAGATTCTCTTCCTTATCTTGCGATGGTCGGGGGGGTGATCTTCCTTGATCGGCTGACTAAATATCTGACCAAAGATGCGTTGACGATAGGAGAATCCCGCCCGGTTATCGGCGAAATATTTTCGCTGACGCGAATTCAGAATCCCGGTGGGATATTTGGTCTCTTCCCACAAAGAGGGAATCTTTTTCTCATCTTTTCCCTCGTGGTCCTAATTGGGGTTGTGATCTTGATCCTCGGTGCGGCACGCAAAGAGCCCTGGCCAACTTTTGTACCGACACAGCTATTGATTGGAAAGAGTTATCGCATCGGTCTTGCGCTCATATTAGGGGGAGGAACAGGAAATGTGATCGATCGGATAAAATGGGGTTATGTGCTTGATTTTTTTGATCTCCATTTCTGGCCAGTATTCAACGTTGCTGATATAAGCGTGACAATCGGAGTGGGGTTGCTTATCTTGCTACTCCTTTGGCCTGCCGTCTTACAACACAACAAGGAGGAAAAATAAAAGATCTAACAGGGAAATTCATCGTCTTCGAAGGACTCGATGCAACAGGAAAATCAACGCAAGTAAAGCACCTGGCCAAGCTACTCCAGCGCCGAGGACTAACAGTCGTCACAACCCGCGAACCAGGAGGAACGCCATTGGGAGAAGCAATTCGCCGGATTCTCCTCGACAATGAGAATCATCTTCTCACTCCGTTGAGTGAACTTCTTCTCTTTGTTGCTTCCCGCCATCAATTAACCAAAGAAGTAATTCAGCCTGCCCTGCAAGCGGGAAAGACCGTTATTTCAAGTCGTTACACGATGTCCAGTCTTGTTTATCAAGGGTATGGAAGAGGGATTGATCTCGATCTTATTCAGCAGTTGAACGCAGTAGCAACGACAGGGCTCCAGCCAGATTTCCTTTTTCTCATTGACGTTACGCTCGCAGTCGCCATCAACCGGATGATAAGATTAAGTAAGCACGGAGAGAGGCGAGATCGAATCGAAACAGAGGATATCGCCTTTTACGAACGAGTACAGAGGGGATATCGCGAAGCAGCGAGTAAGGAGAGAGGTGTCTATATCATCGATGGAGAACTTCCTGAAATGAGAATTGCGGAACAGGTAGCGGCTCATCTCGACTTTTGCTAAGTAGTAGATCTTTGCAGTATTATTTATTCACTTCCGATGATCAATGGAGTTTGAAGGAGGAAAGAGAATGGAGTTTATTTGTGCGAAAGAATATCTGATACGAGGGATAAAGATAGCAAGCTATGCGCTGGGAACGCGAAGTGCAATGCCTATTCTCGCCGGTGTGAAGCTGGAAACAAAGGGTGATCGTCTCTATATCTATGCGACCGATTTAGAGAAATCGATCCAATGTGTTGTGCCGATCGAAAATCGGGCGAAAGATGAAGCGATCGTACTCGATGGAACGGTTCTGTCACAGATAGCGACACATCTTCCTCCGGATGATAAAGTGAGTGTGCGGACTATCACCGGCGCAGATGAATCGGGGGGAATGAAAGTTCGTCTGCAAAGCGGAGAAGCGACCTTTGATCTACTCACGCTTTCGCTCGATGATTACCCGGAAATTCCGCAATTACCGGAAACAAAAGTCTGTTCGATTAATAAACGACTCCTCCAGCGCGGTCTCTATCAGACGACGTTTGCCGCCCTCAAAATTGGTGAGACCACCCGGATCAGCCTCACCGGCGTTAATATGCTTTTCAAAGATAACGGAGTGCAGTTACTTGCAACGAATGGGTACCGGTTAGCTCTCAAACGGATCGAAGTGCAAGACCTGGCTTCAGACGGAGAATATCTGATTGACGCTACTGCGTTAGCTGCATTAGATACTCAGGTTCTCTCGGTTGTCGATGACGACGTAGTAGAGATTTATCGGAATGGCGCGCAACTATTCTTTAAAATGCGTGATGTTACTGGGATGACCAAAGTGATCGAAGAAGAGTTTCCTAATTTCGACCGGGTAATTCCGCAGAAACATCGCATCGGACTTATCTTTGAGCGCATCGCTCTGCTCGACACATTACAACGTATGGCAATTACAGCAACGAAAGAGTCCGGAGCAATTGTGATGCACGCCAATCGAGGTGAAACAGCTATTCAAGTTAGTTCTTCATCTCCTGACAAAGGAAAGACCGAAGAACGAGTACGCTTAAAGAGAGAGCCGGGCGAAGAGATTGAAATTGTCTTTCGCGGTGAGTTTCTCATTGATGCACTGAAGCGGATAGCTTCTGAAGAAGTAGTTCTCTGGCTTACTGAGGCCGATAAAGCCGGATTGCTCGAACCGAGAGCGGAGAATGACGCATTGGAGAGTGATACCGGTTTTATTTACCTCTGTATGCCGATCGACCCGATAGGAAAAAGTTCATAAAGGTCGTGTCAGTGCGAGGAGTGCAAGCGATCTCTCTGCGTGCGCCTGTCCCCATGGAATAAACTCTTCCACGGAGCTATCGGGTGCTGCCCTGCTTGAGCTCGGACAGGCTGACAGCAGATCTAAAAAGAGGCAGGTACGACTTTAGATTTTTCACGACTAATCCCTGCCTCTTTTGGGCCGTGACCCCGTTGCTTCTGCTTCACTCAGGATACTCGCCAGCTTCGATTAGATCAAGCAGGATATCGACCACCTGTGAATCATATTTTACGCCTTTCCCCACGTGGAGTTCGTCTAACACCTCCTCAGTGGAGCGGGCAGGGCGGTAAGGCCGATCAGAGAACATGGCATCGACCACGTCACAGACTGCGATGATCCGTACTTCAAGGGAGAGATCATCACCTTTAAGCCCATTGGGATAGCCGGAGCCGTCGAGCCGTTCATGATGATGGAGTATTATACCAGCGATTGGCCAAGGGAATTCAGCATTTGCAAGGATCTCATACCCGCGCTGTGGGTGACTGCGGATGAGTGCCCATTCCGGCTCGTTCAGCGTGCCAGGATGAGTAAGGATCTCAGTGGGAATGGAGATCTTTCCGATATCATGCAGCAGACCGGCAAGGTAGAGACCGAGAAGACGCTTCTGATCAAATCCTATCTTCTCTCCCACTCTTCTCGCCAGCGCGGCCACCTGGTACTGGTGGCCGGCAGTATAAGGATCCTGGATCTCCATCGCGCGTGATGTTGTCTCTGCAAGTTGGATAAAGGAACGCTGGAGTGTCTCCTCTGCTTGCTTCCGCATCGTGATCTCCTGCTGCGCTTGCTCGTACAGCTGTAAGTTCTCAACGGCAACTGCCGTCTGAGCGGCAACGGTCGTCAAAAACAGCAGTTGATCATGGAAAGTATAGGGGTGGAAACTGTACAGATAGAGCAGTCCCAATGTGTGTCCCTTGCTTTTTAGTGGTAGGATAGCAAATGATTTTAACCCGGCTTTAACAATCTCTGGGTCAGCAATGCGCGGTGCGCCTTCATGCGGAGCAGGGCTAACAGTGCCGTCTGCATAGATTTCATCGATAATCACTCCTTGATCCGACTGCAGAATCCATTTTGTGAAACCTTCTTTACGGATACGATTTTCAATTGGCGGTAGACCCAGCAGTTTTTCAGTGCTCCAGAACTTGCGGCTCGATTCATCCTTCAACATGATGCTGGTGTAGTCAGATCTTGTCGTCTCTTTGACGAGTGTGTTTATTTGAGATAACACCTGGTTAAAATCGAGCGTAACGCTGAAAGTCTGAGAAATCTGAGCCAGATCAGAAAGTTGCTCTACCTTGATTTTCAAATACTTCTCTGCCCGAATACGTTTTGTGCTGATCCATCCCACCACAGATGGTACGACTACAAAGGAGATGGATCTGACAAAATGAGCTATAGTAATAAGCTGAGGAGAAAAATACGTTGCCGAGAGATAAATAACAATAAAAAAGATCGCCAGATACACAGCTTTTTTAGTGTACCATATCGCAGTTAAAATAAGTGGAATATAGAAAAAATGTGAGTAGGGAATAGGTTCACTCCTGAGAAGGCCGAAATAATAGGTCAGGAGAATACTTATTCCTACTAGTACAAATAGTATAAGGAATCTATGCTTCGTCTTCGATTTAGAGATCTTCTCGTTTATCATTGGTCATAATCCAGAATCAAAGAATGATTGGCTGATTCTCTTGTCATTCTGATTCCTGACTCCTGACTCCTGAGTAATTTCCTCTTTCCCTTAACCATTCACCTCTTTAAATCCCGTTAACTTCAATTCATCTTTTTCGATCATCTTAAGGAGCACATCGACCACATCCGGATCGTACTTCTTCCCTTTACCGTCTTTGATCTCATCGATTATCTCTTCCTTGCTGCGGGCAGGGCGATAAGGGCGCAGGGCCGACATCGCGTCCACGACGTTGCAGACTGCAAGGATCCGCACTTCCAAGATCAGCTCATCACTTTGAAGCCCATCAGGGTAACCGGAGCCATCGAGCCGCTCGTGATGATGAAGAGCCAGTTCAGCAACCGGCCACGCAAGATCAGCTCTCTTCAACACCTCATATCCCTGCTGCGGATGAGTGAGCATGATCCCCCACTCCTCGGCGGTGAGTTTGCCCGGTTTGCGCAGAATCGCTGCCGGAATCGATATCTTACCGATGTCATGGAGTAGGCTTCCGATGTAGAGAGTTTCCAGCTTATCGGCTGCAAGGTCCATCTTCTCTCCGACTGCGCGGGTAAGTATTGCTGTCCCTTCTTGATGTGTTGCTATGAACGGGTCGCGAAGGGTAAAGACACGCGATACCGTCTTGGCCATATTGAGAAACGATCCTTTCAACGCTGCTTCAGCACGCTTTCGTTCGGTGATGTCGACTCCCATCCCGAAGAAGAAGTCAAATTCACCATTCTCCTTGAAGACTGGCTGTCCATGCCATTCAACGAGCAGTTTACGGCCATCCTTAGTCAATATTCGGTTCTCATTTACGGTTGATTCGTGAGATTTTACTAGTTTATCGAATATTTGGGAGAGCATCGCGCGGTCACTTTTAGGGACGAAATTCGTCAGATAATCCTTTCCTACTACCTCGTCCCTAGTGTAGCCAAGTGCATTCAGCATCGCCTTATTCATCAGCATGGTCTTGCCATCATCATCAATAGCAACGAAGAAGGCAGGCGAAGCTTGAATAATAATATCGCTGAAGCTCTCTTTGTGACGCATCTTATTCCTTTATCCTCTCACGCACCCATCAGTGTACCAGTTAGAAGCCCATCGTGCACCATTTTCTTCTTCCATCTTACGCAGATCAAAGAGTATATACACCATTTTAGAGCATAAGACAATCGGGCGCATTTTTAAAGATAATCATCGATTAAACGTTGATCAGAGGCAAGAGAGCGGGTAGAGAAGATATCGTTGCTTCAGCTCCGTTGAGTTCACCGGGAAGGGCGTAGCCGTATGAAGCGGCAATTACTGTGCAACCATTCGTTCTTCCAGCGTGCAGATCATGATAGCGGTCACCGATCATGTAGGCGCGTCGGTGGGGGATCTGACTCAACAGCGCTGCTACCATTCCTGCTTTGTCTTTGTCCGCTGCAGAGCGGAAACGCAAGTAGTGAAATAGCGCTTCGATTCCGCATGATCGGACTACTGCTTGGCCATAGTCCTCTGTTGCATTTGTGCACAATGCAAGCGTGCAACCGACATCACGCAGGTGGGCAAGAGTCTCTCTAACGCCGGGGTAGAGTCTCCCTCGCTCCTGCACTATGCGAAGCTCTATTGTAGTGATCGCATCAAGCACTCCCGGCTGCATGATCGGAATACCCGCTTCCTTTAACCATTGCAAGAAAACGGTAAATGGTTCCCCAATAAATGAGAGGAGTGTCGCCTCATCTGGTACAGGGAGGCTATACTTACGGAAGACCGTATTCATAGCCGGAATGAACGATGTCGCAGTATGGTATAATGTTCCATCCAAATCGAAGATGAGCAGTTGGCGGTCAGTCTCTCTTGTCATCAGCATAAGGTAAACTATAATATCTATTGCCCGCTGTTGCAACAGAGATGATTAAACAAGGCTCTTCTATTGATCGGCATGTAGATCTGTCTCATTGCTTCGTCCTTGCGTTTGACCTTTTACTCTCTCGTCTTTTTTCCAACTCGCTTGTACTGCTCTACTCTTACGCCATAGTATGTCGAGCCAATTCATTCCTCGGTGGGCGATATAAGCAAGCCCATTGGTGATGATGACTACGTCGATAAGACGAAGGGCAAAGGAGAAAGCAACAGCTCCATCTGCCGGGATCCCTAGGATATTAAAGATGCCGGTAAAGAAACCCTCAGCCATCCCGATCCCGGCCGGGGTGATCCAGAAGAGAGCCCCAAAGAGCATATGGAGCGCAAAAAAGAGAGCAATCTCTCCCAATGATAAGATTCGCCCGTATGTAAAATATACGAAGACAAACGGTAATGCTGCAGTGAGCAGAGTCGCTGCGGCGAGGAAGAGCGCTGCCATTGCTGTCCCGCGGAGATAGTTGGTAAATGCATTATGGATCTCTGACTCCACACGGGTAAGCGCATCAACTGCCTTTTGCTTCCACTCTCGCGGCGGAAGAAAGCGTTGGATATAGCGAAAAGTTGCCGACAAACCGCGTCTCTTGCTGATTACTCCGACTATAAGGAAGAACGTGATAAGAACGGCGAGAGTAGCAACGGCAAAGAGCATCCAGCGAAGAAAAAACGACATATCACTTTGTAACCCAACGATACTTCCAATAAATATGATTACGACGCTACTTGTCATTGCCAACAGTCTTTCGACGACGATGGTGGCAACTATTACGTGGCTTTGTGATGAAAATCCGCGCGACATTAATGCAGCACGAACTGGTTCGCCGCCGAAATAGAGGGAGGGAGTCAAATAACTCACCATATGTCCAGCCGCCATCGCTCCGAAGACGCTCCTGATCCGACATTGTACTCCATAAGCGCGTAGAAGAACGGTCCATCCCAATGTAGTACAGAGAAAGATAAGCCCGGCATTGATGATAAATACCAGCGCTCCCCACAGACCCAACGCCGCCATCCGCAATAATATCGCCCGTGGCCCGGCAATATGCAATATTACCGCCAATAGGCTGATTCCCAGTATAGTAGCAATTAATATCGTTCTACGCGTATGTTTCATTATCAACCCCTTACCAAAACTATACCAAAAAAGGCGACAATAAACACACCCGACCGTTGGATTGCAATAGGCAATGACTTGCCTGCTTGGCGCCTGCTTGAGCTCGGGCAACTCCGGAGAAATAGTCTATTCCATGGAGCAGACCGGCAGATGGAATTGCATTGCGCAGAGAAATATTGTGTAATCTTTAGTTCTAATGATAGACCAACAGGAAGAACGGCATATTACAATAAAGCCGAATCATGGAGTTGATCTTAATGGAGCAGAGGCCGCTGATAGCTAAAGTTGCGCTGTCGATTCCCGTCCATAAAGAGTTTGATTTTATTATTCCTGATTTACTGCAGAGTGTGGCGACAATCGGTAAACGCGCTAAAGTGCCGTTGCGCAACCGCGAAAGATGGGGAGTGATTATCGCTATTACAGAAGAGAGCAGAGTAAGCAGTGATTTAGAAGCACTTATTACGGTAGCCGACGATCCATCATACACCGTCGCTGATGTCGAATTCTGCCGTTGGATGAGCGATCGCTACCTTGCTCCCCTCGGAATAGTTATCAACCGTCCGCTGCCACAACGGGTCACCGAGAGCGTAAAACGTTATTACCAATCAACGGTCGGAGTTACAGAAGCAGCATTGGTGATCGATAAACTGAAGCGCCGTGCCCCGCGGCAGGCCGCGTTATTACAGGTGATTTCCACTATATCAACCTCAATGATCTCAGAAGCGGAATTAAGTGGTCAACTCGGTGAAGTGCGCCGCCAGTTGATCCGTCTACGAGAAGAGGGGCTGATCAAAGAGGTTCAGCCAACGACACAGACCCGGGAATCATTGCCGATTCTGTCGATTGATGAGACTGCCGCAGTCAAGCAGATCTGCGCCAAGTTCACCCAAGGAGGGAGAGTATTGCTGCACGGAAGAGACCGACGAGGAATTTACCACCATGTAGTGGCCGAAGCGATAAAGCGGGGAGAGAGTGCGCTCATCCTTGTTCCGGAACGTCTCTTATTGTCACAGATCTTCCACTCCTTTCGTACGCAATGGGGAGAAATCGTTGAAATTTATCACGGCGGTCTTTCCGAAGGCGAACGGGGTCGGATCTGGAACAGGGTACGCAGCGGAGATTGCCTGATTATCGTCGGAACACGTTCCGCTATCTTTCTCCCGTTTACTAATCTCAGGCTGATCATTATCGACGAGGAGCAGGATTCCAGTTATAAGCAACAGGATATGCTCCCCTATTACCATGCGCGGGAAGCAACATTTATGAAAGGTGAGATCACGCGTAAGCATCGACAAGCACCGCTATTACTCCTCGGTTCAGTTGCCCCATCGGTGGAGACATTCCACGCGACACATACAGAGGAAATTGAGCTCATCCGTCTGAAACAACAAGCGAGAAAGAGTGATGTAGAAATAAAGGTGATCGATCTACGACGAGTTAGAAAGAGTGATCTCTGCATCAGTCCGCAGTTACGCCAGGCAATCACCGCGACTCTTTCCCACGGCAAGAAGGTTCTCCTCATCGTCAATCGACGAGGATATTTCCCCGTTGTTCTCTGTAAAGAGTGCGGTCAAAGTTTGCGTTGTCCGCAATGCGGAATCAATCTTGTCTATCATTTCACTACCTCGCAACTGCTCTGTCATCTGTGTAGTACTGTATACCACCAGATGCGTTGTTCTCAGTGTCACTCGCGCGCGCTGCGCTTTCTCGGCGTGGGAACACAACGCGTTGAGGCAGAGATAAACCGTCTCTTCCCTGCTGCAGCAACGATACGCATCGATACCGATACGATGCGGAAAAAAAAGGAACAGCTCTCTTTCACACGCCGAGATAGCGATATTGTAATTGGCACACCGATGGTTGCAAAAGGATCTCAATGGACACAACTCGGTCTCGTCGGAGTTGTTTCAGCCGATACGTTCCTCGGCCGGCCTGACTTTCGCGCCGCTGAGCGAACATTCCAACTCTTAGCCAACTCTGTCTCACAGATCGAGAGTGGCAGAATCATTATTCAGACTTATTTTCCCGATCAATACGCAATCCGTTATTTCGCTCTCGATGATTACGATGGTTTCTACCACGAAGAGATTGACTATCGTAAGCAGTTTTTTTACCCTCCGTTCTCTTATTTAGCGAAAATAATCTTGCGCGATAACGATCAACAACAAAAGAAGATCGAAATGATTAAGAAGATCCTCGCTCCATTTCCCGTCGATCTACTCGGTCCAACGAAGACCCCCGGAGTAAAGAAGGAAGAGAAGTATCTGCTGGTTAAGGGTGCGACTTCCACATCGGTCTGTGAAGCTACCACCGCTCTGCTGCATGCGATATCTGAGCTTCGCATCGACATCGATCCGCTGTAGGTTCGGTCTGTTATCAATCTTATTTTTCTCCTCTTTCTCTTAACCAGGCACCGCTTAGAAACAGTGGATTTCTACTATGTCGCCGTCTTGCAGTATATGGTCAGTGGGAATCTTCTGCCCATCGAATTTTCCTGATCCCCAGATACGGACGAATTTCAGTCGTGCAGCAAATTCGCGGTGCACGGCATTGATAGCATCGAGAACAACACTTCCGATAGGTAGAGTATACGGCACAGCAAGATCTGGGTCTTTACCCGGCAGTTTCGTGTAAATACGTAAGATATTTAGCGCAGAGAAGATCATCTCTGGAAGCTTATCCATTCCCATACCGGAAACCGTTGATACCGGTAATACCGGTAAGAATGAAGCGAGTCTGTCGATTATTTTTGCCACGTAGCTCTCTCTGGCTAAATCACACTTGTTGAGGACGATCAATGCCGGCACTTCTACTCTTCTCCAGTCTGTCTCGCCGCTGCGCTTACGCACAAGGAGGGTATGACGCAGTGCCAATTGCTCAATAATCTGTGTGACAGCAGCAGAGGGATCATCTCCATTATCTTGATCATCAGCTGCAACTACGATAATCGCCAGATCTGCGTTGCGTATTATGTTATAAACCCATGATTCTGAGTGGTCAACACTGATCGGTGGCAAATCGATGATCTGAATCGCGATATTCTGATATGCCATCATGCCGGGAACCGGCAATAGACTGCTGAACGGATAATCAGCTATATTGGGCTTGGCGTTAGTAAGGTAGGCCAATAGGCTCGATTTACCCGTATTGGGTGGTCCGATAAGGACTACTTGGCCCGCTCCTTCACGTTCGATACTCTCTGGTCCGCTGCTACGCCCCTTTTTACTCTTTTGTTCCTGCTCTTTAAGTTTTGCGATGCGCCGTTTAATATCGGCACACATCTTCTCCGTTCCCTTATGCTTGGGGATGGTAACGAGCATCTCTTGCAGCGCATCTAATTTTTCTTCATCGGTTGATGCTTGTTGGAATCGCTCACGTGCTTTCAGAAAATCGGCAGTCAGATTTGCTGGCATTCTTTCCTCTCTCTACAAGCCCTGCTAAACGAGTCAGTCTACTATTCGGCAAGAGTCTAATCTTCCCTTGTATCAGTTAAAAGTTCATCCGGCACATCGAAATTGGCAAAGACCTCTTGAACATCTTCATTGCTATCGAGCGCATCAATCATCTTCAGCAATCTTTGCGCTTGCTCTCCTTCAATGCGGACCGTCGTTTGCGGGATCATTGTATTCTCCGCACGTACGGGGACAACACCTATTTCTCGTATTCCCTGCAGGATGGCCATAAAGTGTGTCGGCTCACAAATAATCTCGAGTGTTTCATCATCCTCATAGACGTCTTGCGCTCCCAGTTCGATCGCCGTCATCATCAGATCATCTTTGTTGATATCATCCGGGAGTTCTTCAATGACGAAGAGCCCTTTGCGCGCAAATATCCAGGCCACACTGCCGGCAGTGCCGAGATGTCCCCCGTATGCATTAAATATATGCCGGATTGATGCTGCAGCACGATTACGGTTATCTGTGACAACGCGTAGCAGAATGGCGACCCCGCCTGCTCCGTACCCTTCGTAGGGAATCTCCTCGTACAAGCTGCCGTCCAGTTCTCCAGTCGCTCGTTGAATAGCTTTCTTAATATTATCCTTAGGAATATTTGCCGCCCGTGCCCGCTCCAATACCTGTGCTAATGCGGCATTGTTATTCGGATCAGGAGAACCGAATCGTGCTTGGAGAGTTATCTCTTTTAAGATCTTAGCGAATCGATCAGATTTTTTCCGATCTTGCCGTTCTTTACGGTGTTTAATATTAGCCCATTTTGAATGTCCAGCCATAGAAATCTCTTCTTTTATTATACAAGATAACGATAAATTTCATGATGATATTTATTTACTTCTCAACGGTTGATTATAGTCAGAGAATGACAAATCGTCAAGAGACGGGTGGGGAGCGGTCCTTAAGGAGATTTCCGATTCTGATCAGGTGAAACATAGCAAATAGACTATTCCCATAAGATATCGTTTTTGTAGTATATTTACGATGACCAGCAATGACTTGAGCTTATTAAGCATTACAATTTTGGGAAAAGATTGAAGTCGTTGAACTACAAAAGATCGGTGCAATACTTGCCCGCCTGAGCTCGGGCAGGCGGGGAAGGAAGTCTAAGAAGTATAGCAGAATAAAGACCTGGCCCCGCTACATCCTCCCAAGAGAGAAGGAGGTGAAGTTCTATTGCAAGAAAAAGTACAGAGCTAAGGTTGCCGAGCGTTTCGGCAACAGTGAGATTACCTTTATCGGTACCCGCCTGCCTGTTGCAGTCAAGTCCGAAAATAATCGCGTGGACAATCCGATCCCTACTCTACGGATTCAGGTTTAATTATTAGAACCGGGCACCGTGCCAGCTTACTAACCCGATCTGCAACACTGCCCAATTGTATTCTATCGAAACCTCTTCGTCCATGTGATCCAATGACAATCATGTCCACATTCTCTTCCTTGGCAAATCATGTCCACATTCTCTTCCTTGGCAATTGTCACTATAGTTTCAGCCGCATGCCCTCGTTTAATCATAGTCTCGATCTTAACACCTTGCTTTTCAGCAAGGAATACTGCCACCCCAAGACCCGCTTCACCACGTCTCACGCTTGCAGGCTTCACCGCACATTTATAATGTTTTTCCAGAATGTCGGCAACTTCGCTGCTCTCAATGCTTTCCATCTCCAATTCATCTCTTACATCCTTTTCATCCTTTAGCAACACATAAGTACCGTATCCTCTCGAATCCATATCTTCGTAGGATGTATCCACATAAAGCGCAATGAGGTCAGCATTTTTTCTTTTGCCATTTGGACTGCATGCTCAATTCCTCTTGTCGACGGAGCGGACCCGTCTACTGCCACCAGAATTTTCTTTACTTTTGGCGCCTGAGAACTTGCTTTACTAATCATAATACTCATCTCCTTTCAACTTTTTCTATTCGATAATTCTGTTAGTTTAGTCTTACTAACGGCTCCTTAGTTAGCCTTTATCTGCTATGCTAGAGTATTGTCCCTAACACTTCTTTACATTTTTGTAGTGTCATTCCGCACTTGATGCGGAATCCACTCTTCATTTTTATCTGGATTCCCGCTTTCGCGGGAATGACATAAATGCGCAAACTTATTTATGGGACAATACACTAGAGTAACTTGGGAATCCCTGGGATTATCCCGGTTACTGCCATCACACCGGTGCAGATAATCAGGGTGATACCCGGTATAATAATTCGATCGATCTGCGGCAATGATTTGGCCCTTTCAACATCAAGTAATCCACTGTTATCAAGCAGCATTGCAAGCGCCCAGCCGAAAACCGGATTTACAAGGACCGAACCCAATATGCATATACCGGCTCCTTCCGCATCCTTTCTCGTCTGTATCATCGCCATCCCAGCCTCAAGCAAGGGAAGGAATACGCCGACGATCAAAGCCACTCTAAGCACGGGTGCCCAGATAGCCATATCCATTGGATAACCCCCCAGGAGGACTGCCAGGATACAGCTGATGCCGGTCAATATTGCTCCGGCGGGAATCGGTCGTTTGGCAATGCCTGCCGGAATCATATAGGTCCCCCACGAAGAGGTGAGATTACCGCCGCCAAGAAAACTTCCGAGCGCCTGTCTCACCGAGCAGTTAATCATGGTATCGTCAACATCCATCAGTACCTTTTCTGAACCCTTCGGATAGTTCATCTCCTGAAATACTCTGTGGCCTAAGAAATCAGGAGGCCACATAGCAATTGCCAGTAGGGCAAAAGGTATTACGGCAATAAAGTGCCCTAAGTTGGGCAGGCCAAGCAGCCAACCAGTATCAACGCCCCACCAGCAAAAGGGATTTAAGCTGGGAATACCTGGTGCGGTTACAAACCGGAACGGAGCTCCCATAGCTAGAGCAATAACCGCTGCAAGTAGTGAGCACATCGGTATGGCTAGCCATCGCTTTCCAATCCTTGCCAGATAGGCGTAGATAATAAGGATGACAGCTATGACTACAAAAAAGTCAGTTCTATTTGAAGACCGACGGCCCACGCTCTTAGGGCTTCCATTTGTCCCAAAAGCCCTATCAGACCCAGTATGATAAGCAATCCGCCGCGCACGCTATTTCCGGTTAGATTAACGAGTCTGGAGCCGCCTTTTGCCAAACCTAATATCAAGCCAAAGGTGCCAACCATAATGCCGAGAGAGAGAGGATGCCCCCCTGCAAAAATAATCAGTCCGATAAGAGGGATCATCGGACCATGGCATCCGGGTAGATTTGCCCGTGGATTGATGAATCCGCTTACTGGAATTACGAAGAGTAACGCGGCAATCAACATCTCAAATCGGACATTCTCCACGACGAATCCCAGTGGTAGCTGAATTCCCTTATATGTGTACATTGCGGCAGCAAAGGTGCCCACAATCGCGGTGGTCATCACAATCTTTCCGATGGTTCCGGCAATCGCGGGAACGAGATCCTCAACTTCAAAGTTAAAATCTCTCTTGGGAAGATTGAGTCGCCAGCGCTTGGGCTTCATTATTTGGAGCTCGCGTTCCAAATATCCCGATCTTGTTGCAAATTCCTTTGACAGTCGATGAGCCTTTTCATATTCAGTCATTGAGAAAATCTCCTTTTAAATAGTTTAGTTAATCTTCTCCGCGGGATACCCCCTCGTTATAGAAAACGGCTTCGGCATCCTCAGGATAAACCTCGGAATACACTTGGTCGCCCAAGCGCACGGACACCCCCCATAGAACAGAATTCAATGCAGAAGGCGCCCGTTAACTCTACCTGATCACTCAGATTTTCCTGTTCAATCAGCTGTTCAAATACCTCGGCCACTGTGTCTGATCCGCGCACGTAATACGAACTTCCTACGTAAATGACAATCGTCAGCATTAATCTTCCTCCGGGCGTCTGGCGTCTTCCTTTCCCACTTCACCTGACATAGCCAACCTTGCGACATGTGATGTGGTACGAGAGCATGGCCAGTTGAGCGGCCAAATCTTCATTCTTGACCAACACATCCTCTGGCACCACGAGACGACACGGCGCGAAGTTCCAGATCATCTTGATGCCTCCGGCGATCATCGCCTCGGCGACCTCCTGGGCAACCGGGGCCGGCACGGTGATGATCCCTATCTGAATATGCAGCCGTCGGGATAGGTTGGCAAGCCTTTCCATCGGCAAAATCTGGTGGCCACCGATGATTTGCCCGACCTTGGCGAGATCGTTATCAAACAGAGCAATGATCTGCAACCCATATCTCGCAAACCCAGGGTAGAGAGCCAGCGCCCGGCCCAAGTTGCCCACACCTACTAACACTGCCTCTTTGTCATTGATCAGCCCCAAAAATTCCTCCAAATAGGATGCCAGAGATCGGGCAACGTAGCCTACCCCCGGCCGGCCGTATCCCGAGAGATAGCTCAGATCCTTGCGCACTTGCACGCCAGGTACACCAACACTCCGGCCAAGCTCATCGGAAGAGACAAAAGGCGTCCCTTCGTCGATAGCTTTCATCAAGCAGCGATAGTAGACCGGCATGCGCTCTAAGGCAGGCCGGGGTATAAGAACTTGCTTGTTACATTTCTGATTCATTGTTAGGCAACTTCGTGCTTTTTTACACGAAATATAACACATATCTGAAAGGATGTCAAGGAATCGAATTATCGCACTAAAAACGAATTCCGAATCGTATCAATATCTCAAATGGAAAATGTACTTAAAAATTAGAGGTGAAGGCATGGAAGTGCGGGTAGAATTCTGCACCACCTGCTAAGCTAAATCAGCGCAAGCACAGTTGAAGAGGATCAGGTAAAGCTGAAAAGGGAGATCACCAGAATGCCAGACGAATTGAACAAGCTTGCGCTTGCAAAGAGAGAATCAAGCAAGGAGGTTAAGCAAAATACCCAAACTTTGGAGTGCATTTTTACGTGTAGCAACACGAACTCCCTTCATGGCCCGCAGCGAACTTTTCCTTTCTGATTATCTCCACATCCAGCAGGTAGACTATACCGGCATGGTTTTTAAAGAATTGCTTCATAATTTCAACAGCGATTGTTTTAGCTAATTCTTCAGATATTGTTATGACATCTATTCTGACGTTATCAAACAGACCGCCTGGATAATTTCCAAGCCTTGCACCCCATCTGTGGGCTTTGCCCGTAGCATTTTGGATAGTGTAACCAACAGCACCAAGTTTGGTTACCGTCGTTATGACATCGTCCAATATAGATGCCTCTGTTACAATCACCACTTGTTTTGCCTTATGGAATTCCACGACATTCACCTCTCCTTTTATCCGATTATCATTTGCGCAACTGCAGCATAGAGCGGGATCCCGATGATGATATTAAACGGAAAGGTTAATGCCACCGATGCAGTGAGGGAGAGCGAGGGATTCGCCTCGGGGATCGCTGCTCGTATTGCTGCTGGGGCTGAGATATAGGAAGCGCTGCCCGCAAGCACGCCAAGCATTGTCGCCCCACCCGCACTCAGCCCGGTCAAAGAGCCGAAGAGTACTCCGGCAATACCATGGATTGGCGGCATCACCAATGCGAAGACTAACAAACGAGTCCCGACTTCTTTCCATTCCTTCAATCGGGCAGCTGCGACTATCCCCATATCAAGTAAGAACAGACATAACACCCCTTTAAACATACCGTCAAAGAACGGCTTAACAGGCGCTGCCCCCCTATACCCTGCAACATAACCGATGATCATGCTGGCTATCAGAAGCAAGACCGCTTTTCCAAGCACACTCTCCTTAATGAGTTGCCGCGTCTTTATCTTCACGTCAGTGCCCAGTTTCGCTTTTGCCAGGGCAAAGCGGGTTAAGAGTATAGCTGTGAGTATGGCTGGGCTATCCATCATCGGATATAGAGCAGGTATAAATGCTTCATAAGGTACTCCGCGGCCATCCAAGAAAGCAAGCCCAGCAACCATCGTTGCTGCACTCACGGCACCATAGTGTCCACTGATCCCTCCGGCATTAGCGATATTGAATTTGAGCTTAGTTAAGATAGTAAATCCCAGCAGCACTATACTCACACCCAAAAACATAGCCGCAGCTGCCGGCGCCAACACTGCTCCTATGCCGACTTTTGAAATTCCTACTCCGCCATCCAACCCGATAGCAGCTAATAAAAAGATCAGCATTGCAATGCTCATGCTTTCAGGTATCTTTAAATCAGATTTCACTAAACTAGCCATCATACCCAATGCAAAGAAGAGTATTGGCGGAGAGAGAACTTGTGTTAATATTAAGTCGAGTAAGTCCATTCATGACCTCCTGATCTTTAGCTAATGCTCGTTCAACCAGCTGTCGTTTAAACTCTCTTGACGGAACATAGCCGTATATCACATTGGTGCTTATTGTACACTTCCTCCATGAAGTAGTCAACAGACGAGCCTGCTTCCGTCATCTTCTTGAGGTATAGGAAAGTATAGAATATTTGCCCACTTAAGTCTTTATTATCTTTTCCTCCTCGTTAGTATATTTAACCGCAGAGGACACAGAATTCTTATTTTTATCTCTCAGCGCTCTTTGCGTCCTCTGCAGTTTATTCATACGCTAACATTTCACCGAGGCGATCAAGCAAAATCTTCTCACGGCCATCATTACCAAACCTCAGAAGCTTGGGCTTAAGGTTCCCTGCCTCAAGCAACTTTTAAGTTATCCTGGAGTAAGGGAGATGATAAAGCTAACTGTCAGCCTGTAGACTTCACCTTTCAGTCGTCAGTCTTATCTGGATCTGGATATCCCCGTGCGGTGGTGTCGGTGAAGGGATACCCGCCATAGGCAACGAACCACTGACTAATACGCTGGATGCGATCGATCGCCCGTTTCGGTGTACTGATAGCGTGTTTCTCGTTCTGGTAGATAACGAGTCGCGTGGGAATTCCTCGTTTCTTCAGTGTGATATAAAGTTGCTCTGCCTGAGAGAGCGGGCAGCGCCAGTCGTGCTCGCCGGCCATGATCAGCAGAGGAGTATTGATCTTTGTCGCTCCGGACATCGGAGAGATGCGTCGGTACTGATCTTCGTTTTGCCATGGGACTCCTAAGTCATCCTGCCACCAGAGATGGCAATCATCGGTACCGAAGGCAGCGACATAATCCCATAACCCGTGTTCACTCGCCGCTGCACGAAATATATCGGTATGGCCGACTGCCCAGTTGGTCATGACCCCGCCCTGGGAGAAACCGGTACAGAAGAGTCGCTGTTGATCGGCCCAGCCACGTTTGACTAGTTCGTTTACACCGCAGATCAGATCGTCGTGTTCACGCGGACCCCATTCTCCTCTGATCACAGTGCAAAACTCCTCGCCATAGGAAGTTGAACCACGGTAGTTGACCATTAACACGATATACCCTTGCGCAGCCCAGTACTGCGTATCAAACTTAAACAAGGGACTATCATAGGTCATCGGTCCGCCGTGAATATCTGCTAACAGCGGTAGTGGCTTGTCACCCGGGTTCCACCCTGGCGGCAGAGCAACGAGTGCTTCAATCGTTACTTCATCGCTGTTCTTATATTCGATGCGCTGATAACCAGCGGTCTCCAATCCATCGAAGATTCTCTGATTAAAACTTGTCAGTTGCACAACATTTTTGTCGACCGTCTCTTTCCCCAAATCCGCTGTGCGAAGCGCGAAGAGATTAGCTCCACTGTTCGGCCGGTCGATTCCCAGCACGAGCGTCCCGCTTGCTCCATCACAGGCACCATAAGATAAGGTGCACATCCGATCATTAATTGGGAAAACAAACTCCGCATTGCCAGCCAAAGATGTTTTGACCAGCCGGGTCTGCCCACGATCGCCCATCAAGACGATGATCTCTTCATTACTGAGCCATAATGGCGCGCCGATGACCGGTCGATCGAGGTGCGCAGTAAGTATCTGTGCCGGAGTCTGTCTTTCCGATACCGGGTATACGCGTGCACGCGCTACTGGATCGCCATTCTCACCATCAGGCACAACTCCACTGAGACTCGTCCATCCTACACCGACAGACTGTGCCAGATCACAGATCTCTTCACCCTTCTTAAGATCAATAACCATCAGATGTTGCAAACGGTAAGTATTTTCCGGTTCACAACTGGAGAGAAATGCCACATATTTACTGTCAGGCGACCAGCGCGGCGAACTGACCGCCAAATCACCGAATGTCATTCGTCTGGTTGCTTTGCCACTGGGGTTGATCAGCCATAGGTCGGAGCGCAGATTATTATCGGCATTACCGGTACGGTTGGAGATAAAGGCGATCCAATTACCATCCGGAGACCAGCGTGGTGCAGTCTCATTACACGGACCACTTGTCAGTCTTCTTACAGCGCGACTTTCGCGCTCAACGATAAATAGATGTGTCCGCACATCATCGAGAAATCCTTGCGAATCATGCTTGTGTTGTGTGCGGTCAATCACCAATGGTCCTTTATCTTTTTTTATCTTCCCTTTGCCGCGGATGCTCTTCAGATACTCTCTCTGCGGTTTATCCGGATCACGAGAGGAGAAGACGAGCTGCGAGCTGTCTGGAGACCAATCGAATTTCTCCACCCCCTCCTCCCGCACGGTCAGCTGGCGTGGCTCACCGCCTCTTTCCATGTCAAAGATCCAGATCTGTGGTTTCGGTTTGTCGTCACCCTTATCATCTTTTTTATCGCTATCTTTCTTTTCCTCTTCCAGCGCTTCCTTGACCTCAATCTCATGCTCTCTGGTAGAGAGAAAGGCGAGGAACCTGCCATCTGGTGACCAAGCTGGCAGAGAGTCACTCGTTTTACTGCGCGTTAATCGGTGAGGCATTCCATTTCCGTCTGTCTCAACCAGCCAGAGGTTTTGGTATTGCTTATTATCTTTCTGTAAGTAGCCCTCAACGATGAATGCAACCCGTTTTCCATCCGGCGTTATCGTTGGTTGGCTAACTCGGTTAAGTTTATATAGATCGGCAAGGCATAGTTTTCTTTTGACCATCTGCGATTCTCCTTTTGTGAAGGTATGGGAAAGTATAGACTATTTGCCCACTTAAGTCTTCGTGATTTTTCCCTTCTCGTTAGTCTATGTTATGGATAATTAACCGCAGAGGAGACAGAGTTCTTATTTTTTATCTCTCTCAGCGCCCTTTGCGTTCTCTGCGGTTTATTCATATTTTTTAATCTGCAACCGTTCCTCTCACCGGAGAGATCTGTCATGCGACTGCTGAATTTTGGAGCAACGAAATATGACCATCCTGAGTTACTATAATATGATCAAGGACCTCAATTCCCAATATTTTTCCTGATTTGATGAGTCGTTGCGTCACCTGAATATCGTCATCGCTCGGCTTTAACGTGCCAGAAGGATGGTTGTGAGCTAAGATCACTGCTGCGGCTCGATCGACAATAGGATCAGCAAAGACTTCGCGCGGATGAACTTGATTGGAAGTAAGTAGACCGACAGTGACGACCCGACTGGCAATTATTTCATTAGCACCGTTAAGCGAAACACAGATAAAGTATTCTTGTTTTTTGGCCGCGATATGATTGATGAACGGAAGGATATCAGCCGGTTTACTGATCACTGTTCTTCGATTGGATAGATAGCGTCGAGCGAATTCAAGTGCAGCGACAATTTGACATGCCTTGGCCTGTCCGACACCATCAACCTCTTGTAATGCCGCAACGGTCAACTGGTCAATACGATGGTCTATCCTCGTTAGGATTGCGGCAGCAAGTTCCAGCACAGTCCGCTTTTTGCTGCCGCTACCGAGCAGAATTGCCAATAATTCGGTATCAGAAAGCGCTTCTACTCCGCGTTGTACAAGCTTTTCGCGCGGCCGGTCAAAATTCGGTAAATCTTTGATCCGTTTGTGAGTGATGATAAGAGGCTCCTTAAGCAAAATTGAGGCAAATTATCAGGACGGCTGATCGATTGTTAATGATCATTTACTCAGCTTGACCGCTGTTCCATAAACGAGGATCTCGGCCGCACCAGCCATTGTCTGTGCCGAGGTAAAACGCACGCCAATGATTGCGTCGGCATTCAACTCCTCAGCCTCGCGGACCATCCGCGTGATCGCTTCTTTGCGCACCTGATTGAGCATCTGTGTGTATTCCTCAATCTCGCCGCCAACGATATTCCGCAGACCAGCTAGGATATCTTTACCGATATGACGGGCGCGGATCGTGCTCCCTTTCACTAATCCTAAGGCCTGATCTATCTTCTGACCTGGAATCTGTTCAGTCGTTATAATCAGCATCGTGTTCCCCCTTACGTTTCTTGATCCGTTCTCTAATTAACCTGAGAATAACGATGATCACCCCTGCTCCTCCGACCAATATGGAAATGCGAAAGAAGAGTGGAATGCCAGGAAAGGTTACAAGCATTCTCACCAAATGGTAGAGGATATACCCGACGACAGCACTGCCGGCCGCGATCAACAGCCAATATCCTACTTTGAGTACAATAAGACCTCCGATTTAAATTTCGCTCCAATTATAGCCACACTGGATTTTAACTGCTAATGGTACGCGTAGTTCAATGACTCGTTCCATCTCCTCTTTGATGACCGCCATCGCCTCCTGGCAATCGTTCTCTTTTGCCTCGAAGATCAGTTCATCATGGATTTGCAGAAGCATCTTCGCTTTAAGATTACCACGAGTGATCGATCGGTGCAGATTCACCATCGCTAGTTTGATCAAATCAGCCGCACTCCCCTGGATTGGAGTATTCACCGCATTACGGCGATCATAATTACGGCGTATCCTATCTTGCGATCTGATGTAATGCAAGGGGCGTCTTCGGCCTAATATCGTCTCAGCATATCCTTTCTCTTCCGCACTCTTAATCATCCGTTCAATATAATCCCGTGTCTTTGGATGGGCGGAGAAGAAACGTTCGATGTAATACTTTGCTTCTGCCGGGGTTTGATTGAGGTCCGTTGCCAGTCCATACGGACTGATACCGTAGATGATGCCGAAGTTGACTCGTTTTGCCATATCCCGCATTTGTGCGGTAACTGCCTGCTCCGGCACGGCAAAGATCTCCGCTGCCGTCACTCGATGTAGGTCGTTCCCGGCGATGAAGGTGGCGATCAGAGTTTCGTCTTCTGCCAAATGGGCCAGTAGCCGCAATTCGATCTGCGAATAATCAGCCCCGATCAGCAGCGAGCCGGTAGGAGCGATGAATGCTCTTCTGATTCTCTCTCCGATCTTAGTGCGTGTCGGGATATTCTGCAGATTAGGATCAGAAGAAGAGAGTCTTCCAGTAGCAGTACTCGTCTGATGGAACGATGTGTGAATTCTGCCGGTCTGCGCGTCGATCGCTTGTGGAAGTCGCTTGATATAAGTGTTGAGCAATTTCTGCAATTCGCGATATTCAATCAGTTTTGATGGCAAGGGATGATAGTACGCCAGCTTGGAGAGCACATGAGCGCTGGTGGATGGTCCCGTCTTTGTCGAGGTGATTACCGGCAGGCCGAGACGTTCAAAGAGGATCATTCTCACTTGGTTAGGCGAATTAGGGTTAAATTCTTCGCCTGCAATCTCAAACAGAGTTTTCTCCACTGAAGCCAGTTCTGCTTCGATCTCTTCTCCCTGGCGGTATAATTCGTATGAATCGAGGGTGATACCGTTGCGTTCGATTGCGGCTAAGACATCGATCAATGGAATCTCCACATCGGTGAAGAGTTGTAAGAGCCCTGCCTCTTTTAACTGTGGTAGCAATCTCGCTTGCAACCGGAAGATTATCTCAGTGTCAGTAACAGCATAAATCATCGCTTTATCCACTGGAACGCGGCGCATATCCTCATTGCCACCGGTCAACTCCTTGAACGATGTGAGGGTACAACCCAGATGTTCTCGGGCAATCGTTGCCAGGTCATAGCTGCGACGATCGGGATCGAGGAGGTAGGAAGCGATCATTGCATCGAAGGAGATCCCGGCTGGAACAATCCCATACCGTTGTAAAATGATGAGATCATACTTAATATTCTGTCCGATGAGCACTGGTCTCTCTCCTTCGATGAGCGGGCGGAGCTCCTGTAACACCGCAGCTAAAGGTAATTGATCAGGGGCAGTTGGATAAGTATGGTCGATCGGAATGTAATAGCCGGTATATGGCGCAGATGAAAGGGCAATTCCCACGATCGCTGCTTCCAATGGATTACGACTCGTCGTCTCTAAATCGATCGATATCGTATCGCAAGTACTCAAGTGCCTGATGATCCGTTCTAAGTCAGCTCGTGTCGTAATCATCTCGTAGAATATCTTTGGTTCCACCCCGGTTGATTTCTCGCCGGCAACCGGAGGTGGCAAAAGATTTTCTAATGCCAGTTTGTTAGCAATTGAACGGAATTGTAGTCGCTCTATTATCTCGCGTAGTCCGGCAAGATCAATATTTCGGATACGACAGTCTTCCGGGATTGTGCCCACTTTGATCTCATCGCAGAGTCTCATTAACCGCCGCGAGATGATCAGGTTGTCGTAATGGGATTTAAGGTTGGTTCGTACACGTTGATTTCCCACTTGGTCGATCTTCTCGATGATCTTCTCCAGTGAACCGAAGCGGTTGAGGAGCATTTGCGCCATCTTAGGTCCGATGCCAGGAACGCCGGTAACGTTATCAGAAGTATCTCCTTGTAGAGCTAAAAAATCAATGATCTGTTCCGGAAGAACACCGAATTCTTCTTCTACTCCCACGCGATCGAGCAGCTTCATGCCGTCGGGCGCCGAGCGAGTCGGGTATAAGAGCGAAATATGGTCGTTGACCAACTGAGAGAGATCTTTATCCGATGATAGAGTGACCACATGTAGTTCTGCAACTACAGCAGCGCGGGCGATCGTTGCGAGAATGTCATCGGCCTCTACTCCGTGTAGTTCAAAGAGGGCGATTCCCAATTTCGTTAAGAGTTCCTTTAAGACCGGAATTTGTACTGCCAGCTCCACGGGCATCTCAGTCCGATTTGCTTTGTATTGGGGATAAAGATCGTGGCGAAATGTCTTTCCCCCGGAGTCAAAGGCTATTCCCAGATAGGCAGAAGGAAATTTCTCCACTACTTTGATCAACATGCGTGTAAATCCGTATATCGCGTTGACCGGCATCCCGTCGGGAGAAGTCATTCCAGATATAGCGTAAAAAGCACGATAGAGAGTAGAATGACCATCGACAAGGAGTAATCGATGCATATCCGGCTTGGTCGGTATTTTAAGCAGATCGTATAGATTCATATTGGTATTAGTATTGCGTTACAAGTTTACTACTTGTTGCGGCGCAATTCTATACTAAACGCACTGGAGAATTGGTTAAGTTTATCAAATCCTAAATTCTAAGCACCAAATCCTAAACAAATTCAAAATTCAAAGCACCAAATTCCAAGCAAATTCAAAACCCAAAACTACTTTGACTTTTCAACTAAATCGTATTGTTTTGAGTTTTGGATTTTGGTCATTTGGGTTTGTTTAGGATTTAGGATTTAGTGCTTCGAGTTTCTCCTTTTGGGTTTGTTTAGTCCCTGATTAAATCAGGGATTAGAATTTCGTGCTTAGAGTTTCCCCCCAAATTTGCAAATCTGGAGTTCGTTCAGTATATCTTTTCTGCTGATCAGCCCGATAGAGAGGTGAATTCGCTTCGATACAATAACAGAGCGCCAGCGCAAGACTATCTGCCATATCATCCGGCTGGGGGATTTCCGGTAACCGGAGAAGTTCTTGCACCATCTTCTGTACTTGATATTTGGTTGCCGTGCCGTAACCGGTGATCCTCTTTTTCACTTGTAATGGCGTGTATTCACGTGTGGGAATATTACTCGTCGCCAGCAGAAGAACACCCCGTGTTTGGGCAGTGGAGATTAATGTCTTGTGATTACGCGCCATAAAAATCTCTTCAATCGCTGCTCCGGTAAGTGGAAATTCGTTAATCAACGCGCTGATATTGGTGTAGATTAGGCGTAACCGTGCTGCGGCTTCCATACTCTTATCAGTAGTGATTACCCCACCGGCAAGGACCTCCCACCCCCTCTTTGTGGATAGACCAGCGCGAATGATTCCATAACCAGTCGTTGCGAGTCCAGGATCGAGGCCTAAGACTACAAGATCGGATTTGATCGTCAATTCTTCTCCTATCTATCTTCTGTCATGCTTAGGCGGATCGACCATGCGCAGTTTAACCGCTAAATCAGCGGTTCGTCTACCAGCCTGAATGTCATGGACACGAATGATGTCAGCCCCGTTGGCAATTGCGATCGCATTGGCGGCAATCGTTCCCTCTAATCGCTCTTCTTCCGTCAGATTCAGTCTTCTGCCGATGAATGACTTGCGCGAAAGCCCGATGAGAATCGGGCAGTCAAGGATGCGGAATTCATTCAGCCGTCTTATGATTTCAAAATTATGAATATCTCTTTTACCAAATCCGATTCCCGGATCGATGATGATCTGCTCTCGATCAATCCCCATTGCGGTGGCAGCCCTAATTCGTTCTTCTAGAAACGAGATGATCTCGGCCACCACATCCTGATAAACAGGATTATTTTGCATTGTCTGCGGTCTCCCCTGCATATGCATCAATATGAGATTGCAGTTATATTCTGCTACCACTGAAGCCATCTCGGCGTCGAAACGAAGTGCGCTGATATCATTTACAATCGACACACCACTATCAAGTCCACGTCGCGCGACCGCAGCACGATATGTATCAATCGATAAGATCGCGGTGGTCTTTTCGCGTAATCCTTCGATCACCGGAATGACACGCGCTAATTCTTCTGCCAGACTGATGGGAGCTGCTCCTGGCCTCGTTGACATACCGCCGATATCGATGATGTCAGCTCCTTCGGCAATCATATTGAGACCACGGTCGATCGCTGCCTGTCGATCATAATATCGTCCGCCATCATAAAAAGAGTCGGGAGTGACATTTAAAATCCCCATCACTAACGCTTTGTCGTTGATCTTGCTGCGCAGTCCTTTCACATTACTTATAGTATACGACATTCGGATTAGGGGAGTCAATCGATATTTGTTGCCCCTGGTAGTTAACTGTTGATCACGACAAAATGGACGTGATTCGGCATATAATATAGATCTACTACTTCTGATTCTCTGCCCCATTATCCATATCCCATGACAACTTGTTTTTTTCGGAAATATTAGTACAATTCAGCGTATTAGATTGAGACGAGGTGATTCAAATAAGACGTTTATTATTGATTACTGAAGTAGATCATTTGGGTGTTCCGGGCGACATAGTCGAGGTGGCCGATGGTTATGCACGCAACTATCTCCTCCCGCAGCGACGTGCCGTTGAACCTACTGAGCATAATATCGCACGTTATGCAAAGGTGAAAAGAGAGTATGAATCGAAGGCAGCGGAACGTAAGGAAGAAGCTTTGAGAATCAGAGAAGAGATTAATGATCGCTTGCTTCTCTTTACACGCAAGGCAGATAATGAAGGACATCTCTATGGGTCGGTCCGTGCAGAAGATATCGCAGCACTCATCGAAGAGGAGTTGAAAGTAACAGTCGAGAGAACACGAATCAACCTTGAGCGACCGATTGAGACTGCCGGATCCTACGCAATAAAGATCAGGCTATATGAAGATATTACCGCAACGGTGAAGGTGCAAGTGGATGCTGAAACTCATAGTTCTCCGTAGTAAAGTATTAGAATGCGTAGTCAGGTTCGTCTCTGGGCTCAACCCAGAGGTCAGAGACAAACCTAACTACTCTCTGTTCGCAAAACTACGCATTATTATGCACATGACGATAAGTCTCTCCTCGGCAAGGAGAATCTTCTTAAGACGATTGATAACCCTCTTGCGAGGAAAAAGATAAGTCTAAAGTGGAGAAAGAGAGATCATAGACTAAGGCCGCTAAATACTTAGTCCCTAAGATATGAAGTCTTGCGCGAAATGGAAAGGAGTTGAAATCACAAATTCCAAGCACCAATTTCCCAACAAATCAGGAGACAGAAGCCAGAATTCAGGAGTCAGAATGAACAGGAAACCAGCCAAGCATTTTCAAGACTGGATTATTTGGCAAAAGGCTCATCAATTCGTTTTATCCTCTATTCTGGCTTCTGACTTCTGACTTCTGACTCCTGACTTCTGACTCCTGAGTAGTCACGGTCATTGTTTGGAAATTGAGATTTGGTTATTGAGATTCCCGGCTTGTCCGGGTTAGGAGATTAGCGAATTTGTGACTAAATTCTCCGAGGAACAAGGATGCGACGTATTATAGTGATAGTTGCCGTCATCTTCACGATGCTGCCCATGCTCCTTTACGGCGCAGATTCTATCCCTCTCTACCTGGACCTTAAGCTACTTCAATTCGATAATCCTCCGTTTCGCCGCGACGGCCAAGTAATGGTGCCGATAGTAGAATTTAGCCGTTACCTCGGTGCGACGGTCGATTATGGTGGAATAACGGGGCAGAAACTTATCCGATGGCCGCGGGGAATCACTCTTTTGCCCGGTGACTATCTTCACCCAAAGGATGGAATTTATTATATTGCTCTTACTGATATTGTCGCTCTGATCGGCGCTTCGCTGCATCGAATTGGTGATGCGTACCACGTACGTGTGAAACCGGTGCTGCTTAAGACGATTGCGGTCGATATGACAGGAATCACACTTAGATTCGATTCATTCCTTCCGGTCATTCCAAAGGTGATAGAGAAAGATCTCTTTGTTCTACGTTTTTACAATTGCCGAATCGCACCGGAAATAGAGAGGCGGATCGACCTGGATGAAGGGAAGATCCGCAATATAATAATCGATTCTCTGGCGCAACGGGTCGTGGAAGTTCAAATTCAATTACGTTTTCCTGTTCCTGTGCGAAGCAAAAGTTTCGTTGCCGAAGGGTTTTTCTCTGTGCAGTTGCTCTTTGATCAAACCCAGTCATCAACAAGAGAGATCAGAGAACGAATCAATCCGCATATTCAGCATCATGAGATTGTACGGGATTTCGGTTGGGGGACTATAAGGGTTAATTACCTTTATATCGCTAACTGGCGTAACTATTTTCGTCTTGTTCCAGTCGTGCCGAAAAGCGGAATCGGCGAGTTATCATCTCTTGCTGAGATGGCACGTCGTTATGGCGCTGTTGCAGCGATCAATGCGAATTTTTTCGATACCGCAACTGGAGTGCCAGTAGGATTATTGATACAGGCAGGGACTGTGTTGAGCATCAATCATAGTCGGCGGGCGGCATTAGGAATTGACTTTTTCGGAAGACTCACTTTCTTTCGCCCTAAAGTTAATCTATTCCTCCGCCACAGAGATGAGAGGATCACGCTTGCCGCTGTCAATCGGCCCATGCGCGACAATGAGATAGTTGTCTATACTCCTAAGTATATCGGTCCGATTTCTCGTCCCTTTGGTAGGCTTTACCGGATAATCACTCTGCGTCACGGGCGAGTCGTCTCCATCCGCGACAGTCAATTTATCACTGCTGCGCCCGGGACCTATTTGATCGTTGCGAGCGGCGATAGCAACCGATATTTAAGAGATGTGCAAGTTGGCGATATGGCACGAATCGGATTTACACTTGACCCTGCTGATCCATTTATCACTAATGCGGTCAGTGCTGGCCCGTTGTTGATCAGCGATGGAATCGTTGCACTTGATTTGGAGTTAGAGGCATTCGTTCCTGATTCACCGCTTGTAACACGTCGTACTGACCGCAGTCTTATCGCAGTTGATCGGTTGGGGGGATTGATCTTCCTCACCGTAAACAATGCAAATTTTGCTGATTTAATCACTATTTTAAATACTCTGCCCAAGCGAGTGCAGCATGCAATGGCGCTCGACGGTGGGCACGCCAGTTCCATGGTATTGCTCGATGGCACAATTTATCGTGAATTTTCCCGCGGCGGGCGGGTCGCTGTGGGGCTCATCCTTCTTCCTCGCAATCGATAAATCAATCTATTCACTTACCGATCACTGCGTTGCTTTCAACCAGTTATAGTGTGTATTTCCCCGGAATCCTGATAACATAGAAATTAAGGCTGAGATAGATGATTACAGAATGAGGTTAGGGAGCCAGAGTGCTATTTGGGGAAAGAAGATGATCAGCAAAAGTGCTATGATCTGAAGAATTATAAATGGCACGACCCCACGGTATATATCGATCAAAGTCACCTCTGGAGGAGCAACTTGCTTGAGATAGAATATTGAATAGGCGTAAGGAGGGGTCTCCATCGATATATTCAGATTGACACAGACCAGCACAGCAAACCAGATCGGATCAAAGCCCAATTCGATAACCAGAGGAGTCATAATGGGAACCATTATCAGCAGTATACCTACCCAACAGATAAGTTTCCCTAAAATAAATAGGATTAACATCAGCATCGCCAGGATGGCGGCCGGGCTTCCCCCTAACCCCAGGACTATCTCTGCCACTACTCCGCGACCACCAATCGCCATGAAGACAGCAGAGAACGCCATCGCGCCGACAACGAGCCATAATATAGTTCCGCTTGCTTCTATGGTTTGGTAAGCCGCCTCTTTTAAGACTTTCCAGTTAAGTTTGCGAAGACTAACTATCATGCTCCCTAAAGCTCCTCCTGCTGCTGCTTCTGTCGGAGTGGCGATGCCAAAGAAAATAGTTCCTAACACAGCAAGAATAAGGAAGAGAGGAGGAAGCAGGGAAAGTAATAAGCCAGAGAGATTTTGCAATGACATTTTCGGTCGTTCCTCTTTTGGCAACGGTGGACCTAAGTGGGGCTGAAAAAAACAGCGTATTCCTATATATGCTATATAAATAGCCCCCATCAGAAGACCAGGGATCAGTGCGGCAACAAAGAGCCTTACTATGGATACTCCGGCGAGCATCCCATATAGAATTAGCATAATGCTGGGCGGAATAATAATACCTAAAGATCCTCCGACACAGATAATCCCTGTAGCCAGTGGCTTGTTGTATCCGATCTTAAGCATGCTCGGAAGAGCAAGTACCCCCATTATGACAATAGAGGCGCCGATTATCCCGGTAGTCGCAGCGAGCAGGATGGCTAGCAGAATGGTCACCACTCCTACTCCTCCGCGGATCGGACCGAGTATAACACGCAGTTCAGCGAATAAGCGATCAGCAATACCCGATACTTGCAGCATAGATCCCATAAAGATAAAGAGAGGTAGCGCAATTAGAACTTCATTTCGCATCGTGCCGAAAATAGTTGATGAGATAATAAAGAAAGTCCTTTCGCCCAACAGAGACCATCCAAATATCAGTGCAATACCCAATAAGACCGAAGCTACAGGAAGTCCTATCCCAATCCCGATCAGAAGGGCAACAAACATCAGTATGATTATTAATTCAATACTCACAACTACCTCTTTGGCACGTGTCTATGCTACTTATGATCATCTCTGCTGGAAAATATGGTTACGAAAGCATGGCCGAGGCCGGAGACTCCCTGGAGGATCAGCATGACAAGTGTTATTGGGATTATAGCTCTAACAGGCCATAACAACGGGCGCCAGATAGTAATAGTAGAAGCCTCACGAAATCGGATAGAGAGTTGCATCTGTCTTATTGCTGGTTCTAAGACTAAAATTGCTACTGAAAGAAGAAATAAATAATGCACCACGTCGATCAACGCTTGTATGCGCGGCGACATACGCGTAGCATACAGCAGATCTTCTGCGGCGATATGCTTTTTACGATGGTAGTAATGAGCCGCAGATAACATAAAGGGAAGCATATATAACCAGAGAGATACATCTCTGGCCCATATAACAGGAACAGCAAAGAGATATCGAGCCACAACCTCGATTACCACAATGACAATAAGAGGATAAATAGCCCAGGCCAGTCCCTTCGTGACAATCCGGTTAATTGCATCAAATAATTTTACAATAAATTGAACTATGCTTATTATCATCTTTCCCTATCCTGGTTGTGAAACCAGCTGCTTCCGTCCTTATCAAAAGAATAGCGGTGCTCTTACCTTGTTTTTGGAAATATATGGAAGTCTCTCCGTTCCTGTCATCAAGCAGCAAAGCGGAGAGACTCCCCACTCTCTCCGTCTACTCCCAAGGCCATATGAGATCTCTAAGCGCTCGATATTCTGCTAAAAAGGCACGCTGAGATTCCAAGACTCGGGCGAAGAAAGGACATCTAGCTGCATGCTCATCGAGCAGTTCATCAAACGTCTGTCGGACCAGCTTGGCAAGGGACTCATCAATGTGTACTATGGTGACTCCATGCGCTATGGCTTTTGCTACCGCTGCTTTCTCCAGCCTCTCATAAAACAGCGTGACTCGAAGCTTATATTTTTGAGCTGCGATAGTTACAATAGCTTGCAGGTCCGGCGGCAGTTCATTCCAGCGATCCATATTGATCATTAGACTATCAGATATTGTGGTGCCACGTGGTCCGACCATTGCATAGCGTGCCGCCTCGTGGAAACCGAGTGCTACATCCGTAGAGAAAGTTACGAATTCAGCCGCATCCACTACTCCTTTTAATAACGCCGGAGCAGTCTCTCCCCCTGGAATCCAGAAAGCAGCAACTCCAAGTCGTGCAAACATCTCTAATGAAAAACCCGCAGCCCGGACCCTTACGCCTTTAAGATCCGCAAAGGTGCGAATTGGATGATGGGCCCACAGGAATACTTCACCAGGCGTGCTTCCAATAGGGATCGAGTGGATATTGTATTGAGCAAACTTTTCCGCTACCAGTTCCTGGCCGCCCCATTCTAAATACCACAAACCGGTTTCATGGGGAGTCATTCCCGTTGCTGACCCGCAAAACAGACCGAAGACCGGATCAATCCCTACCCAAAAAGGATACCAAGTGTGCCCAGCATCCAAAACTCCCATTGATACAGCTTTAAATACTTCCATAAACGGCACAATCGCATCTGGTGGATGCACCGTAATCCGTAACCGTCCTCCGCTCATCCTGTAAATATCCTCGACCCAGTCCATCAGATATATATGTGCAGGATCGCCTGGCACACTCATCCCTTGCAGAGTCCACTCAATCACCTGTGTCGGTCTTCCTGCCGCAGTAAATAGACCTACTGTAAGCACAAAAATCGCTGTAATGATCAAAATTTTGCTTCTCATTTCACTTTATTCCTCCTTCTTTGATAGTGTCAAAATATAGCGATAGAGTATCAGTAGTGGCACATCACCTCCTCTTACTTATTTGTATTTGTCACTCGCAGGTGATGAATAAGAATTATATCACCTTTTACTGCCTTTGTCAAAAGCACGCACGAATTACACTTGACATATTGACAAAAAAGCATGAGGAAAGGTAACTTGACTCCCTTGAAAATAGTAATTTTTATCCGACGTAGTGCGCCGCGGCGCATGGGCGACAAATTGATAGCTAAATAACTCAGGTAAGACCAGGATGTGCGGGTGAAATTCTGCCTCACCTGCTAAATTGAATCAACGAAAGCCGATTTTAATGAGACTGGTCATAATCAATCGCTATCCGTGCGAACGACTTTTTGCCATTCCGCGTACCACGACCAACCGATCAAGACGCTCTCTTTTCATCGATACTTTGCCGTCAACGGAGTCCGTAACTTTTGATATTCGGTCAGACCATTACGGAATACCTCGATCGCGCGG
>JAJHSB010000058.1 GCA_022684035.1 Candidatus Acetothermia bacterium | reverse complement strand
GGTGATAGAGTTACGATGGTGAGGAACGAAGAATACACCTGGGGGCCAGCTTTCGTGAAAAACCCCGGTCCTGCGCATATAGAGCGGATTGTCCTTAAGGTCATCCCCGAGGCCATGACGCGGGTAATGGAGTTTGAGGACAGAGCTGCAAGAGGAGATGCTGTTACGGCCATGATTCCACCGGCCGATGTTCTAAGGCTAAAGGCTGATCCAGACATACAGACACTGACAACGCTTGTTAGTGGGGCAGATATTCTCTTCATCAATACCACTATCTGGCCCTTTGACGATCTCAGGGTGAGAGAGGCGCTCATTCACGCCATCGATACACGGCCGGTCGTTGAATATGTGCTGGAGGGATTAGCAGTTCCGGCGTACACCTTCATATCGCCTACGCAAATAGACTATGCGCTTGCTGTGGGGCCTATCCCCCCGCGATCCGGCGCCCGTTCGATCCTGAAAGAGCACTGGCGTTGTTCGCTGAGGCTGGCTGGCTACCAGGTCCTGATGGGATTCTGGTTCACCAGGAGACCGGCAGGCGAGCGGAGTTTAGGCTATTGGCCCATACAGGACATGTAGGAGAACCAGAGGCGATAAAGGAGCAGTTAAGAGAAGTGGGATTAGAGATCAGGATAACGATCCTCGAGCCCGCAGCCTCTGTGGCCAGGGCGAGAGAAGGGGTGTATGAGCTGTATAAGATAGGTTACGGCTGGCCTGATATAACGTTGGGATTCGATCTCTGGCATACTCGCCAGATTCGTGGCTTAAACTTTAGCTTCTTCTCAGACCCACAGGTAGATAAGCAGATCGATATAGCACTTAGAGACCTTGACCCTGAGGTGCGTGCTGCGGCATGGAATGCGGCGCACGTGCGCATTCTCGAGTTGGCACCATTCGTTCCCCAGTGGCACGATTTGTCCTTTTTCTTCGCATCGATGGCTATTGGAGGTCTGGAACTCCTCGGGGCGCATCCCCATTGGTCAGTGTACATCGCTGCCTTAGACCTATATGTCAGGGAGTAGAGTAATCAAGAATGGGGCCTCTTTCAGTAGCAGGAGGAGGCCCCTTCAAGCGAACTACCGACGAATACAATATGCAGAGGTGAAGACCAGTGCATGTGCTAATTGCAAAAAGATTAATCTATATAATTCCGATAGTCTTAGGAGTAACAATAGTGGTTTTTTCAATACTGCATCTTACTCCGGGATGTCCGACAACGATAATACTCGGTGATCATGCTACACCGACGGCTATCGCGGAGTTACGCGACAGACTCGGCCTCGATGATCCTATATATATCCAGTATTTCAGATGGTTAAGTAGAATTATAAGGGGTGACTTTGGTCGATCGATTCATACCCGACAGAGAGTAGTAGAAATGGTATTGCAAAGAGCTCCAGCGACCGTAGAGCTGACCCTTACAGGTATGATAATATCGTTATTAATCGGAATCCCAATAGGAATTATCTCTGCAACCAAACAATATTCGATCATCGATCACAGTGGTATGGTAGGAGCGCTCTTTGGAGTCTCCATGCCGGTATTCTGGCAAGGGCTGATGATGATACTTATATTCAGTTTTATTCTTGGCTGGACGCCGATCTCGGGACGCGGGACGATCAGTCATTTGATACTACCGGCTATCACTCTGGGAACGAGCCAGGCGGCTCTGATTGCTCGGTTGACCAGATCGAGTATGCTCGAAGTTATTCGACAGGATTATGTCAGAACCGCTAGAGCTAAAGGTTTAATGGAAAAAATTGTAATTATCAAGCATGCTTTAAAGAATGCTTTGATGCCGGTAGTTACTATCGTGGCATTACAACTTCCAGTATTATTTGGAGGAGCAGTGATAACCGAGACTGTCTTTGCCTGGCCCGGCATGGGTAGGCTCATCGTAACCTCAATATTTGTACGAGATTTCCCCGTAGTGCAAGCCGCCGTGCTGATTATCGCGATACTTGTTGTCTTGTGTAACCTACTTGCTGATATCTTATATATTTTTCTCGATCCGCGAATAAGGTACGCTTAAATCAGTCTTTGTAACTATTAACAGTTACCAACCCGCTCAACACTAATAGTGGTTGGCATCGTTTGACGATCGAAGAGACGGTCTTACTAACAGTTAGTGATTAGAGGGCCTAAATCAAAGAGGTAATGATATATGAAGAGCGCAGTCGACAAGGACGCAGTAGAGCAGATCAAATCAAAGAGCCAGCTAAGAATAGCATTGCGGCGATTGAAAGGAAACAGGTTGGCAGTATTCGGAGCTGGGATAATTGCAATGATTATCTTTGCAGCTATTTTTGCACCTTGGATCGCCCCGCAACATTATCGTACACAAGTTCTGAGAGATCGTTTTCAACCTCCAAGCTGGGAGTATCCTCTGGGAACTGATAACCTCGGTAGATGCCTTTTCAGCAGAATTATATTTGGTTCACGGCTTGCGTTGATGGTAGGGGTTGTGATAATAGGCATCCAAGTAACGCTCGGAGTAAGTTTAGGGTTGATTGCCGGTTTTTATGGAGGGGTTCTTGACAATTTAATAATGCGAATAGTAGACATAATGCTGGCCTTTCCGGCTATTGTGCTGGCGTTGGCTGTTGCCGCAGTTTTAGGGGCTGGATTGTTTAATGCGATGTTGGCCTTGGGAGTGATCGGTTGGAGCGGCTATGCCCGGGTGTCGCGAGGGCAAGTCTTGGCGGCTAAAGAAAATGAATACATTGAGGCAGCGAGAGCAGTAGGGGCAAGTAATTTCCGAATAATGGTGCGTCATATTCTGCCCAATATCGTAGCTCCGATCATTGTGATGGCAACCCTGGGGATGGCTGGAGCACTCCTGGCCGCTTCTGCATTGAGCTTCTTAGGACTGGGAGCCCTACCACCTCAACCTTGTTGGGGAGCAATCTTAGCCGCTGGACGTGACTTTTTACGCCGCGCACCATGGATTGCCACTTTTCCTGGAATAGCCATCATGATCACCGTTTTAGGGTTTAACTTCCTTGGGGACGGCTTACGCGATGCTTTGGATCCTCGGCAGGAGATAGAGATCAAATAGAAAAAACCTTTAAGAGACCGCCCGCAAGCTGTCGGGCACGGAAATTGTGCTCTGTCATTGTTGAAAAAGGCGATAAACTTGCACTGCAAGTCAAATCGGCTAATTATTAAAGAAGAAATTATCTGAACAGAAAGACGAACTCCAAACAGTTAAGCCGGCGGATGTTTTTTTGTCATAAATTCTTGTAAAACGTACAGCTCTCTCCCGACGGTAATACCCTTGTCTGCACCGTTTTCCACATTGATGCCGAGAAAGAGAATATATTTCCATCTGCTACTTATCGCTAAAGGCAAGTAAGTCATATTAATTTACTGTCGAACTGGCCCGCGAACAAACCTGTGTGGTCACCTGATGGCAAGCAGACTGCTTTCTTCTTGTTCCGAGGTGATAAGCCGCAAATCCACCTCATTCAGGTGGGGGCGTGAGCTTCGTCCGTTGTTAATAGTAACCCCAAAATGGCGTACAGGCGTTGCTGAATCGTCGACTACGCGATAATCATCCTCACCGATTGCAGCTTGAGGCAATGCGGTATTTGACTTAACGTAAATTAGAGAATAAACTGGTACAAGATTTCCACCGATAAATAGATTTAAATAGCCAAATTGGGATGCACTTCAGACATCGATGACCAATAACCTATGAACCAAACTACCCCGCTGATTCCAACGGTAAATACTTACTTACACTTTATATGAAGATAACGCAGTTGATCTCTCTTCCCAAAGATTTGCAATTGATCCTCTGGGGCAATTTTTTATGGAGCCTGGGGGCAATGAGTTTCCAGTTCATCTGGCCAATCTTTATTCGTGATCTAGGCGGAGAAGCACGTGAGATCGGGATTATTTCGTCGATTATGTTTTTGACGGTCGCCCTCTCCATAATCCCCGGTGGAATTCTCGCTGATCGGTACGACCGAAAAAAGCTGATCCTCATCACCTGGCTAATCGCCGCACCGGCGCCGTTGATTTACATCTTTGCGGATGCATGGTATCATCTGATTCCTGGTGCGATACTTTACTGTATTTTTATCGGTTGGCCGGCATTGGAGGCTTACATTGCGCAAGCGGCACGCCGCGGAGAGGTAACACGCGCCTTTACCCTTACCTATGCTGGCTTTGCTGCTGGGGTCGTGCTTGGTCCTCTCCTCGGATCAGTGATCTTGCAACGATTCCCAATTAATTATCTCTTTATATTAGCATTTATTCTCTTCTGCGCCTCAACTATTGTCTTCTTCTTTATTTCCCCACAACGACCATTGCCGAAAGAAGAGAACGAACAAAAGGAATCATTGAAAACTCTACAGTGGCAGGAGATGCGTCATCTTGTGTGTACACGTAAACTCCTGCCGCTGATTAGTTTTCTCTGCTTGACAGCGCTTGTCATCTCTATTTCCCGGCCATTTATCGCTCCATTCCTTCAGGACAGATTTACGCTTCACGAAGCTGTTTTGTTGCGGATCGGAGCGATAATCGGTATCGGTGAATTTATCCTTGCAGTCCTTTTAGGGTGGATCGGCGATCGCCAGCAGGCATGGAGGGCTCTCACTTGGGGATTAATCTTCGTCGGTATCGCAGCGTTGGGCTTGATCCTTACTCCACTGCTCTTTGGCGCCTTTTTAGCAGTATTTTTCTTTGGCGCTGATCGTGTCTCTGGAACATTACATCGCCCGGTCATCTATCCTCTTATTCCGGCCAAGACTGCCGGAATGGGGTTTGCGCTCTATCTTTTCTTGGTCAGCATCGCACAAAGCATTGGACCACTTATCGGTGGCTTTCTTTATGATCTTGCACCCCGAGCCCCGTTTATCCTTACCGGTGCGTTGTCGATCTTCGCTGCATTCGTACTTGTAATGAAGCAAGAAACGAGGAAGAATGGTCAAGGATTACGGAGTATGGAACAAGTGCCAACGATTAAAGAGGAATAAGCTTAAGCGTCCGATGTTGATTTAAAATTCAACCCTACTCCCTAACCAGGAGAAGCCGGCAATCCCAATGAATCTCAATTTTTAAACGATAACTAAATTCTACTAACCAATCCCCGCCTTCGGCTGGTGGCTCGTGGCTGGTATCTCGTGGCTCGTAGGATTTTCCCCTCCAGTCACCAGTCACGAGTCACGAGTCACTCTTTCTGGTGGTTAGTGCTTGGAATTTGTAATTGCAACTCTTTTCCATTTCGCGCCTCTTTGCCAACAAGTAGGTAAAACTTTAGATTTTAGAGACTAATTCTTAATCTTTTTCCTCGATCTTGACTCCTTTCTCCTCTTAAGTGACCACTGTGGTTCTCTCGGCATGCAGGCAGTATGTGTGCCAAAAAACTTAAAGGCGTGCTGCTCTGCGCAGCGCATCGACGTCTTTCATTGGAAGCTTGACCACTCCTATACTCTCGCGCACAGAACCAGGACCGTGATCATCTGATCCGCCGGTAAGGAGAAAGCCATATCTCTTTGCTAACCTCACGAGATCTTCGGGAGCGGTGCCGAGCTGTTGGCTTGAGTTTAAATAGGGGTAAAAAACTTCTACTCCGTCGAGCCCCTCCTCTTTCAAAATAGGAAGTAGATTCTCCCAATCATTGATTTGTATCAAACAAGGATGCGCCAACGAGGTTAGTCCATCGGCAACCTGTATCGCCGCAACCACATCGGCAAAAGAAAGTCGCGCCAGTGGAACATAACAAGGTTTTCCGCGGCCGATAAGACGTTCAAATGCCTCTGTAGTCGAAGCGACGATCCCTTTCTCTTTGAGGATATGAGCTAAATGAGGCCTGCCGATCGTACCAGCCGCGCATGATCGCACTTCGTCAAACGAGATTCTCTTCCCCACCCGACGGCGACATAGCATAACCATCTCTTCCATGCGGCTAATTCTCGCTACAGTTAAAGAGTGAATAATACGTCGTAGTTGCTCATTATGTGGATCAATAAAGTAACCGAGAATCTCCCCATGGTATCCGTGTATATCCGCTTTGATCTCTATGCCGGTAATTACCTCTACTCTGTCGATCGATGTTAGCCGTGTATGGAGTTGAGGAGCGATCGTATCATGATCGGTTATGGCAATGGTCGTGAGGTTATGTTCTCTTGCCCGCGCGACCATGTCAGTGACGGAAAGCGTTCCATCGGATGCACGGGTGTGTAGATGGAGGTCGGCATAACTTCTGCCTCTATTGCGTGCTTGATTCACTATCGGCAATGCACTTTTGTTTGTAATATCTTGATTATTTACTCAGCTGCTTTGTTGGCTCCATACGGATTATCTACTTGCGCCATTGCGGTGTATGCCAGGGATTGTGTAGCAGGTGTTTATTCGCAGCGATAATCAGCTTTGGATCAGTCCCGATTAACTTTACCACTCCAGTCTTTAATCCTTCTCTCTTCTCTCTGCTCTCTGATTCCGTACTACGAGTACCAGAATCTTCAGCGAAGGAACTGCCTCCTGAATTCCGCCCGAGTCGGTCATAACAAGGTAAGAATCAGCCATCAGGTGTACAAACGATGCGTAATTCAGTGGATCAAGTAATGTGATTTGCTTGATCTCTGCCAGTCGTTCTCGTACCTCTCGTTGCACATTGGGATTTGGATGGACAGAATAGATAACTCTGACATCTTTATTTCATCGGACGGTCTCAAGCAGACTCCGGCAAATGGAGCTGATACCACCAGCCAAGCTTTCGTGTCGGATTGCCTCCGGTCGCGTACCCAAAATCAATAAGATTTTCATCGTTCCTCTCTCTGCTTATCATTTTCCAGTCGGGTCGGCAGGAAGTTCTTCTTTGTGCAATCTTCTCTCACAATCGGGCTGTTCTCCTTCCACAGGCGATCGAGAATACCATTGATAAATGAAGGCGCGTTATCACTCCCATACTCTTTCGCCAATTCCACTGCTTCATCAATCGTCACTTCAGCCGGAATCTCATTACAATACATAATTTCAAATATTCCCAAACGGAGAATATTACGATCGATCAGCGCAAGACGCTCTACTTTCCATCCCTCTGCTTTGGCCGCGATCATTGTATCGATAGTCTGTAGATGTTTGCTGATACCGCTTAAAGTAAGTCTGATGTAACTTTCTTGATCGCCTAAATCGACCTCATCCAATAACTCGCTGTCAGAGATATCAAGGAACTCTCGTTGATAAAGAGACTGTAAAACTAATCTGCGTGCTTCTCGTCTACGCATCGTTATTCAAAGAGATCTGGCGGGAATTTGCACATCCTTAAGGCAACGATTGAGCAGATTTCCGAGAAAGGAGAGATGACGAGCAATATCTTTCTGCACCACACAAGCAGAGATAAGGCTGCGGCAAAGGCCGATTACATGCGCAACGACTTCTGTTATTCACTGTCGCTCTTTTTCGCAGTAATGAGTTTGGGATCAGTCCGAATGGTACGGATAAAGACCGAGACTTCCTCAACTTTGATGCCTGTCTGCTCTTTCAATTGCTCGGTCAACAACGTTTGAATTCTATGTCCTATTTCCGTGACCTTCTCTTGCGAGGAGATCGAGGCGTCGATCGCAATAGCCATTCCATCTCCTTGTGGGGATAAGGAGACAGCGTTTAACCCTGCGAGGCCGATCTTACTGAAAAGCATTTCCTTGATCAGATTTTTGATTGCGCAAGAAGATATCTCAATTCGCCCTGCTTCTTCCTGATAGGAAAAACGTATGCGCTCTAAATGTCTACGATAGACTAAGAAACTGAAATAAACCGCAGTGACAAGCAGGACTACTCCGATTAGAATCTGGATGATGATGCCGCCGGTTGTGTCAAGATACGGCAGTGCGGCACTGAGCAATAGTACATTAATGCCAAATAGTATGAGAATTATTCCCACACCCGCAAGGATGAACGCCAGGCTACTATATAGCAAAGTGCCTAAGACCATAATCATGATCTCTTCCTTACTTCTCGTTCAACTGGTGCTGCAGCAGCCTCTTCAACCTGGACAAGGCGTTGAATATCGACATTAACTCCGCTCACTGTCAAGCCTGTCATCTTCTCTACTTGAGTTTTAACGTGAGTCTGCACCTCTTTGGCCACCTTGTGTACAGGAAAACCTTGAATCACCATTGCCTGCACATTGATTTTGACGTTCTCCTCTTCTACCTGAACGTCGATCTGTCGTTTCATTCCCTCACCGTGGCGGAAAGGTTTATCACCACGGCGTGCATGGACTATTCCTTCTATGTCGGTGACTGCAATCGCTGCAATCGACACAACTACATCTTTGGCAATGCTGACTCGTCCTTTTTCGCTGATAATATCATCCTTTTGTATCATCATTATCTCCCTGTGCTGCTTCTACTGCCACATTATCGGACGCAGGAACGACTTTCGTTACATAAACATCGATACTACTTACTGCTACTCCGGTCAGCCGTTCGATATCAGCCTTTACATTTTCCTGAACACCTTGGGCGACTTGATGTACTGGATCGCCATACTTAGTCATGATTGTGATACTGATCTTCACATCATTATCACTCGTCTCTACGCTGACAGTCGGACTTGGATCTTCACCGCCGAAGAGTCCCATAATCCCACCTACTCCTCGCCTTTGGGTGAGTACGACTCCATCTACTTGTTCTGCTGCAGTCTTAGCGATTGCAGTGAGAACATCATTCGATATAGTAATCCGGCCGTCTACATCATTGATTTCGATCGTCTTTTCTCCCATCATTCCTCCCTTTGTACTCGCTCCACGTATCTTCCTGTACGGGTATCAACCTTGATTCGATCTCCCTGTTGCACAAATAACGGGACATTGACAGTGACGCCACTTTCCAATTTCACTGATTTGTCTACATTGGAGATAGTATTTCCTTTGACTGCTGGTTCGGCATATTCAACTTGCAGTTCAACAAAGTTGGGTAACTCTACTTTGACTAAAAGATCTTGATAGAAATAACCGGTAACCTCCATTCCTTCAATCATATAGTCTATTTTCTTTTCCAGTAAATCTGCGCTTACAATAGACTGCTCAAAGTCTTCCGTATTCATAAATATATACTGATCACCATCTTTGTACAAGTATTGTAGCGGACGACCCTCAAGGAAAGCATGTTCCGTATTCTCAGCCCCCCGGAAAGTCTCTTCGCGTATACGTCCTGTTAATACATGTCGTAACTTAGTCTTGGCGATCGCGCCTCCGCGTCCCCGCATGGAGTGCGCGTATTCGATTATCTCGTACAGTTCGCCATTATATAAGATCGTCATCCCACTACGCAGATCACTTATCGAGAGCCCCATCAATAATCACCATCCTCACGTAGCTTATTATACAACATAAGCTACGTAAAGAAAAGGAGTTAAATTTCATTAGTCTCTTAATGAGAAGATTCTTCTGCATTAACGATTACACCGGAAGCCGAAATTGGAAAAGCGAGGACGATGTAGATAAGATAGTGGTAACTACTTAGGCGGATAGACTGAAGGTGGAAGACGAATAGGGACAAATTATGCGTGATCACGGAATGCGAAGATACTTCAGCCTTCGGTCTTCAACCTAAATAGCTACGTAGTTACAGAATTATCACTTTCATCAATAGGAGAACGATATGCGGCGCAAAATAATCGCGGGAAACTGGAAGATGCACAAAACTCCATCCGAGACAGAAAGATTCATCCGGAAATTTCTTGATCTGGTTCCCAAAGAGCCGAGCTGTAAGGTAATAATCTTCCCACCTTTTACCAGCTTAGAACGAGCCGGTCGCTTCCTTGCTCCAACCACAGTGGAGCTGGGAGCACAGGATGTTCATTTTCACGATAACGGAGCGTTCACCGGCGAGATAGCAAGTTCGATGATCAAAGAATGTGGTGGTAATTATGTTTTGGTAGGACATTCGGAACGCCGTACCCATTTCCAGGAAAGTGACACCATTGTAAACCGTAAATTAGTTGCTGCAATACATGGTAATCTCGCACCCATTATCTGCATCGGGGAGACGATCACTGAGTATCGTGCGGGAACAACTAAGCAGCGACTCGAGGCTCAACTTTCCGGCGGGTTAAGCAAAATTGATCCCTCCCAGCTTGCCTCAATATTGATTGCTTATGAACCGGTATGGGCGATCGGAACTGGTGAGACCGCTGCCCCAGCGACAGCGCAACGGACAATCGAATATATCCGACAATGGATTGCCGGTAAATATAACGCTGCCTCTGCTGATATGGTGCCGATTCTTTATGGCGGTAGCGTCACCGCAGCAAATACACGAGATCTTCTTGCTCAACCCGATATCGACGGATTATTGGTCGGCGGAGCATCACTCGATCCGCATTCATTTGCCGCAATCGTAATTGCTTCAGAGTGAACGCTTACTTTTGTGGAGATGATCCGAAATTCTAATAACCAAATCCCAATTTTCCAATGACCGAAGCTTCAAACATCCGTCTTGATCAGTGATGATTTGTTCATTAGTTATTATTTGGTTATTGGTGCTTAGAATTTCTCATTTCCTTGCCATTTTGCACACGATTTTAGATTTTAGATCCCAAAATATCCCCAGCGATGACTCTTTTGAGAGCACTCTTTGCCTTTCGAAGGATAAGCGTCCCGTCCTTGTCTATATCTATCGCCTCACCTTCCACCTCTCCCGGGAGGTACTTCATAAACCTTCACAGTTCCGAATGCTATTCAATATGTTCTTAACAACGTTTCCCAAATTAGTCACATGATAATATGCGCCAGAGTACTTCATCCGTCATGGTCTTATCATCTATACCATCAAATTGGTTAAATTTATATTGTAGGATTTAAGATGTGACCCCGTTTTCCTTCTTGAACTTCATGTAGTTACGATTGAAGTTGTGCGACTCTTTTTATTACCGCTCCTAACACTGTCAAAACCGTGTCGATCTCTGCAGAGCTGATTCCGTGGTGAGTCACCATCCGAAAGCGGGAGCTCCCGGTACGTAGCAGCTTTATTCCTTTCTTGTCAAGCCGGCTTAAGAACTCATCGGCGGCCAGTCGGTCACTCTCTAAATCGAAATAGATGATATTAGTCTGCACCCTCGCAAGGTCAATCGATAATCCAGGTATCTGAGCGATCCCTTCGGCGAGGCGACGAGCATTAGCATGATCCTCTGCCAGACGATCAACCATCTCTTCCAGAGCAACAATTCCCGCGGCCGCAATTACCCCGACCTGGCGCATACCACCGCCCAGTACCTTGCGATTCCGCCGCGCTTCAGCGATGAAGGCACGAGAGCCGCAGACCATCGACCCCACCGGTGCAGCAAGTCCTTTGGACAGACAGAAGCTTACGGAGTCGATCCCGCGCGTCAATTCCTTGACGTCCACACCGAGAGCAACAGCAGCGTTGAATATCCGAGCACCGTCAAGGTGCGTTGAGAGACCACGGTGCTTGGCCAGCGCTACCACTGAACCGGTATACACGGCTGTCAGGGGAGATCCATAACACTGATTATGGGTATTCTCAAGACATATCAGCCGGGTGCGGGGATAGTGCAGATTATCGCCACGAATGGCATCCTCGATTTCCTGCAGCAGCATTGTGCCGTCCGGCTGATTAGGGATAAGATGCGGGTGTATTCCCCCCAGGGCGGACACGCCCCCGGCTTCGTTAATAAACATATGCGACCGCTTCCCCAAGATGACTTCCTCTCCTCGAGCGCAATGCGTAAGGGCGCAGACCAAGTTGGCCATCGTGCCACTGGGAACAAGCAATGCTGCTTCCTTTCCCGTTAGTTCGGCGGCCATCTCCTCGAGGCGGTTAACTGTGGGGTCCTCGCCGAAGACATCATCGCCCAACGGAGCGTGATAGATGGCCTCTCGCATCGCCGACGTTGGTAACGTGACAGTGTCACTGCGTAAATCGATAATTTCCATCATCTTCCTCCGATGAAATGGATGCGTTTCGTAATTATAGCTTAAAAGAAGAATGATAAAAGCCCCGGTGCATGTATAATAATAAGCAGGAGGCAATTATCTTGGGGTGCACTCCAATAAACAAGTATGGCGTCCCCGATTTGCCTCCGATTTGTCTTAAGCTAAAGTCTTCCTGAACTCCATGACATAGAACGTCCCACGCCAGATCCACTTGAGCTGAAAGTCCTCGACCTGTTTAGGTACAAACTCTTTCGGCGGCTTGTTGGCAAAGAGGGTGTTCATCTTCAGGAGCCGGCGACCGAACCACGTATTCTCCTTCCCCGAAGCGAGCCCTTCATCCCCGATCACGATCTTCGCTCCGGGTTTGGTCACTCTGACCAGCTCCGCGATCGCCCGTTCCTTCTCACCGAAAGTATTGATTCCGCCGAAGTTGAGGACAGCGTCAAACAGATCGTCCTTGTACGGCAGATATGCCCCATTGCCCAGGGCAAATTCGGCCTCGATTCCTTTCCGTTTGAGCTTCTCTCGTGCTACAGCGAGCATCCCTGGAGAGAGGTCGAGAGCGAAGAGTTTACCCTCTTTTCCGATCTGCTCAGCGATGATCGGCAGGTTGCTTCCGGTGCCGGCGCCCACCTCCAGAACGCAGTCGCCAGGTGCAAGCTCAAGCGGTGCGACGAGATCACGCTTCCTTGTCCGCGGCTCCCGGATACCGAGGACAAGCAGCATCAGCCGCAGAGTGCGGTCGTATGAGGTTGCGATACGCTCATACTGCTTGAGAAACATTGCATCTATCACCGGAAGCTCCTCAGGATCAGGGTAAACAAGATTGGGCAGGCCATAATTGATCTCATAGCTCCTCTGGCACCCGTGGCAGACGACCCTTCCCACCAGGACCTCCGATTCCGTTTGCGCCTCAATCATGATCTCAAACTCGCCTCTACAAGCCGGGCAGCAAAGATATCCGAGGGTTTCAAGTTTCATTTGAATTACTACCTCCTATTGTAATAGTTTAGTTTTTCTAAAATCTTAGCCCACAATATGTCACTCTCCACTCTATCAAGCGTTTCTGACTTTTCGTGGGGGAAGACTTACCTATCCAAGTCGTCCAAAGGCTCCACTGTTCAAAGTTTAGTTCTCATCCTCCTTAGCATATCAGATGGCCCCTTATCTTGTCTTGTTTCGCTCGCTCACAAGCTCCTCAAGCGCACCGATATTCGGAAATGTAGGCAGCGAATTCCCGAATATCGGCCTCGCCGTTTGCGAAGCCCGAAGGGTTTTGGGGAAGTCTAATAGGCCGAAATCGCAAACGGACGTATTAGGCGCTCGTTGCGGGCGCAACTATTTATCGCTTTCTATCAGGGCAATGTTCCGATCAATCTCGTCTTTACCACAAACTTTACCATGTCCGGGCACAATCGCCTTAATCTCTAACTTTCTCAGACGGCGAAGTTGTCGTACCCATTCGGCCTTCTCGGCTGCTCCCGCAAACTGTGTGTTGGGCGGCATCCCCTCATAGATGGTGTCACCGGCGAACAATACCTTGCTACCCGGACAATAGACAGAGAGTTCCGATGAAACATGTCCCGGGGTGGCCAACAGGTGAATCTCCTCGCCGTCCAAATCCAGGAGAGTGTCCTCCTCGATGAGACGATCGGGTAGCGACAGAACCACCTCGCCCAGGATCCGATCCCCCTCCTCCTGACTCGCCATATAGTGCTCGATTATAAATGCCTTGTACCGACCCTGATCCTCTTCCAGAAACTCACGCACATGAGCATGGGCAATCACCTCGGCGCCTTGCTCGCGGAAGATTCGCATGCCAAATGTATGATCAGAGTGGTGATGTGTGAGGATCAGGAGGGACTTCCTACGATCAGGGACAAGCTGGTGGGAGACTTGCCAGAGGAATGCCCCATCGGACACAGTCATGCCTGCGTCGATAGAGATCACTGCAGATGGTGTGACCACAAACCCAGCATTGACCTCGACCAAGCCGGTGTGGTATAGGTTAGTCACGGCATAGGTATGGGCCCCTACTTTCTGTACCCGAGGACCAGCCGATCCTTCAGCCGTCATCTCCTGCCCCAATAGAGATTGCAATTTCATGGCCAGAGATATATCCCCCTTGATTTTAATCTTACCGGTCATAACAGCAGTAGTCGGATTTAATTTTCCGTCCAGGAAAGAGACAAAATTTGCATCAGAAACATTCACTGTCAGGTTAGCTGTTACAGCAAGGCCTTCTCTTACCTCGCATTTGTTGTTCGCAATGCTGATAAAGAAATCCCCTCCATTGTCCCCGCTTAAGCAAAACTGATAAACATACCTTCCTTCCATCTTCTTGGCTTCCACGTTTTCTCTCACTGTGGCTACGATCGCTTGGAATAACATGCTGAACTCCTCCTTCTTAGTTAAAGAATGTCAAATACTGGCTCGCTAAAAACCTTCTCTGCCGGAGGTTAATCACCGACCATCGATCGTGTCTCCAGCATCTTAACATAACAAGAGTCCCCGCCAGACTCTCCTAACCCTACCTGTCCAATCATGGGGGTGCAGTCCATACTTCTCAGACGCCTTAGAAAGCCTACCCAGATTCATAGAAGAGGTATACAACAAAAAGAGACTCCATTCATCCCTGGGTTACCGTTCACCGATAGACTTCGAAATGGAGGCGTGTTTAAATAGTAGTAGTAGTATTTCTTAACTGGTTGTATACTAATAAGGGTGCACTCCAAATTTTAATCCTTTCTAGCAACTAAATTGGAGAAGAACCTTAAATTCAGTACCTCTGATCTTCTCGTACGCCACATGTGTTGCGACCTGACACCACTACTGACAAACCTTAAAAGAGGGGACTTTCCGCTGGCTCATGGCTGCGGAGGTTTTCAGCTGCGTTTAAACCGTCGGTCTAAATCGTGTCGGGAAAATTCAATAATGATCGGCCTGCCGTGCGGGCAGATATACGGATTCTCCAGTTTATAGAGCTGGTCAATTAGATCCTGTTGTTCGCGTAATGTTAGCGCCATGCCGGCTTTTATTGCGCCGGCACAGGCCATGGCGGAGAGCATTTCATGTAACAATTCATCGGTGAGAATTTCAGCGTGATCACCCGACTGCATCGCAAACAGGGAGAGTAATCGATCGATCACCGTATCAAATCCCTCTTTGGCTTGACGATCGACCAATCGCGCGGGGTACTCACGCAGTAAAAACGTCCCGCCACCGAAGTCGTCGAGAGCGATCCCTATCTGAGCTAATATTACAAGATGATCGTTAAGTAGCGCTGCTTTATCGAATGGCAATTCAATTCTCACTGGTGTAAGAAATCGTTGCCGGTCAAGGTGGTTTATATCGATATCCGCCTGGAGCTGCTCAACGAGAATCTGTTCATGGGCCACGTGTTGATCGACGATTACTAACCCGGTCTCTGTTTGCACAAGGATATACATATTGTGCAACTGTCCGATTGCCTGCCGGCTCACTTTGTCGGGTAAGAGCGGATCGAGAGAGGATTCGGCAAGACTTGATTTCATCTCCTTTGTCCGTTGCAGTTCGGCTTTGAGGTTCAGCGGCAGAGGACGATCGCTTGCGTGATATCGATTACGAAGCGGTTCAGCGATCTGTTGCGCCACTTCCCGCTGTGGTTTGCCAATCAAAAAAGGCGCGGCATCACGGAGATGAGGCGAAGTCAATCCAACCTGCAATGCGCGCATCAACACCTGTTGCACTTTTTGCTGATCAAAAAAGCGAATCTCTTCCTTACGCGGGTGAACATTTGCATCGAGTTTATCCGCCGGAAGATCAATATGAATAACTACCAGCGGATGCGCACCACTACGGATGCGACCGCGATACGCTTGTGACAAAGTGTAAGAGAGCATCGCGTCGGTAATCGGCCGGCCATTGACTACCAGTAGTTGATTACGTCGATCTGCATACGTAATCTCTGGCCGACTGATAAAGCCACTAACTCTGATCTTAGATTCTTCCGCATTGATTTCAATCAGCGCGCGACTGACCTCGGCATTGTAAATTTGCCCGATCCGCTCGCGAAGTTCCTCGACGCGCGGCGCTTCGACGATTATCCGCTGATCATGGCGAAGACGGAATCCCAATCGGGGATATGCCAATGCAATACGCCGCATTATCCGTGCTAAATGGTAAAATTCTGTCCGCGGAGGACTGAGAAAACGGTGGCGAGCCGGCAAATTGAAAAAGAGATTTCTCACTTCGACACTTGTCCCGACTCCCCGTGCTGCCGGAGTCAACTTGCTGATTATTCCGCCATCGATCGTAATCTGATAAGCTATTTTGCTGATAGCCGGCCGGGAAGTGATGATCAGTTGCGATACCGCACCTATACTTGCCAACGCCTCGCCACGAAACCCCAATGTGGTGATCGAATCAAGGTCAGCTTCGCTGGCGATCTTGCTAGTCGTATAACGTTGTGCGCATAGTTGTAGATCCGCCTCATCCATACCCTCGCCGTTATCACGTACAACGATCCGCGTAATTCCTCCCTGCTCGATATCGACCTCGATACTCTCACTTTTTGCGTCGATAGCATTTTCTAATAACTCCTTGAGTACTGAGGCCGGACGCTCGATTACCTCTCCGGCAGCGATTTTGCGATATAAACTTTGTTCAAGTCGCTTTATTTTCATACTGATAAGAAATTATCAAATTATAGTATTAGTTGTCAACGCATGTGATCTGCGGTATCCTAAGGGAATAGGAGGTTTTAGATGCACACGATCAATGATTTGCGTGCCATATTAGGACTTAAGACAATCAATCAGGTACGCAACCGAATAGAAGTGGTTAAGGATTTACTATCAGGCCTGATCCGCCGCGGAACCAATAATCAAATTTTAATCATCGAAGAGGGCGTAGAGATTCTTCGTCGACTCCAGGATTTATACGATAGCGGACTAACTATTACTGAAGCAAGTGAGGCTTTACGTGCTTCGCTGGAATTAGACGCAACTACAGCTTCCAGGACAGTTGACGGTTTTATATTAAACCGCAACAAACAGGAGAATATCGAACCCCACAGCCACGACTCACAACTGATCGAAAGATTGATCAGTGAAATTGAATTTCTCCGTGAGCGGATTCGTTATCTCGAACGCGTCAAGACTGAGGATAAGCAACAGCAGCAGCGAGAAGATAGACCACAATGGTGGGAACGATTAAGAGGAGATAGCAATGGAATTTAGTATACCGACACGCGATAACACGCGTTTGGCACAGATTATGGAACGTGTTTGTAAATCAACGCGACTTCAGACACTATGGGAATGCTCTAATATTAATGCGCTCAATCGGTTGAACTTAAACGACCATGGACCTGTTCATATCAAAATCATCACAAATATTGCTCTTAAACTAATGCGCCTGCTCATCGAATACGGGGTGGTTCCCAGTGTAGTTAAGGACTATAACTTAGAAGTTGCCGATGCGGAAGTAATCGTCGTTCTTGCATCGCTCCTCCATGACATCGGTCACGCTATCCACCGCGAGCAGCATGAAGAGATGTCTGTCGTACTGGCGCCACCACTGATCGCTGAACTGATTGAAAATATCTACACTGGTTCGGCGCGCACAATCATTGAATCTGAGGTCTTGCACGCTATCTTTTCGCATCGCCGTGCCGTGCTGCCGTTTACCGTTGAGGCCGGAGTAGTGAAGATCGCCGATGCGCTCGACATGGAAAAAGGTCGTGCCCGTATTCCATTTACCGCCGGTGCACCGACGATCCATGCTGTATCTGCGCTAGCGATCACCAAAGTTAAGCTTACTGCCGGAAAGAATAAGCCGGTCAGAATCGAAGTACGGATGACCAATTCGGCCGGCATATTCCAGCTCGATAATCTACTCAAAGAGAAACTCCAACGTTCTGGTATTGCGCAATATTTTGAAGTGATCGCGGAAATCCGCGGGGAGGAGAAAAAGATCGTTGAACACTATACGATCGAGTAAGATGGCCGTATTTGCCCTCCAGCGATTCCATCTAGGTTTTATTATATAGTACCCTTCTTCTCGATGATCAGAGTCGTCTGCTTGCTTGCCCGGACTAAAGCTGGCTTTCGGTAGGCATACGCCAGAGACTTGAAACGCTGAAACCCTGACTTAGTAGCACTTTACGTGTTATTTATCCTCGTGTCGCAACAAAAGGACTCTTTTGTTGCGACAGATGTCTTTTGCGCATCGAGCCAAAATTGATAGGATATGATTCACGGAACTTAGGTAGCCGGCCCAAGCTCAGGCGGGCTCCAGGCAAACTGAATCATGAGGAGGAGTAATGGCACTGCAGCTCACAATCGAGGATTTCATGACCGATGCACAAGTAAAACGACTAAAAGGTCATTGTCGCGCCGCCGCTGTCCGAGGCGTAAATAATCAGCACAATACCCGCCAAGCGCGCAGAGATTGGGCAATCATCCATCTCGCGCTCGATACCGGACTACGTGTCTCAGAGATCTGCTCCCTAAAGATAGGTGACTTACTATTAGAATCCGATTACTCAGTTGTGGTAGTGCAAAATGGAAAAGGTAATAAGAGACGTGGTGTGATGATTGGAGAATCGCTGCGGAGTCATCTCAGCGATTTTTTGGTGTGGAAGAAGAAGACCGGTGAATCGACTGCTCGTAATGCATATCTCTTCCTTTCCAGCCGGGGAGGAGGCCTACCATTGACTCGCACCGCTATCTACCGCATCTTTAAACAGAAAGCTCAATCCGCCGGTTTACCGCCACGTTTTTCGATTCACTCGTGTCGACACACCTATGCATCTCGTCTTTATCGCGCCAGTACATACAACCTCCGTTTAGTGCAGAAACAACTGGGACATGCATCAGTGCAGACGACCCAGATTTACGCAGATGTATTTGACGAAGATGCTCACCTGGCAGTGAACAATCTACCGCAATAGCGGCAACCTCTCTGCCTACCTGCACCCAAGCGGGCTCCAATCAGGGTGGGCTCAGGGACGCGCCTGGCTATAGTGGCGGGGTCACTGTTTTAGAGGGTGAGTGGTTCCGAAAAAGAGGGGAAAGAAAGAGTAGAGACGAACCTATTACTCGTACTTACGCTGGATTTGTCATACAATACGATATGTGCCGAATAACCGCACTAAAGACTAAAGTGAGAGATAAGTGTCAAGTAGGAGCGATTGTAATGCATAAATGGATCCGAGCGATTATTATCGGGGGACTTTGGTTAATTCTCTTCGGTAACTGTGGCGCTGCTAATCCGACGATTACTGCCGAGATCGGATTTAGTGGATTCCATGCCGCTAGTCAATCAGCATTGGTTAAAGTGACATTATCAGGAGTTACTCCGTTCTTTAGCGGCTCGCTCGTTTTACGTCAGATAATCGGCAACCCATGGATCGGCGAGGGGACGATGGAGAGACGACTTGTAATTACTGCCGGTATAAGTGGAATCTATTCCCGGCAAACAGCGATCGTTTTGCATCGTTCGAATCACCTATTTGAGATTATCTTATATGACGACATGGAAAATCCAGTTGCTTCTTGGCAACATGATTTACGTCCGTTTTTGCGGGAAGAGCGATTTCCACTCATCGTTGGCGATATCGCAGTCGATGTGAATGATAAAGATCCAATCGTCCTCGCCGCGGGCGCCCTTCCGAGTGATTGGCGCGCTTATGGATCAATCTCCTCCCTCCTGATTGGCCGTCTTACACCACCGCTTCTCAACCGAGCGCAGTGGGCAGCGATTGCTCAATGGATTTATACCGGCGGTCGACTCGTTCTCTTTACCGGCAGTGACTTCTTTCTCCACGATGCACCGATTCTACGCGCTCTCTTACCACTTGAAAGTCCAATTGTAACGACTGATACTGCCGGTCTAACAATCCTCACCGGTGAGCTCCGCAACAATGCGCTTGTAAAATTACGCGACGGAGACTGGCCACTATTCATTACTACCCGCCATGGTAATGGCGAATTATTACTCATCACCCGGCGCTCATTCGATCTCTCTCTCCAACAGCGCGCAGCTCTCGTTCCACTTTTGATTGTTGCGCCTCGCCCTGCGCCTGATATTCGACTGACAGCAGATCAATTGGCGCAAATGATCATAGAACGGCCATCCCGGTGGGCGGCACTCGCAATCATCGGTGCTATTCTGATCAGTTTTTCACTCATTACACTCTATATGCGGCAACGACGGTTAGTACTGCCGTCTTTGATTGGAACGACGATTATTATTGCAGTTTTATCCGGTTTATACTCAAACCGGCTGGCCTTCTTATTAGATGTATATGTTAATAGAACATCATTTAATGTGCAAGTCTTATATGGTTTCTCTGTTATTTCATACGGATTATTTACTCCCAATTCAACGAATATCAGCCTGAAAGTGAGAGATAACGACCAGATTCATTTTGTGCTGGACAGAAGACCACCCTCACTGGTGCGAAGAGATGACGACCAAGTTGTAATCACAATGCGAGACGGTGAGCGCTGCTACCTGGTGGTAGAGCGTATCAGGTCTATACCGATCAAGTTCCAACAAAACAGCGATGCAGCCATTACCGTGACCAATGATCTGCCGCGATCACTGCGCCGAGCGTTCCTTATCAAAGATGGGCGGGCTTACCCTTTACAAGCGATCATGCCGGGAACAAGTATCGTAACTTATGGAAATAAAATGGGAACGTCTTTAGCGGCAGCTATCGCTGCCTACTGGCCGAAAGATCTTCAGCGGTTATTTAAAAAAGTGGATGTCGATATTACCACCGGTACATGGCTCATCGGCTATGCCGTCAGTGAACAGTTCGAGCGCTGGGAAGCAATCTCGGCAAAAGTGAGGGATATCGCGCTCTATCTGGTGCAGCAGAGAGGAACTTAGCACCTCTCCTTGTGCCGGCCTACTTAGTAGATAAATCCGAGTACCTCGTAGAAGTAAAAATAAAATGCCGGTAGAGCAAAGAGGAATCCATCGAGACGATCGAGTGCTCCGCCGTGGCCGGGTAGGAATATGCCAGAGTCTTTGACTCCGGCAGCGCGTTTGAGTTTGGATTCGAATAGATCTCCAATCTGGGTCGCGGCGCTAATCAGACCTGATAAGAGCAGAATGTGAAGAACCTTTTGTCCAACAGTAAGCTCACCGATCCATAGCAGAGAGAGCGCGGTAATGATCACCGTCAAGATAAACCCTCCAAGCAGTCCTTCCCAAGTCTTATTCGGGCTGACCAATGGGAAAACGCGGTGACGACCAAAACGAGACCCGACCGCATACGCCCCCGCATCATATGCACATACCATCAAAAAGACACTTGACGCATAGATCCAGCCCGTGGGACCACTGGCAAAGATACGATAGAAAAAATGAAGCATCCACGGTATGTATAGCAGACCGAATGCGCCGGCCGCGATCGCAGCCAGCCCCTGACGATGCTTGCCTCCCCTGAGGTAACGCAATATTTGATATGAGATTCCTATCAGGAGCGCGATATCTCCATACCGGCCGTCAAAGACAATATAAGCGAAGATGATAAACGGTATTGAAGCTAAGAATTCCCAACGTGCTATTTTGATATCGGTTTTATGCATTAATTTGATATATTCCAAACCAGCGGGGATTGCTACCACCATGAGTATTATCCCAATTATCCACGGTAGACCGTAACGTGCTGCAATGTATAAGAGTCCAAGTATTGTTGGAATAAGGATCACTGAAGTAGCAAGACGTTCAATAAGATTCATCATTACTCCTCTGTAGCGCCGAACCGGCGGTCTCTTGTTTGAAAGTCACTGATCGCCTGTAGAAATTCCTTCACAGTAAAATCAGGCCACATCGTTTTGGTGAAATAAAGTTCTGCATACGCTAATTGCCAGATCAGAAAATTACTGATTCGTTGTTCTCCGCCTGTTCTGATGATCAGGTCGGGATCAGGAACATGAGGAGCATATAGATATGAGCGGAAAGTCGTTATATCGAGTCTCTCTGGGTCAATCGTTCCCGCCGTGATCTCCGCATTGATCTTTCTGCAAGCGCGGATGATCTCCTGCCGTCCGCCATAGTTGAGGGCTACGCTGAGGACAAGCCCGCTATTGCCTGCTGTAGAGGCGATAGCATGCTCAATCGTTCGTTGTAAGCTCACAGGCAAGACGGAAAGATCACCAATGACGAGTAATCTAACATTATTGGCAACGAATTCATTCAACTTGTCGGTAATGAATTGATCAAGGAGTTGCATGAGAAGATTGATCTCACTCTTTGGACGGTGCCAATTTTCTGCTGATAATGCGAAGAGAGTCAAATAGGGAAGATTTAATGTGTCTCCAGCGAAGCGAATCAATTCTTCCGCTCTCTTTGCGCCGGCATGGTGGCCAGCAATCCGCGGCAGTTTATGCATTTGAGCCCAGCGGCCATTGCCATCCATGATCATTGCCACATGGTAAGGCAACGGTTGATCGTTGCGCCACTCACTACTTGACATATAACTTCCTTGCCTCACCAGCAACGGTAAGCGATCCACCAACGACCAATAGATCCTCTGCAGTCAATAACTTGGAGCCTAAGTGGACCGCTGCCGTCACTGATTCAGTCGCAGTATAAGGAACAGCAAGCGAGGTTGCAGCAGTGATTAATCGATCTAAACGAACTGCGCGTTCGCTCTGCGACATAGTCAGTATAACTTTGCTGAACAACGGGAAGAGGATACGGCACATCTCCTCGACTTCTTTATCATCAAGTACACCAAATATAAGGTAACGCGGTTTGCTAGGCAGAAATTCTTTGCTATACCGAATCACATCACTGGCTAACGCCTGTACTCCTGCAACATTATGCGCACCATCAATTACGATATACGGTCTGTGGTGCACCACTTCGAACCGACCCGGCCAGCGAACGCATGACAGACCACGTAAAACCGCACTATCGGGAAGAGATAATCCTTGTCGGCGTAGAATTTCAATTGACTTGCCGACTATCCTGAGATTGTTCTGTTGGTATCCGCCCAGGAGCGGTATATCAACACGGTGACAAAAATCTTTCCACTCGAGATTGTATACCGCGCGATGCCAATCAAATTCTGCTTGCTCAACTATGACACCAGTAGTTAAAGTTAACAAGGCGCCGATGCGGTCGCATTCCTGCGATATAATCTCCTCAAGCGGCGCGCTATGATCTCCGATCAGCAACGGAACACCGTACGCAGCGATCCCTGCATGTTCCCATGCGACCGTCTCCACTGAGCCGCCGAGGATCTCCAGATGATCACGGTCTGTGTTGGTAATGATTGTCAGCAGCGGTGTCGCAACATTCGTTGCATCGAAACGACCGCCCAGTCCGGCTTCAAGTACGATAATCTCAACTCCTCGACGGAAAAAATGAAGAAACGCCATCGCAGTTAATGCTTCAAAGATAGTCGGTTTATCTTCCGCCGCCGCCAAGAGTGGTGCGAGCTCTGCCACACATCTTGCAAAATCTTCTTTACTGATCCATTCGCTATTAACTTGAATCCGCTCGCGAATATCAATCAACTCGGGCGAGATGTAAAAGCCGACCCGGTAACCAGCAGATTGGAGGATCGTTGCGAGCATTGCGGCTACCGAACCTTTGCCATTCGTTCCCGCGATATGGATCACCGGAATCGATTGCTGAGGATCGCCTATGCCGGAGAGAAGATAGGATATTCTCTCTATCCCTGGTTTAACCTCGCGAAAGGGTAGTCGTTTCAGAATCGCGCATGCCTCGCTATATTCCATCTATTTCTCCTTGAGTGCGACTATGTATGCTTGTAATTGAGCTTCCATCGCCGTATATTCTGCTGCTCTACTCTCTTCTTTGGCGATAATTTCGGCCGGTGCGTTGACGCGGAAAGCCTGATTATTAAGGCGTTTCTGCAAAGCATAGAGTTCTTTAGAAATCTTTGTCAGTACGCCCTCCAGGCGCGCTCTCTCCTTTGTTATATCGATCAACCCGGTCAAAGGGATAAAGATCTCAGCTTCATCCACAATCTGTTTGGCTGCGTTGGCCGGGGGTGTGATTCTCTGGTCGATCTTTACGTAATCGGCACCGACCAATGCGGAAAAGACTCTGCTCTTTTTTTCCATCATCGTGTTGATCATTTTATTTTCTGTGCTGATGAGAACCTGAATCAACGCCTGCTGCGGGATACGCAGCTCGGCACGTACTCTTCTCACTGCTGTGACCATCCGTTGAAAGAGCTCGACCAGCTTCTCTGCTTCTCGATCGATCTGGTTATGATCAGCACAGGGAAAGTGTGCAATGGCGATCGGTGATCGTCGATTATTGATCCGTTGCCATATCTCCTCGGTAATGAACGGGACAAATGGATGGAGCAGTTTTAATATCTCCTGCAACAGGTAGTAGATGACCGCTACAGCATCTTTATTATCTGCTTCGTTAAGACGCTGCTTCACTATCTCCAGGTACCAATCGCAGCATTGATGCCAAACAAAGTCATAGATGGTATCAGCAGCTTGGTTAAAACTGTAAGATGCAAAATAGTTACGTACCAACTCGGTCGTCTTAGCCAACTGCGAGATGATCCATCGATCTTCGATCTCGACTAATTGCGGCAATTCATTCGGCCTGTCATCGCCTATTTCAAGGAGAATGAAGCGTGCCATATTCCAGACCTTGTTCAAAAAGTTGCGGCTCGCTTCGATATCTCGCATCGCAATGCGTATACCCCGCCCTTTCGAAGAGGCTTGAGTAAGCGAAAATCGCAATGCATCCATGCCATAGCGCTCTTTGATCTCCAATGGATCAATGATATTGCCGCGTGAGGAACTCATCTTGACTCCATGTTCATCCTCAACGAGCGGTGTAAAGTAAACCTCTTTGAAGGGAATAATACCTTGAAAATAGAGCCCCATCATAATCATCCGTGCAACCCAGAAGAAGATGATATCAAAACCAGTAATCAAGAGTGAAGTAGGATAAAAATATTTGAGCTCCTCTGTCTGCTGCGGCCATCCCATCACTGAGATAGGCCACAGAGCTGAACTAAACCAAGTGTCGAGTACATCGGTCTCTTGCTCAATCTTACTGCTCTGACAAGCACTGCACCTTTGCGGAGGCGCAATCGCCACCGTGATCTCTTTACAATCAGCACAGTACCAAGCTGGAATCCGGTGTCCCCACCATAGTTGTCGTGAGATACACCAGTCTTTGATCTTCTCTAACCAGTCAAAGTAGAGGCTTTTCCAACGTGAGGGAATGAATTTGATCGTATCAGTACGGACCACCTCGATCGCTGGTGCAGCGAGATCGGCCATTGCAACGAACCATTGCATAGAGATAAGTGGCTCGATTAGTGTGTCACACCGTTGGCAATGACCGATAGCATGGCGATAGGGGATGATCTTCTCTATTCGACCGCACGCTTTCAGATCAACAACGATCTGCTTGCGAGCGGCATAACGGTCGAGACCGGCATACGGACCGGCATTCTCATTTAGATTGGCATCATTGGTGAAGATATTTATCTGCGGTAGGTTATGCCGTTTACCGATTTCAAAGTCGAGTGGATCATGGGCCGGAGTGATTTTTAGTATGCCGGTGCCGAATTTTGGATCGACCTCCACCGCATCGACAATCGGAAGTTCCCGTTCTAATATGGGTAGAATCGCTATCTTCCCCAACAATGATTTTTTTTGTTGATCATACGGATTAACTGCAATAGCACTATCTCCGAGCATCGTCTCCGGCCGGGTGGTGGTGATCGTAATATAATCGGCAGAATTTTGTAATGCATACCGAATATAGTAAAGATTGCCATCAATCTCATGATGGATTACTTCGATATCGGAGATGGCGGTCTGACATCGTGGACACCAATTGATCAGTCGCTTATCCCGGTAGATGTAGCCCTCATTATAGAGCCTGACGAATGCTGCGCAGACCGCCATGGAGAGATCGTCGTCGAGCGTGAACCGTTCACGCCGCCAATCAGGTGAGGTGCCGAGTGCTTTCATCTGCCGCTGAATCTGTCCACCATACTCTCTCTTCCACTCCCAAACTCGTTCGACGAACTTCTCGCGGCCGAGATCATGGCGAGTGCAATTCTCTGTGGCCAGTCTTCGCTCTACCACGTTCTGTGTTGCTATTCCAGCATGGTCCATCCCTGGGAACCAACAGGCAACATAGCCATCCATCCGCTTGTACCGAATAAGTACATCGTGCAGAGTGTATATAAGTGCATTTCCGATATGCATTACCGAAGTAATGTTCGGCGGCGGGATAACCATTGTAAACGGTTCTTTGTCCCAGTCGATATCAGCGTCAAAGAGAGCCTGCTCTTCCCAGAACGAATAGATTTTGTCCTCTACTTCAGTCGGATCGTAGCGCTTCGGAAGTTCCATTTTACTTTCCATATTAGGCTGAATGATAGCTAATTATGATGCTTTTTGCAACGGATTTTGCTTAGTATCGCCATTATGCTGCTTTTTCAATCGTGGGATAATCATTCCGAAGAGAATAAAGAGTCCGCCAATCCCTTGCACCACTGACAGCATCTCGTTGAGTAGTAAGAAGCCAAAGAGCACAGCAAAGACCGGCTCCATCGTTAGTATGATAGCTGTATAAGTAGAGGTTGAGTAGGCTTGGAACCGATTTAAGACATAGAACGCAAGTGCAGTCGCCAGCAAGCCAGTGATTAAGAGAGCTTCGATTAACTGTGCAGGAAAATAAGTGGGAAGGACTTCTATTGTTCCGGCCCCGAGCAGACCAAGCGCCATTACTACCACCACTTGAACCAGCAGTATTCCACGATAATCGTCATCTTTGATGAAGCGATCAATAAGGATGATATGCAACGCGAAGCAGAGAGCGCAAATAAGAGTTAAAAGATCACCGATATTGAGCGCGGGCGACTCCACGCCGCCTGCTCCTAACAGCAGAAGGATTAACCCAAGCAGAGCCACACCGACTCCCAGCCAAACGATACGGCGTATCCGTTCGTGGAGAAAAAAGAAGGCAATAAGCGGAACGATAATAACGTACAGTCCAGTGATAAGGCCGCTCTTAGTCGCGGTAGTGTAGACAAGCCCCCAAGTTTGAAAAAGATAACCACCAAATAGGCTTAATCCGATCAATATTCCCCGCAACAGAGTACGGCGGTTGATTTTCGGAATAACGCGGTAAAATAGCAACACTAAGATAAATGAGGCGAGAACGAACCGTCCGGCAATAAAGGTCAGAGGGCCAACAAAGGCCAATGCCTCACGTACGACAACAAATGTCCATCCCCAAATTACGGTGATCGACAATAGAGCCAAAGCTGCAAATAGACGCATTATGTAGTCCTTCTTCTCTTCATTGAATCCACGTCCAACTTGTCGGAAATGTAACCCTAACCTGGTTAACAGTCATTGATCGAAACGAGCTTTAACCCCAATTTACGCTGCAGTAAGCTGCTGTCACAATCAGTGGAGATCTTTCACTCCGCCACCGAACCGGAATTTTGTCATCAGTTAGGTGTAAAGATCAGACTAGAAGGGGTCTTTTCCGCAGCAGGAAGCGTTTTATCATAAAAAGTGATCATCCCCTGGAGAAAGGCGCGTCTGTTTTTATCATTCTTCATCGCTGTGACAATCTTCTGGATACGGTTAAGTGCTTCTATGAGTTCATCGCGCCGAATCTCACCTCTTTCCAGCGCGGAGGCGAGCTTATTCCACAACAGCTTACTCAATTGCGATGGTACACGTGCGATAATGATTATCGGACTAACCTGGGTAATGAGAAACTCTACCGTATTGATAACATCGTCGTCGGTTAATCTTCTTATCTCTTTACTCGCTTGATATAACAAATAAGTGATGTAAAAGCAACTCTGATGAATTGTATCGTCTTTCTCTGTCCGATTGACTTTGCTCCATTCTGCTTGATAGCGTTGACATTCTCTTTCCTGCTGTAATTCCTCGTGGTGCACCAGGAACGCACAATTAGAGAGACAATCGAAGCGGAGCAGACGATTCTCGCCGCAACAGCGGGAGCAGATCGGTCCAGCCAACGTCGGACAACGGCGGCGGCCTTTTCGTTCTTTACACCAAAGACAATGAGTTATTATATTCATGATATTCTCCGTTGGAAGTTATTGACACGAAGAGATCCATATCTCCGTAAATCCTTCTCCTCTTAATCCCCTAATCCCTAATCCTGCGTTTCACCTTGATTTTCACATCTCCATCTTTTCCCAATGGTTTACTCCTAATTTTGCTGATAAATAGATCGTCAGAATGACGACCACCATGGAGAAGGCCGTTGTTGCAGCATACAAGGCCCATTGCGGTAGATACCCCATAAACCGCAGCGGTTCAAGAAGAGCATATCCTCCTTGCCCGATCGTAAGCGGTCCCAGCACGAGCAGATAAAAAATAATAAAGAGCATCAAGCTAAAGACCGTCTCTCGCTTCTGCAGATCCATATTTAGTACATAGGGAGTGCTTCCATGATCGAGAGCGTGCGTACCTACTGTCAGCGCGCCGAGGACGAGTAGTGAAACGAGACTGATCCATAGTCCATTGCCAACGGCGATGTTGAGCGCGGCAAGGGCGATGATTCCCAAAATAACCGACGGCAGAAAATTAGCGAGCCACTCGCTCCAGAACAAGGCGTGTCCACTGAGCGGCGCCACTTTATGCAGCCAATAGCGCTCTTTGATAATCCGCGGGTTGGCCTCCACCGTAGTGATTGATGCAGGGAATAAGAATATACCGACAGCCGTATTGCTGAGGAAGACTATCACTCCAATATGGCCAAAGAGAATCAGATCGCTTCCCAGTGGCCCGAGCGGCAGCTCGAACAGCGCCATGGTAATGACATACCCAATGAGCATTAGCAAAAAGAGAAGCGCAGTCAGTGCTGCTTCGTGATTGCGCAGCCCTTGCTGCCATTGAACGACGACGAGATTGCTCCATCGTCCCAAGAAAGGAATGCGGCGTTTTGGCGAGATCGCAAGAACCGGTTTGGCAGCGGTTTGCTTCTTTCGCGGCGCGATCTCTTGCAGACGGGCAAACCCGCGGTGGTAGAGCCGCTGAATAAGAAAGAGCGAACCGACGGTGATGATCGCCCCGAGTGCGAGCAGTTTGGCGGTAGGGAGGATCATCCCCGCAAAATCTCCTAATGCAGCGGCAGTGGAAGACTCAGCCGCCATTCCAGGCGGGAAAAGCCGTAGCAGCCACAGCGGAGCTGCCTCAAGAAGCGTTAAGATACGGATTAGCCCATCTCCCTCACCGCCCCACAGAACGAAGAAAAATAACCAGGATAGCATCCCCAGGATTCCGCCGGCTATCATGATCCGTTTCGGCGAGAACCAACGTACCAGCGCGATTATCAGCGCGATCGACAACGCGGCTGGAACGGCGCAGACCAGGAAGAATACCGGTAAAACAAGGGCATAAAACGCGATCTGCGCCTCGGCAACGATGCCGGCAGCGATCAATATTGGCAGAATGAGGAAGAGCTGAGCCCGGGGAATGTACAACATGGTGAACAAGAACCGGGCGGCAAAGAGGGCTTGCGCTGACACAGGGAGCGAGATGAGCAGGTTTAGGTCGGGGCTCCTGTAAAACCGCGGCAGCACCACCTGAACTCCAGATGAAAATGCAGCCATCATCAGCCAAAGGAACAGACCGTTCAGTACGAGTGGTAGGACTATCTCCACCATCCCCCCGAAGGCCGCGAACGCCGCGCGCAACACGCCGACGGCGCCCAGCGTTATTCCCGTCATTGCCCCCAATGCGAGCAGCAATAGACCGAGGGTCAGCAGAGTCCGCCGCCTCGTCCGGAAATAGGTGTTCTTGAAGATCAACCATTCATTGGCCAGCAGCACGAAGAATGTCGTCACGGCATCACCTCTTTGCATCGAGAAGATCGAGTGTCTCGCTGTCCAATTCCCCGGTGATCTGAAGGAAGATATCCTCCAATGTGGAGTCGCTGCGGCCGGCCTCTTCTCTCAGTTCGGCAAGTGTTCCCAACGCAACGAGCTTACCCTGATGGATGATTCCGATGCGGTCGCAGATCCGTTCGGCGATCTCCATGATGTGGGTGGTCATCAAAATCGCCACCCCTTCTCCGGCCAGTTTGCGGAAGAGGTCCTTCACCCAACGGGCCGATTTCGGGTCGAGGCCTGAGGTCGGCTCGTCCAAGAAGACGATCTGCGAATTGTGGATCAGCGCCGCGGCGATGGCGACTTTGCGGCGCATCCCGAACGAATAGCTTTTGATCAGCTCGTCTGCCTTCTCCGGCATCTCAAACTGTTCGAACATCTCCTGGATCCTCTTCTCGACAACGCTCGAGCTGCTACCGCCATCGAGGTCGTACAGGCGGGCAACGAAGCGAACGAACTCTCGTCCGGTAAGCTGATCATAGAGGAACGGATTATCCGGAACATAACCGAGGAGACGTTTGGCAAGGAGTGGTTCCTGGACAATATCATGCGTACCTAATCTCACCATGCCGCTGTTCGGCCTAAGGAGCCCGGTGCACATCTTGATCGTCGTCGTCTTACCGGCGCCGTTCGGCCCGAGAAAGCCGAACACCTCGCCTGGAAAAACGGTAAGAGAGAGGTCATCAACCGCCGTCAGGCTTCCGAAGCGCTTTGTTACATTTTTCAACTGTAAGATCGGATTGGTCATATTCTCCTCCAAAATTTTGCCCCAGTATTGACTTGAAACGACCTTAACGAACGTGGTCGACCCGCTTCTATTTGCGATTAACCTTTGAAGGGTAAACCCCGTTTTAGATGATAGCTTAAAGTTTCGATATGTAGGTGATAGTGATTCCCCTTCAAAAAGAAAAAGCACCGCAGAACCAACCACGTCCATTCTTCTGGGAGTGGACAAAGTTTGACGCAAGTGGCCACCTTAGGCGACCACTTGCGCTCTCCTGTGTTTAATAGCCTTTAGGCAACTTAAAGTCGAATTCCTGCGTAAGTGTCACCGATTCTGTAGCCTGTCCCCAGATATGAAAGCCCGGGAACTCCTGCTCAAATCGGTCTAAGGTCAGCATCCCATTGACAAAGCCCCTGCCGAGGTTTTTCCAGCTCATCGCTTCGAAATCAAAGACTAAGACGAAAGCGTTCTCCTTCCTCTGTTTTAGAGCAGCCTCTTGCGTCAAGCCGACAGGCCCCATCTCGATATCCCAAGTCACCAGCTCGATCACCAGCATGGAATTGGTTGGTCGACCTTCAAGTTCAGCCACAAATTCCTCCATACTCCGCGGAGAAGGGAAATAGCCCAAAGGCACTCCCGCATAGGCCCGCACTTCGATTTGAAAGGCGTCAAGCTCTGCTGGGATCTGGAGTTGACCGGTTACGGTCTGCAGTTCTCCATAGAATATCTGCAGATCCACCGCGAACTCGATTACATCGCCAGGCGAGTAATACTCTCGATCCAGAGTAAGATTCATAATCTGGATCGCCCGAATCTCCTGACTGACTGCAAACTCAACCCGTACTTGCTCTAATTCCACCTTAGCAAACGGGTTTTGCCGGACTTCGCGTAGAAGTTGTTCCATGGCAGAGACCGGCGCAAGAGATACGTCGGAGAGACAGGTAAAGAGATTCTCCTGAATCAGCGGTCGGGGCAATCCCTCCCCCACCAATTCACTGCGCCAGATAATCGTACCCGGGCCTACCACCCGCTCGAGAGTAGCTTCGAAGGCATACAGATTCATAAGAAGAAGGAGAAAGTCGGTTACTCCTGGAATACGAACGATCTCTACCTGGAATTCTCGGACCCGTTGACGATCAAGGTCCTGGACGACGATCTCCACAGAAATGGTATCCGGGACGGTCTGAAGACGAGCACCGATTCCTGCCAGGCGATCTTGGAGAACCGCCCCCACGGTCTCGCCTAACGCTCCTAGTTTCCAGGGAATGTCGTATGCTTCTATGGTTGTCTATCACCGAGGCCCGGCTCAGTGGTAAGGAGACCTCGCCGCCGAAGAGGAATGGATGGCCAAAGGCCAGTATCAGATCATCTCGCCGCCAGGTAAGGGTGCCCAGGGCTCCAATAGTGACATCGCCGGTAATCAGCGCGGCCCCCACAGCTCCGCCGGGGAGCAGGGGGCTCCCCTCTCCAGGACTGACTCTTCCTCCACTGACAGGGAGAAACCGGAGCCCCATACTTTCTAATCCAGCGAAGTTCTCTCCGCCTAATCTCCCGCCAGTGCGCAGCAGTTCCAGTGCCCGACCACGGATACCGGTGGCGACCAAGGGGAGTCTCACCGGGAGGGCGTAGATCACTTGAGGATCTTCGGGAATAAGACCGGTGAGATCGGCGACCTCGATCATCTTTACGCCCGGGAGCGTCGCCTCCGGCTGAGGCTGAGAGGGATTGCCTTCTAAAGTCCCCACTAACTTCAGCATCTGCTCAATCGGGGTGATTAGAGCGATCGGCGTAGGAGATTTAGCCCAGACTGCAGCCCGGCTAAGCGCTCCCACCAGTTTGCCATCGATAAAGATGGGGCTGCCGGACATGCCCATCGCCACCCCACCAGCCGCAGTGATGGCACCCCCACTTGCCCGTACCACGATGAAATCCCATTCTTCGCCCGGTTCGTCGATGATCCCTACTACCTCTATAGTGAACTGAGAGATCACATCCCCGGCGACCACTGTCTTTCCTATTCCGATCATTCCTCGGGTTACCTCGGAGAGGGGCATAATCTCCTGGCCTTGCGCCCCAACCATGATCACTACCGCCAACATTGCTCCTAATGTAAATTTCATTTTCTCTCCTCCTTTTTCAGAGACCAACCGGGAAGTTATTCACCTAAGATTTTAATTAGAAAAAGTATAGTAGCAGATATCCTCCTATCAGTCAAGCATCGACTACAGGACAACAGAAGACGGGGTTTATCTGCCTATGCGTCGCTATCTGCGTTGCAAACATAACAGGCAGGCCCAGATAGGTGTAATCTTATTTTCCTACGTTAAGATTATACACCTTAACGTATTGTTAGTTAATATCTAACGTTTTCGCCGGCTGTGAACCCCAAAGGGGTTTAGGAAACTTCATTAGGCCGAAATCGCAAACGGACGTATTAGGCGCTCGTTGCGGGCGCAACTATTTATCCTCGCAGGTTCAACAATGAAGTGCAACACTTTAGGAAGCAGGAAAGGAAAGGTTATCCTAAAGTGTTATGGGAAAGAGGTATGAGCATTTAAGCATGGAAG
>JAJHSB010000022.1 GCA_022684035.1 Candidatus Acetothermia bacterium | reverse complement strand
GGGTAAACCAGGTTTTCCTTTTCCCTTCCATAAAAGGTCCTTGTTTTGAGAATCTCTATATCTGTTGCACTCTTCGCCTTTGGCTGCATATGCTGATAGCTTTGGGCCAGAAATCCACCCGTACCACAGCAGGGATCATAAACCGTTTCCCCGATGGCAGGGTCAATCACCCTTACCATAACCCGAATAACCTCTCTCGGGGTAAAGAACTGTCCACCGTCGTTATTCTTCTCTCCCATTTTCTGGAGCAGTCCTTCATAGACCTGGGACAGGGTGAACATATGCGTTTCATCTACCTGCTGTATGGAGAGCTGGTGGATCTTATCGAGAATGTCGAGAAGGTTGCGCTCGGTATCAATACCTGTTTTTTCAATAGGAGAGAATACCTCACTAATAATCTTCTGGCGAGCCGTTGCCCCAGGTTTATTCTTTAATATTCTAAGGGTTGGCAGGAGATCGCCGTTAACAAAACTCACAAATCCCCCAAGAGTTCCCTGTTGCAGTTCCAGGCGTTTTTTCCCATTGGGCGCTGCCCAGTTCTGCCAGCGATAAGGGTATTCAAGAGAGGGAGTAAAGGAGGCGCCAACCGCTCTTGCCTGTTCTTCTTCTCGCTCTTCCCATTCATCCAGTATCCTCAAAAAGAGCATCCAGGTAAGTTCAGGCACATACTGCAGAGCTCCTGCTCTTCCCGAGCGCCGCATAATGTCACAGATGCCTTTAATGTAGGCGTTCAGCGATTGAGGAGTGGTGATTTTACGGGAATTGTAATTTCTTATCATAGTCTCAATGTTCCCCTAACTTGGACGAGCCAGACCCAAAAAGTTTTCCATTTTGCGCAAGACTTCAGATTTTAGGAATTAATGTATCCCATTTCTTTCCACTTTTTGAGGATATACTGCTGAAACTCTGCATCCGGCTGCGAACCACAGGTGGGGGCGAGTTCTTTGCCAACTTTGGTCAAGAGCACATGGCCAATGTTCATATCGTTGTTCGCTTCGTTTTTGAATTCAAGAACGGTCGGTGTTCCGTAGTAAAAGACGTTAAGGACTTTGGGAAGGTTTACATGACGATAACCGGCCAGGCTTTCAAACTGAATAAGTCCGATACTGTCGAGGTGTTTAAGCGAAGTGAAGTTGATGCCCCATTTATTGTAGACCTCCGCCTCAACATCATAGAGCAATGGGGTGACCTCTCCAATCCACCAGTCAAATTTGCAGAGATTGGTAAACAACTGAGCATCCGCCTTGTCCAAAGACGACAAGTAATTGACAGTTCTCTTGCTGAAAGAGCCGGGGGAGTTCGCTTCGCCTGCTAATATTCGGGACCACAGACTTTGCATTTCCGAGTCGGAAATCAGTCTGCACTTGTCAAAGAAGTTGGTTATCCAATCATCCTCAACCTGTCTTGGGTTCGAAGTATCATCTAGTTGCGGCAGTGCTTGACGAGTTATCTCCTCCATATTTCGTTGCTTCTTTGCCTCCTCGTCAAGCCACCGATGGAATGCCCGACGCTGAAGATCAGAGATTTGTATGTTTGCCTCAGCACGGATCCGTTCGGCTTCCGCCTCTGCCCTTGCGACGCGCACAATCTGATATGGCTTAAAAAGGCCACCAACGGCGCTAGAGATTTTCTCAATCAGCACCACCGCCGGCTTCGAGAGGTCTTCCAAGTTTATGATGGATTTGTCAATGCTCATTGCATGACCCAACACCTATTTTATACCCTTTATACTTAATCATAACCGTGTGTATAATCATCCCCCTAGATGTGAGAGTGTAATGCCAAACTGTCGCTTGAATTTTACCTTTTCAGTGCTGGCCATTTTACTGGAGGCTTTTAAGTTGACATTGTCATATTTTGATGTCATTGCGAGGAGCGCAAGCGACGAAGCAATGACAGAAAGAAATTCATTGGTCACCACCTGATCTGACCAAGTTAGATTTTGTCATCAATCGTTATCTCAACTGCCCCGTAGGGGCCACCTCTTCCAAGCGAAGTCTTGGAAGAGGTGGTAGCCATTCTTACAGTTCACCCCTAAACGCCTTTATTAAAATTGCCTGTGGCAAGGCGTTGATGGCTTCTAATTGCTTTTCAATTGCAGTGCGAAGTTTTTCCACCTCTGCCATTTTTTCTTTGAGTTCGGCGGCGAGACGCTGCTGAATATCTAAAGATGGCAGAGGAATAGAAATTTTTGAAATTGCGGATAGTTTAAGCGATGGGTAGCCTGGATTCTCCATATATTGAACCATATCGGTTAAACATAACCAGTTATAAACAAAATGAGCATCGGCTATTCCTTCTTTTGGTTTTATCGCAGCTAGATGGGAAACAATAAAGGCGTCAATCCCGAGAATCGCCCTATTGTTTGTTGTAATTGCAGCTCCACTTTTAGGGAAAAGAATGGTTCCCTTTTCAGCCTTTTTTAATTTGAGTTCTACGATAGCAACATCATTAACATCGTCTTTAATATCCACGAGATTATTTGTCTTTCCATATCTTCCTAAATCCTGGACTCTAACAAATGGATATTTTCCATTCTCAAAATATTTTTGCTCTTGTGGAGCCGATAAACCGCTAGAAACCTCACACACCTCCCCCAGCCTCTTCCTCTCCCACTTCTTTGCCTCTTCGCTTTCAAAGACCTGACGCAGGTAGGCAGCGGGGAGGGCTTTGGCGGCTTCTAACTGCTTTTCGCAGGCAGTTCGGGCACGATCCACCTCTTGCATTAACTCTTGAATTTTTGCGGCGATGCGCTTTTGCTCAAAGATTGGAGGGAGTGGTACTAACATCTTAAAAAGTTCATGCACATCAGCACGGGGCATCCGTGTACCAGTTTTATGCCGCATTGCTTCTTCAACTGTTTCTGCCCTGCGAAGAAGCCAAGCTAAGTAGAAACGGTCACATCTGTCCAATGGGAATAGCGGCAATAGCTCGGTCGTACATCGCCCCTGAAAGTCTGGTATCGCTACTTTATTTAGATACGGTCTAAGTTTGCCATAAAGCACATGCTGAGAATCAAATCGAAAGGTAGTGCTTTGAATAAGTTTACCGTCTGTGTCATTCACTTTGTCTATAATTCTTCCTGTCCCACTTTCAATGTGCTCCAATCCAATATAAGGAAGCTGTTTTGCATGAGCAGTATTCGGTAGTACCTGATTCGAATTAACCTCACACACCTCCCCCAGCCTCACCCGGCGCCAGGCAGGTGGCAGTTCGTGCTGTCCTTCAATTTCTTTGGTATCAGGAGACTTCTCAAGGCTTTTCAGTTTCATCCTTGTCCCACTTAATCTTGTTAAATTCTCTTAAGAATGGTCGTAATAGTTTAGTTTTTCCAAAATCTCACTCGTTATATATCACACTCCGCCCCCGCTGTCAAGCGTTCGATTTCGAGTTTTTGGAAAAACTTACCTGTTACGAATGGTCCCGCCTCTTGTATTGGCAAAGGCTCTCGCAGTCTCTCCTGTTTCCTTGTCAAAGCTCTCTTTAAACGGTTTCGCTTTCCCCTCAAGCCAACAACTTTTCTAGTCCGTTCTCTCCCGTGCTCATCTTATCAGCCCAGACTTTGTGAAACTGTGATAATCCTCTTTGTTCTTGCCGATGATTATATGGTCTAACACCTTTATGCCAACGAGGTTACACGCATCTACGATACAACTGGTGATTCTAATATCTTCATCTGATGGCTCTGCATCACCCGACGGATGATTGTGAACCAAGATGATTGAGGAGGCAGATCTTAATGTTGCCTCTTTCATAATCTCCTTGGGATCAACTACGCTTACGCTGGTACTGCCTTTGCTTATCTCTATGTTATGCATTGGCTTGTTCTTTATGTCCAGAAGGATGACATGGAAGAACTCTTTCTTTGCATCCCTTAGATAAGGGCCATAATACTCGGCAACATAATCAATAACATCATCAGGCTTCTTAATCCTTTTCTGTTTCTGAGCACTTTCCTTGAAGAATCGCTTACCAATTTCCAGGGCTGCTCTTACTTGCGCCGCTTTTGCCGGTCCTATCCCCTCTATCTTGCAAATCTCAGAAATCGGTGCAGAGTCTATCTCCCTCAGTCCCCCAAACTTGTTTAATAACCGCTTTGACAGTTCTTCAGCGCTGGTTCCTTCCTTTCCGGTCCGCAGGATTATCGCCAGAAGCTTTGAGAGCGGTAGAGATTCAGGGCCGTATTTAGTCAGCATCTCCCTTGGCCTTTCCTCTTTTATCCATTCCTTGATGGGACGATTTTCTCTTGATGCGGCAGCGCGCTTTTTCACTTCACCTCTGATTCTCTTGCAGTCTTCTTCTGTTTTGATTTCCAGTTGTTCTATTAGCTCTTCAGCTTTGCCCTGAGTTAATTGCACCTTCCTGGAGCATATAAAATAGATTTTTCCCTTCTTGCTCATCATCGGATAGACAGAGTTGGCTGCAAGAAAATCAAACATCGTCTCCAGAAGTGCCGAATTGGGACTGCCGATTGCGGAGTTCGGATTCATTTTCAATTTCGTCATGCGGCAAACAACCTCG
>JAJHSB010000075.1 GCA_022684035.1 Candidatus Acetothermia bacterium | reverse complement strand
GGGGTGGCGTCTTGCATCTTTGCCTCAGGAAGGTCAAGCGAAGCAAACCCGCTAGTGAAGGGTATTACCGAAGCCGGTCACTGCCCTGCATTGTGGACAGATTGGCTCTACGGCCCCCCATTCGCGGTAAACTCGCGCTAGTTGAGTTAAGTCGGTGCGGAACCGATGAGGCTGGCTTGATTTATCTTCCAGGTTTTCAGCTTCTTTCCACCTTTTCACTGCTTTCCAATTGACCTCCGGTCTTGCTTTGCAATTGACCTCCGGTCCTGCTTCGCAACTGAGGTTGAATTTTTTAGCTAAAGAATATATGCTTTCTTTGGAAGCTCGGATTTCTTTTCTGACGACTAAAGTGGTCTGGGCGGTTTTGTGTAATTATTTGCATATCTCCTCCACTTTATCACAGAATGTGTCGTTAGTCAACAGTTTATTTATGTTATCCGGAAATACCTGTTATCGAGGGAGATCAGCACTATGGAGTATAAAAAACTGACTTCTTCTCTGCATAAGCGAGAAGAGGCACTACTGAAATTCTGGAAAGAAGAGAATATCTTTCAGCGATCATTGGAGCAGACGCAAAACTGTCCACGTTACGTCTTTTACGAGGGGCCGCCGACCGCTAATGGACGACCGCATATCGGTCACCTAATACCGCGTGTGTACAAGGATCTTTTCCCCCGCTACAAGACGATGCAGGGATTTTATGTAACGCGCAAAGGGGGCTGGGATACACACGGCCTGCCAGTTGAGCTTGAGGTAGAAAAAGAGATCGGAATAAATAGCAAACAGGAAATCGAAACCTATGGCATCGAGAATTTCGTCAATCGGTGCAAGGAGTCAGTCTGGCGCTACAAGGGTGATTGGGAACGGATGATCGAGCGGATGGGTTTCTGGATTGATCTGGAAAACGCTTATATAACTTGTACCGACGACTACATCGAGAGTGTCTGGTGGCAGCTTGCCCAGATGTTTACGCAAGGGCTTCTCTACCAGGGGCATAAAGTTCTCCCTTATTGTTCGCGCTGCGGAACCGGCCTCTCTTCACATGAGGTGGCACAAGGGTACAAAGAGGTGGAAGATCCCTCTCTTTTCCTTCGCATGCCACTCGTCTCCGACCGAAATGCGCGCTATAATGCAGAACTTCCTGGTAAGACCTCACTGCTGACCTGGACAACGACTCCGTGGACTCTTCCGGCAAACATCGCTCTGGCAGTCTCCCCTGTCGCGACCTACGCCGAGGTAGAACTACAGGGAGAACGGCTGATTCTGGCAAGGGCATTGCTCGGGCATGCGTTAGATAGTGATTATACTCTGATACGTGAATTTCCCGGCAGCGATCTTGTCGGCCTCAGCTATGAGCCTCCCTATCGCGCAATCGACGCGGAAAATGCATATCGCGTCTATGCAGCTGATTTCGTCAATATCGGAGAAGGAACAGGAATTGTCCATGCTGCTCCAGCATTTGGAGAAGATGACTATCAACTGGGACAGAGAGAGAACCTTCCCTTCTTCAATCCGGTCAACCTGAGCGGTGAGTTCACTGATGCATTCCCACTCTGTGCGGGGAGATTCGTCAAGCAAGCCGATCCAATGATCATCGATGATTTACAGAGACGCGGGATTCTCTACTGCACTGCCGGTTATAAACACGACTACCCCTTCTGTTGGCGATGTGACACTCCGCTTATTTACTATGCGATGGATTCTTGGTATATTCGCACAACCGCGGTTAAAAGAGAAATGATCAGCAATAATCAGCGTATCAACTGGCACCCAGAGCATATCGGCACAGGTCGACTCGCTGATTTTCTTGTCAACCTAAAAGACTGGGCCCTATCCCGCGATCGCTATTGGGGAACACCTCTTAACCTGTGGGTCTGCAATAAATGTGATAGAACGATCGCAATAGGGAGTCGAAAGGAGCTTGTGGAGCAGGCATGTGATGCTGAGCTGGCACGCACAGTTGAATTTCATCGTCCCTATATTGATGCTGTTAAACTCGTTTGCTCACAATGTAAAGGAGAGATGCAGCGCGTGCCGAATGTGATCGATGCCTGGTTCGACTCCGGCTGTATGCATACAGCGCAGTGGCACTACCCATTTGAAAACCAGGAGAAGTTCCGGGAAAATTTCCCGGCTGATTTTATTTGTGAAGGGATTGATCAAACCCGCGGCTGGTTTTATACCCTCCTTGCCACCGGCACCATCATCCATGGCCAAGCCCCGTTTAAGAACTGTATCGGGACCGGCTTAGGTCTTGATGAAAACGAACTTAAGATGAGCAAGAGCAAGGGGAACGTGATCGATCCGTGGGAGCTAATCGATCTTTACGGAGCTGATTGTCTACGCTGGTATCTCTACTCCTCAAGTGCACCGTGGCGCTCAAAGAGATTGGTCCCAGATGAGATCAAAGAACCTCTCTATCGCTTCCTGAGTACTCTGCGTAACACCTATGACTTCTTTGCATTGTATGCATCGATTGACTCTTTTGATCCACATCGCCATCAAGCAGAAGCATCCGATCTGACGAGTATCGACCACTGGATCATCTCCCGCTTGCACACCACGATCAACCGAGTTAGCGAAGAGCTCAACTTATACCATGTTCCGCAAGCGACCGAAGCAATGGAGTCATTCCTCGATGAGCTCTCTAACTGGTATATTCGCTCTTCGCGACGGCGGTTCTGGGGCAGCGAAATGACATCCGATAAAGTAGCTGCGTATACAACCCTCTACCAGGTATTGGTAGCATTTGCGCAACTACTTGCCCCGTTTATTCCCTTTATCGCCGAAGAGATCTACCACAATTTGCAAGTTAAGCAAGGACCGCCGAGCGTCCATCTCTGTCCGTATCCTTGCTTTAATAATGAGAAGATTGACCGGGTGCTGGAAAGCGAAATGGTGATGGCGCGCCAAATCGTCACACTGGGGCATCGCGCCCGCAACAGAGCGCAGATAAAGGTACGCCAGCCATTGTCACAGATCATCTTTTCCGATGATTCAATACCGTTACGCGACGAAGTAATCGCGCTGATTAAAGCTGAATTAAATGTTGAGCAAATTGTACTGACAACTAATTTTGATCATTATTATACCTATCGTGCCGAGCCGAATTTTGCCACACTCGGTCCTCGCTTAGGAAGAATAGCCCAACAAGTGGGGGTGTTGATTAAAACGAGTGATGGCGACCAGCTTAGAGACCGACTTTCCCGCGGACCAATCGAACTGGAAGTTGAAGGCGCAGCAATAGAGATAACAGCAGCAGATGTGGTTTTCTCGCCGGTGCTTCCGGCAAGCTTTGTTGCGGCAGAAGAGAATGGAGTCCAACTCCTCCTCGATACCACACTCGATGAACGCCTCGTTGAGGCTGGTTTGGTGCGCGAGTTGATCCACACTATCCAGCGAATGCGAAAGGATGCCGGATTTGAAGTTACCGACCGGATAGTGATCGCTTACGATGCGGAAGGCATGCTCTGTGCGATCATGGAGAAGAATAGTGAGGTGATCTGCAAAGAGGTCCTCGCCACGCGATGCCACGCCAATATGATAGACAAATATGAATATCAAGCCGACGTTGCGATCAATGATCATCGTGTGCAGATCAGATTATCGCGCTGTAGATGAACAGATTGCAAACTACACCTGAAGATCACATCGATATCAACGCGCTGCAACTCGAACTCAACGATCCCAAATGGCATATCAACATCTACGACCATGTCAGCTCAACTATGGAAGTAGTTCAGAGACTGGCAGCAGATGGTGCCCCTTACGGTACGGTAGCAATTGCAAAGACTCAATCTGCCGGTTACGGTAGGCATGGGAGAATCTGGCAATCACCTCGCGGAGGAGTCTGGCTTACAGCGTTGCTTCCTCCCCGACTCATCGGTGAGACCAAAATGATCGATGAGCAACGACGACTCGATCACGATCTCCATCAATGGAACATCACTCTTGCTCGGCAAATCGCCTTCCAGATAGGCTCTACATTGGAAATTCCTGTTCAAGCAGTAGTGCCAAATGACCTTTTCCTCGCCGGTAGAAAAGTAGGGGGAATACTATGCCAAACAGTGATCAGTAGCGGACAATTGCAACTACTGCTCGCAGGAGTAGGAATAAATGTCAATAACAGATCGAGCGACCTGAAAGAGGTGGAGAAACCAGCGATATCAATCAAGGATTATCTAGGAAGAGCAGTATCACTCAATCGAGTAATTACTGCAATATTAATTGGAATGGCAAAAAGCAGAGAAGATGAGCGAATGTGCAATATCTCCTGTAATTGCGAAAGCTGACTTTTACTCACACGTAAGACTGTGGCCTTCTTTTCCGTCATTGCGAAGCTGTAGCCCTGAATGTAATAGAAAGCAGCGACAAAGTAATCCCGAAGGGTTTGTTCTGTACCTCAACGAGAATTGTCTGTTTGGGATTGTTTCGCGGACCGGCAATGACAGAGAAAGATGGAGTTGATCCAGGTTTCGTGGGTGCTTTAATATTGATCGCATATTTCCATCTCTCCATAGGAGCATTACAGCACCGCGGTGTTAAGTTTCTCTTAATGTCAGAATTGCAAAGACCAGATCTAACTGGCTGGGAGAGGAGGAATCGAACCCCCACTAACAGGGCCAGAGCCTGTCGTCCTACCTTTAGACGATCTCCCACTGATCAGCGAAATAATAATGAAGATAGTCTGATCTGTCAACTGCAACTAATAGTCTCTGGTATTCGACAGTGGTAGAGAGACGGCAAATGGGAATGGAGTCTCCATGCGTATCTTGTGAAGAGCATGAAAAAGTGTAGTCTCGACAAGGAAGCAAAAGAAGTTTCACTCTACGTAACCGCTTTGGAAGAGGAATGGAGAGGGCTTTTCGGCGCTCACTACACGTAGGAGACTGCGATCGAAATGGTGGTTTGTTCAGAGAAATAGTCTTTCTCCACTCATGAGGTAAGAAGCACAACTCTTGACAAAATATCGTTTTTGCAGTATATTGAGGTTATCAATCGTGACAATTTGAAACAACGATTGCAGTTTTTGGACTACAAAAGACCAGCTTAATTGCAAAAATATGATCATAGAAGATATATCGTTATCTTATCATGATCACTGTTTTTTCTAACCAGGAAATAAACAAATGGACAGATTTTCATCTTTAAAAGGAGGAGCATGTTGGAAGAGTTAAGGTTAATACTTGCTAAAATTGATGCCGATTATGCCGACATTCGTTATGAAAAGATGAGGGAGACAACAATCGCCTTTAACGGTAAGGAGCTCAGTCGAATCGGCTCGGATACAACCGATGGATATGTGGTAAGAGTCTTAAAGAATGGTGGGCTGGCTTCAGTGGCTTTCACAAAATTTGCCGATGCCGAGCGGGCAGCAAAAAGAGCCTCTGAGAATGCCTCTCTGATATTCCGTAATATAAAAGAGCCGGTTAAATTCGCTAAGACTAAGGTGGTAAACGACATCTTTATCCCCGCACTCAACGAGGATCCGCGTAATATCTCGATCGACGAGAAACTCGAGCAAACCAGAAATTACAATAACATTCCCTTGCAACATAAGGCGATCATCATGACTAATCTCTGGTATCAAGAGGTGATAAGAGAGAAATATTTCCTCAGCACCGAGGGGAGCAAGATAAGAGAAGATTTAATCACTACACAGCTCGGAGGCATGATCACAAGCAAAGACGGTACTCTTCTCCAGAATGTAAGAGCAAGTATTGGTGGTAGTACAGGATTTGCAAAGTTAAGAAACAGAGAAGAAGTATTTGAGCAGAAGGCGAAGTTGGCAGTCGATCTCTTGCGGGCAAAACCAGTGAGATCCGGGGTTTATAATGTCATATTAAATCCCAGCATGGCTGGGCTCTTTACCCATGAGGCGTTTGGTCATTTCTCCGAAGCTGACTTGATCGAAGACAGCCCCACGATGAGAGAGAAGATGAGAATAGGAGCACAGCTGGGGAACGATATTCTCAGCATCATCGACGACCCAACAGTAGCTGGACAACTGGGATTTTATAAATACGATGATGAAGGAGTTAAAGCAAGGCCGATTACGCTATTACAAAATGGAGTCCTTGCAGGCAGACTGCACTCTCGCCGGACAGCAGCCAATTTCAATGAGCCACTTAGCGGCCACTGTGTTGCCGAGGATTATCGCTTTGCCCCAATCATCAGAATGGGGAATATCTTTATTCAGCCCGGGACAAAAAGACTTAACGAGCTGTTTGCTGAGCTTAGAGATGGATTATATATCTTAGATTCCAAGGGTGGGCAGACAAGCGGAGAGAACTTCACCTTCGGCGCCCAGTATGCTTATTCAGTCAAAAACGGCAAACAGGGCGAGCTTGTACGGGATATAAATATATCCGGGAACCTATATAAGACCTTAAAAGATATTACCGCAGTCGGAGATGACCTTATGTTATGTGAAAGCGGCGGGTGCGGTAAAGGCCAGATCAATATCCGTTCCTCGCATGGAGGACCGCATCTCTTAGTCAAAAATGTTGTTATAGGGGGAGCATAATGGAAAAACTACTTGATATTGCTCGTAAAGTCAGCGACCAGGTGGAGATCTACTCTAATGAGCAGACAGTTGATTCTATTTCGTTTGAAGATGCAAAACTAAAAGATATCGACAGCAAGTTACAATCTGGAACGAGCATCAGAATAATCAAAGACGGAAGACTGGGATTTGCATTTACTAAAAATCTAATCGATGAAAAAGAACTTGTGAATAATGCACTCGCTTCTCTTAAAGGTGGAGTGGAAGCCAAATTCAACCTGCCATTCGCCAATGATTTACCACACCTAAACACTTACGATCCCTCGATTGAAGATCTCACCCCTACTACCATCGTAGATGAGTGCAACAGGATTGCCAGGATCTTGGTCGCTAAAACAGATGGACAGGTGAATATACATGCCGGGCGAGTAATAGCAAAGATCAGTCTTAAAAACAGCAACGGACTTAATCTTTCTGTGAAGTCATCTCATTACTATTGCTCCCCCGAAATAATGTATCCTGGCTCTTACGCCTCGATAAGCAGGGTAATGAATACTAAGAAGTTTGGCCAAATACCTGGCGAGCATTTAGATTTTATTCTGGACATCTATAATAAGTCCGTACAGGAAGCAATTCCGGGTAGTGACAGGATGAAAGTGCTCTTTTTGCCCGAGACAATCTATGTTTTGCTATGGAGATTGCAAAGTGCCACCAGTGGCAAGAGCATCTATGAAAAACAGTCTCCTATTGCCGATAAACTTGGGAAGAAGCTCTTTTCCAGTAATCTCACAATCTATAATGACCCGCTCAATGATCAATTTCCCGGAGCACGGACGTTCGATGATGAAGGAACCCCGGGCCGGTATTTTCCGATAGTGGAAGACGGCGTGTTGAAAAACTTCTACTACGACCTCCATTACGCCGACAAACTTGACGTCCAACCGACTGGACATGGTTTTAGGAGTGCAATGTGGGGCGGAGAAGCGATTGCAAACAAACCGTCTCCTACACTGGCACATCTTTACATCAAACCAGGCGATAAATCATTTTCAGATATGATACGGTCGATTGACAGAGGCGTTATAGTTGCCAGTGCTCTCGGTGCACATAGCGGCAATATTCCCAACGGCGATTTTTCAATCGGTCTTTCTCCGGGGTTATACGTAGAAAACGGGGAGATAGTGGGATATGTAAAGGACGCGATGGTAGCAGGTAATATATATGAAACGATGAAAAACCTGGTCGCAATTGAAGACAGACTCTATCCGGCAATAATGGGGACCTATCCTGCTCTCTTATTCGATGATGTGAATGTAACAACAAAGTAGCTACTTAAGGTTATCCAGATCACGGTTCGGATTCAGTAGTCATGAGTTATATCCAGAGGTAGCTTTCTGCCTTTCTGCCTTTCTGCGTTGTTTATAGGCAGACGGATCTTCTTTGCTCTGGACTTCGGCTTACATCGCTCCTCGAAGTGACAGACTCGGGCTCCGAACCACCACCTACGAAACCGTGAACCTCGCAGCCTTTCTGTTCCGAGCGATAAGATTACTTCGCAGACTCGCAACCTTCGGGATTGTTTCGCAGACTCGCAATGACAGAGGAAGGTTTCGCAACGTGGGTACGGCATGCCGTGCCCCTACATGTTATTTCCCGTTTTTTTTCGGACCGGCACTGTGAACCGTGAATTTTTAAACGATCGTTATAGGTATTTCAGCGCCTTCCGTGCTACTGTAGCTCGGCGTTCATCTTTCAACCATTGCTGAAGTTCATTGCGTATCAATTCCGGCTTTTTCTTCCCTAATTTCCACATCGCTGTCGCTACAGCGCGCCAAACATAGCGACGCTCATCGAGTGCAAGTTTACGTAAAATTATCAACGCTCTATTTACTAACGCAGGTGCAGCAGAAGCAGAGAAAGCCATCGCTACATTCCATAACGCTTGCTCATCATGCGAAGTCGACCAACCGGTAAGAAATTCGAAAGTCACTTCTGGATAGTATCGCAGCATCCCTGAACCTAAAGTAAATGGTCCTAAGTTGCGCCGCACGTAAAGATTTCGGTCGACCATCAGCGGATCGATAAGTTTAAGTAGGGGTTCACCCCAGTCAGGATTTTTAGTCTGAGCAGCTTTCATTGTCGCAATAAGGACTGCACGTCGGACATTGGCCGATGGATGAGATCGCCAGCGGTGTAATATTACGAGCGTACCGGGAAACTCTCGTCGCAAGATCCGTCCGCAAGCAGTTCCTGCCGACTCTCGCACTTGCCAATTCTTATCGTCGGCCATCTTGAGCAATATTTCCATTGACCGATCGATATTCGTTACCGAATCTCTACTTACAAGATCACAAGCAATATGACGAGCGGACAGTTCCTTCCGCATGGCGAATTTTTCCGCCAGGGTTATTATTGCTTCGGAATTCTGTTCGGCAGCGAGGATCTTCTTGATGGCATAACGCATATCAGTCATCTTTCCTTCTTTCTCTAATAGTTCAACCAGAAGATCAATCTCTCCGTAAGCCAATAATCTCGCAATATTCTCTTTCATTGGTTCTCCTTCGTGACTGTAAATTTAAATTTTTCATTACCATTATAAGATTAAAAGGCTCTACTGTTAAATTTGGCCGTTATGATTTGCAACTGGTTACCTCAGCTCGTTTTGATCATTCCGTAAAATTTTTATAACTTCGTACCTCGCACCTATTTTTTCTGTCCGTATTATACAGTATAATAATTACCTTAAAGATATGCAACGATAAGACAAGGAGAAGACGATGATTGACCACAACAATACTACTGATGGACTGGTTTATCCGCCCTCACCGATAAAGGAGCATATCGATCTCCTGCACGGTCGTCGTATTCCCGATTCATACCGGTGGTTGGAAGAGATCGACTCGATACAGACAAAAGAATGGATTGAAGCACAGAATAAGCTCTCCTCTCATTATCTTACTACGATCCCTGCTTACCAAGTGATTCACCAGCGATTACAGGATCTTTGGAACTATGAAAAGTTCGGTGTTCCGTTCCGGAGGGGGGATCGTTTCTTTTTCACCCGCCATGATGGCCTGCAAAATCAACCAGTACTCTATTGGACGACATCACTCGAAGATAAGCCACATGTCCTTCTCGATCCGAATCAACTTTCAGAAGACGGAACTGTAGCTCTTACGGGTTATGCGGTAAGCGAAGACGGAAAAAGACTCGCTTACGGGCTCTCCAGCTCTGGATCAGATTGGCAGGAGTGGCATCTTCGGGAAGTAGAAAGCGGAGATGATCTTAAAGACTTTCTTAAGTGGGTCAAATTCTCCGGTGCTTCCTGGACCCACGATGGGCAGGGATTCTTCTACAGCCGCTACGATGAACCTAAAGAGGGAGTGGCCTACAAAGGAGCCAACTATTATCACAAGCTTTACTACCATCGTATTGGTACATCTCAGTCTGTAGATGAGCTAGTCTACGAACGGCCTGACTATAAAGAATGGGGTTTCAATGGCCATGTTACCGAGGATGGTTGCTATCTAATCATTACAGTCTGGAAAGGGACAGATCGTGAGAATGGCATCTTCTACAAAGACTTACGGCAGAAGAAGAGCAAAGTCGTTGAACTCCTTAACGAATTCGACGCACACTATACATTTATCAGCAACGATTGCTCCCGCTTTTATTTTCTGACCGACTACAACGCGCCGTTCTCCAAGGTGATCGCCATAGATATCACTGATCCGGATCGCTCAAATTGGAAAGAGATCATCCCCGAGGCGGCAGATGTTTTACAGAATGTCAGCCTGGTAGGCAACATGTTTATTGCTGCTTACCTGCATGACGCACACAGTCGCGTCCTGGTACTGGATAAAACTGGCAGGGTCGTACGTAACGTTAAACTCCCGACGATTGGAACTGTGTATGGATTCGACGGCCGTCGCGTAGATCAGGAAACCTTCTACTTCTTCACCGGATTCACTACGCCGGGCACGATCTACCGCTATGACATAAAGACTGGCCAGAGCACAGCGCTTTGGGTGCCAAAGGTCAACTTTGACCCCGATGAGTACGTAACCGAGCAGGTCTTCTACGCTAGCAAGGACGGGACACAGGTGCCGATGTTCATCTGTCACAAAAAGGAATTGAAGCGAGATGGGAATACTCCGACCTACCTATATGGCTATGGCGGGTTTGGCGCCGCGTTAACCCCTGCCTTCTCGGTAAGTAATCTCGTATGGATGGAGATGGGGGGTATCTATGTACAGGCGAGTCTTCGCGGTGGCAGTGAATATGGTAAACCCTGGCATGAAGCAGGGATGAAGTTAAATAGACAGAATGTCTTTGATGATTTTATCGCTGCAGCAGAGTGGCTGATTGAGAGCGGGTATACCTCTACCCCAAAGCTGGCGATTGGTGGTGGTAGCAACGGTGGTCTGCTTGTCGGCACTTGCATGACTCAACGTCCTGATCTATTTGGCGCTTGTCTCATTCGAGTCGGAGTACTGGATATGCTGCGCTTCCATAAGTTCACAATTGGGTGGGCGTGGATATCAGATTATGGTTCTCCCGAGAATCGTGAAGAGTTCGATGCCCTCTATGCCTACTCCCCTTATCATAACTTACACCGAGGAACGATCTACCCGGCGACCCTGATCACAACCGGTGACCATGACGATCGTGTCTTTCCCGGTCACAGCTTCAAGTTTGCCGCGGCGCTGCAGTCTGTCCAACGCGGTGATGCACCGGTACTGATCCGTATCGACACAAAGGCTGGCCACGGTATGGGGAAACCAATTGACAAACTGATTGAAGAACAGACAGCCTGCTGGGCGTTCATAGCAAAGAACCTGGCAATGAGAATCGATTGATCGAGTACAAGCACAAACCTGCACTTTACCTGGAACGTGAGGAGCCCTGTATGTTAGTGCCGGATGATACTATTGCCGCAATATCGACTCCGATCGGCGAGGGAGGTATCGGGATTGTCCGCGCCAGCGGACCACACGCAATTGCCATAGCCGAGAAGATCTTCTTTTCGCCGGCCGGCATTCGTCTCGCCGCAGTGGCGAGTCACACACTGCATTATGGGTTTATCGTTGACGGAAATCAGCGCATCGATGAAGTACTCGTTGCTGTTATGCGCGCTCCTCGCACCTATACCCGGGAAGATATAGTTGAAATCAATTGCCATAGTGGCATCGTTCCGCTGCGCTGGATCCTCAATCTCCTGCTGCAGTACGGAGCTCGTCTTGCCGAACCAGGCGAGTTCACTAAACGAGCATTTCTCAATGGACGGATCAATCTTAACCAGGTAAAAGCAGTCCTCGATGTGGTGAAAGCAAAGACAGAATTAGGATTAGAAACGGCGATCAGCCATTTAACAGGTCGCTTCTCAGCCCTTATTGCCTCAGTCAAGGATGAGCTTTCCCGTCTTTTAGCGCAGATCGAGGTAGAGATCGATTTTCCTGACGCTGATATCGAACCAGGGTCACAGCAGGAACTCCTCGATAGTCTGATTAGTCTGCACAACCGGATTGAGGAGATGATCGCGCGCGGTAAAGAGGGTAAGATCCTGCGGCAGGGATTGGCAATTGTTATTCTCGGAAAGACCAATGTGGGCAAGTCGACGTTATTTAACGCATTACTACAAGAGGAGCGCGCGATCGTGACTCCAATTCCGGGGACGACACGCGATACCTTAGAAGAGACCATTGCAATTGACGGTATTCCGTTCCGTCTGATCGACACTGCTGGTCTGCGATGTAGCGATGACGTAGTAGAACAAGCGGGAATAGAACGGACCAAGCGGGCAAAGGAGATTGCGGATCTGATATTATTTGTCATTGATCGCAGCCTTCCGATCACCGCTGATGACCAACACTTGGCCGCTGATCTTACCGGTAAACGAGTGATTTTACTGCAAAATAAATCTGATTTACCTGCTGCAACGAATAATATAGAATTAGATGGAAAATGGGAGAAGGTTTATGCAATCTCAGCGCAAAATGGAACCGGATTGACTGCGCTGAAAAAAGGAATAATTGATCTTTGCTTCTCAGGAGCGATCCCGGAGCGGAGTGGAATTTTGCTCCTCAACACATGGGAAGAAGATCTGCTCCGCCACGCCGCCCGGGCAATCAGTCGCGCAATCGAAGGACTACAGACCGGATATTCAATTGATATGATATCAGAAGAGATTAGAACCGCGTATCTTGCCAGCACGCAGTTACAGGGGATCGATGCTACAGAAGAGTTGCTCGATCGTATATTCGCTGATTTTTGTATTGGAAAATAAATAGCGATGCAAGGAACAATGGCCGAGAGATCTGGAGGACATATAGTTGAAGTCGGATCAAAGGCGAACCGAAGGAGGAGTAAATGGATGAAGAAGAATTAGTAGCGGCATTGATTACCGCTTTACAACAGGCAACGACTCTGCTGCCGCAGGATGTAGTCGTTGCACTGCAACGAGCGGAAGCGAGTGAAGATTCGCCATTGGCAAAGCAACAACTGCAAGTTATTCTACAGAATATCGAAATAGCCAAAGAGCACAGAGTCCCTCTCTGTCAGGATACTGGACTCCATACTTTCTTTATCACAGCAGGAACTGCAAGCCCCTATTTGAGCAAGTTACAGCGGATCATCAAATATGCATTGGCCGAGGCAACGCAGCAGATTCCCCTACGGCCGAATACAGTACACCCGTTTACCAATGAGAATTCAGGTGATAATCTTGGCCGGTATATGCCTTATCTAAGTTGGGATCTGGTTGATGGCGATGAGATTACAATCACTATCCTCCCTAAAGGTGCGGGGAGTGAAAATATGAGCACCTTAAAGATGCTCCTCCCTACAGCGGGAATAAGCGGGATCAAGAGAGCAGTAGTCGATCATATAATTGCCTGTGGTGGGAAACCTTGTCCTCCGACGATCGTCGGCATCGGAATCGGCGGGGGGGCAGATATCGCGATGAATTTAGGTAAACGTGCTCTCTTACGCTCTGTCGGCGATCATCATCCCGAACCGATGGTTGCTGTGCTGGAAGAAGAGCTTGTTCATCTACTCAATATGAGTGGTGTAGGCCCAATGGGAATCGGCGGGAAGAATACCGTCCTTGCCGTCCATGTTGAATATGCTTATCGTCATACTGCTTCTTTACCGGTAGGAATAGTGATCCAATGTTGGGCACACCGTTGGGCCAAAGTCCATCTTGCTTCTGATGGCACAATTGAGGTGAGATAAATGGAACGAACGATTATCGGACCGATCAATGAACAAGAGATGCGCTCATTGCGTGTTGGTGACATTCTTTATCTGACAGGCAAGGTATTTACGGCACGTGATAAGGCGCACCAATTGCTGCTCAAGCTGCATGAAACAAATGAGAAGATGCCTTTTGACCTGGCTTCAATGGCGCTCTTCCACTGCGGACCAGTAGCAAGGCGCCGTAAAGAGAATTGGCAGATACTTTCCGCAGGGCCGACGTCGAGTATTAGGATGGAAGATCTGACTGCCCAGTTTTTGGCTGTTTTTAAGACAAAACTGATCATCGGCAAAGGCGGAATGGGCGAAAAGACGCAGCGAGCGTTGCAAGAACAAGGAGCAGTATATGCTCATTACACCGGTGGAGCAGGAGCATTGTCGGCCCGCTCATTTACGCGAGTAGAGAATGTCTTCTGGCTGGAAGAATTAGGCATGGCCGATGCAGTGTGGATCATGGTTGCCCAGCAGTTTGGCCCGCTACTGATTACCATGGACTCTGCCGGAGGGAACCTATATGAAGAACTAAATAACAAGATTGCAAAGAACAAAGCAGCAATCTATAACCGAATCGGGTCAAAAATGTTATGTTTCACTTGATTATGGTATATCTATCTTCGAAACTAATTTGAAATAGTGACAATAGTACACACGATGTGGTCAGAAAGTTCAAGATTAACCCAACAACGATTGCCAAATGGAAGGATCGGGAATCTCCTTAAGGACCGTTCCAAGACTTGCAAGCAAAAAGAGATCAACGACAAGATGACCAAATTCAGAGCCCCCTGAACTAATGGTAATGGTCAAGTTGAACGACTCCATCGTCGTCTCAAAGATGATACTATCTTTAAGATTATTGACTATTGCATAAGTAATAGAACACTCCTAGACGTCTTAAAGCGCTAACCCTGCTGTTTGGAAAAAGGATCGAAGAAGATCTGTTTGCCTTCGGGTATTGCTGATAGAGGTGCCGACCAGGCGGTCAAGTTGTTCGATCTCTTCGGGTGCCAGGTTGACCAGGTCGGTATACTTGCTGTGATTCTAAACCTGTTAGAACTAGATTAAGGTCAGGCGCATAGGCAGGTAGCCTTTGAACACGGACGGTCTTGGGGTGAGCTTCCAGGTATTTCCACAGTCTTTTTGCC
>JAJHSB010000019.1 GCA_022684035.1 Candidatus Acetothermia bacterium | reverse complement strand
CTTTTTGGACAGCCTGCATAGTAAGGATAGCGAAAGCTGTTGCTCCTGAATTTTCACATGAGAGAACAAGACAGCTATTAGGAATATTTATAGAAAACTGGAATTTCTTCTTAAGATAAATCGCAAACAGAAGAGCGCGCGGTCAGCCAGAACAGAAATAAGTATGGTGTCCCCAGATTTCCCATTTAGACCCTACCCTGCAAACTGAATTTTCTCGTCCTGTTATTGCGAGGCCCGAAGGGCCAAAGCAATCCGACGAAGTCGTTGCGAGGGCGGAGTCCGTGGCAATCCCGTTGAGATTCCTCGCTTCGCTCGGAACAAGCCTTGAAGACCTCAGAAGAGAGCTTGTCTCAAGGAAATATAGTTACAAGACCATCAAGGGCTACACCTACTATAACAGAGACTTTCTTAATTTCACAGGTAAAATGCCTTTTGAAATTGAAGAATCAGACATAAAGGATTACCTGCTTTATCTTGTAGAAGAAAAACAATCTGCTACATCTACACTCAATCAAGCAATTAATGCCCTGAAGTTTTACTATGGAACCATGCTGAAAAAGAAGTTTCTTTACGAGATCAAGAGACCAAGAAAAGACAAAAAGCTGCCCGTTGTCTTGAGCAAAGAAGAAGTTGCAAGAATCCTCTCATCTATTGACAATGTTAAGCACAAAGCCATTTTAATGCTTGTCTATTCCGCTGGATTAAGAGTTGGAGAAGTGGTACGGTTGAAAACAGAGGAGATTGATAGTAAAAGGATGCTTATTCACGTTAAAGGTTCAAAAGGGAGAAAAGACAGATATACACTTCTATCTGAAAAGGCACTGGATATTCTCCGCGAATATTGGAGAAAATATAAGCCAGCAAAATGGCTGTTTGAAGGAGCAAAGGAAGGGAGATACCTTTCCATAAGGTCTGTTGATAAGATTTTCAGAAATGCCTGCGACAAAGCTGGAATAAAGAAGGATGTATCTGTGCATACTTTAAGACACAGCTTCGCTACTCATCTCCTTGAAGGAGGTACAGATTTACGATATATTCAAGAGCTTTTAGGCCATGCTCACAGCAAGACAACTGAAATATACACTCACGTGAGCACTAAAAGTCTTGGAAAGATAACGAATCCGTTGGATACATTAAACCTTAAGGAAAGGGGTGATAAGTGACAAATTTTGACAGAGAAAGGAAATTTAGCAATTCTGCCAGAATGAAAATATCCGCACCAGGTGCTACTATCACCCTATATTCTGGAGCAAAATGGCACTCGGTGCTATTGCGAACAAGTTATCGGAAATTGCTTAGAAGAGGATCCGGAGGTTTCCTATGATTGATATTGCATCCATAGTTGCTGGAATAATATCTCTTGGTGCGGCACTAATTACGCAGCTTATATATGATTATTCTCTCCGGAAGAAACGTGCTGCAAGGAGAGAAGTACCTCCGGGGGAACGGATACAGCAATCAATTTCGAAGTTAGGTAGTGCATCTCAGGAAATTGATGCCATAATCAGGGATATTGTTCAGGACATAAAGAGTCGTCAAACTATACTGGAAGAGTTGAAAGTAAGGCATCAAACTCTATCCCAGGAGGAAGCAGAACTCTCAAAACGAGTGGAAATGCTTAAGGAACTCCCACTTGAAGTCGCAAAGTACTTTCAACAGATTAGTGAGCAGGCTCTACAACAGGTGGAAAAGAAAAAAGCAAGGAGAGATATTTTAATGTTCATTTTGGGAATACTAGTCACAACCGTTATAGCGATATTATTGAGTGTCTTTGGGGTGAGATAATTTATGCTGTTATTTTGGCAACTTCCGATAACAGCGGGTATATGGCTTCGCTACATTCGCCCAAATTGCCCTATCGGGCAACTTCATATACCCGCAGGACGTTAGCCGCCATCTCAAAAAGGATGTGAAATAATGGATAGAAGACCAATCTATTATGAAACCATGTCGGTTCAGTGGGTTTCCGAGGGATTAAGCAATTTCTTTAGGGATATCGGTTATCATTTTATCTCAAACACCGTACAGGAAATAAGAGAAGCCCTTGTCCCATTGGACAGAATTTATGCAGCAAAAAAGGGAAGAAAACTTCTATTATTTGCACTACAGTTTAAAACACCCTATCGCAGAAGGGACGTTATTTGTTGGAGAGTGGAACCTAATCAACATCAAATTCTAACAGAAGAATATTTTTCACGCTTCATTTGGTATTGCATGCCTTTTATGAAGAATATCAGTAGTTGGAAGAATATTCTCTACCATTCTCTTTTTGTTAATCCGCGCCTTTGTGAGCGTGAAGTAAAGTGGTTCATTTGGGACGATTATTTTCTCTACTTTTACCCTGGCGGTGGTGGATGTAATAGGTTTTTGGGAGAACTTCGGGAGTTACCATGTGGCCGTATCCCTATTTCTATACTTGATAGGAAGTTACGAATATCTTCCAGAAATAAATGGAACTATGCAATAAATTATGACTCTTGGGGCACACTTTTTTACAAACTTCTTAATTCCGAGGTTGGGTTTGCCTTAGAAAGCAAGGCTGACTATGAAGATTTAAGACGACATATATATGGAGAAAACATGCGACCCATAAAAGACGAGGCGATTATAATAGCTGTTGATGTAGTGAGCCAAACTGTTGAGGCAGTCAATATTGTTGGGGGTCCCCAAGGAATAGAGCATTGGGAAGATGAAGAAGATTCATTCCCACTGTCCTTTGAAGACGAGAAGGAGGATTGATGTGTATAGTTGAGACGGCAGCTAACACGGGCTATACGGCTCAGCCACTTCGTGGCTTCGCCCAAATTTGCCCTAACGGGCAAACTTCGTATAGCCCGAAAACGTTAGGCGAAATTTCGCCAAAAAAAGAGGAATAAAAAATGTCCACGTGCTTGATAGAAATATTTGAGGATGAAAAACTTGTAGAAAAAATCAAAAGACGCTTGCCCTATTTGTTCCAACTTGCAGAATTAGAAAGTTCAAGAGCAGGTAAAACTGGAATGGAAGTTGGCTCAGTGCGCGAGAGGGTGATAGTGGCTCTGCTTATCTATAAATTTGGCAAGACAAATGTAGAAACCGAAATTCCCATCACCGAACCAGAGGTAGATGCGAAATTATTTGGAGAACCCATATCCATTAAAACAATTACGGGCAAGGGTTTCGGCGGTGTCAAAATGATATGGACCGTTAATGGTCAGAAGGCAAAAGAATTCCGTGAATCTTATTATCCTCATTGCGATATTTTGCTTGTCCAAATCAACTGGAATGATATGGGGGGATTTTATTATATTCCCTTAGATGCTCAAAAACGGCTTTTTGATAAAATAGGGAGAGAAAACTATATTAAACTTCCAAAACCAGGAACAAACCCAAGGGGCGTTGAAATTACTAAGGAGGCATTGTCAACATTAATTGAGGATAGCAAAACTAAAGGCATCAAAATAAACTGGCAGAGAACAAAAATAGATTTCAATCCATACAGGAGATGGGTTGATCTTTGGAGGGGGGATTAAGATGGGATATAATCGAAGAAAAGCAGGCACAAAAACAAGTGCTTTCGGCTCTCCGGGAAGAATTAATCATGACTCTACCCCTTTTTATACAAGCAGATTATACGAAGGATTACCAAAGGAGGAGCCAGTCAAATATGTCGAAAATTCTATCCCATCTGAGTTTCTTGATAAAGTCTTTTGCAAAACAAGTGAGAAGATGGAAGAATTACCAGATAATAGCGTTCAGCTAATGGTTACTTCGCCGCCTTATAATGTGGGGAAAGAATACGATGAGAATCTTACTCTTAACGAGTACAGAGCATTTTTGAAAAGGGTGTGGAGCGAAGTTAAAAGAGTTCTTGTTCCTGGAGGTAGGGTTTGTATCAATATTGCCAATCTCGGAAGAAAACCGTATATTCCCCTTCATGCCTTCATCGTTGAGGATATGCTTGATTTGGATTTTTTAATGCGTGGTGAAATTATCTGGAATAAGGCATCGAGTGGGAGTCCATCTACTGCTTGGGGAACTTGGCAATCCGCCAAAAATCCTACCCTAAGGGATATTCACGAATATATTCTGATTTTTTCTAAGGATATGTTCACGAGGAAATACCTTCCAGATAGAAAGAGTACAATCTCGAAGGAAGAATTTCTTGAGTTTACAAAAAGTGTCTGGATATTTGCTGCAGAACCAGCCACAAAAATCGGACATCCCGCTCCATTTCCGGTGGAGTTACCTTACAGATTAATCCAACTTTATACTTTTGAAGGAGAGGTTGTATTAGATCCATTTATAGGAAGTGGACAGACAGCAATCGCAGCAATAAAAACCAGACGACACTATGTTGGATATGATATAAATGAAGAATATGTAAAATTAGCAGAAAGGAGGATTAGGGAGTTCTCTCTAACTTTTAATGCTCCAAAGTTATTTGAATTTTGAAGAAAAAAAGAGTGATAAAACTGGCGAAACATCACCTAACACAGCATAAAAGGTTCGTGCCTAAAGGCATTCACCCAAATCCTTCGCTAACGCTCAGGACTTCTTTTATGCTGGGAACGTTAGCCGCTCATTGCAGGCAAAGGAAAATGACTTTTAAAAATAGAAATAGAACCACCATAATAAATTTTAAAACTTAGGTTTACTTATGAAAAGACGACCGCAGATAATCACTGAAATTAAACGCCAAGTTTTACACGAAAGCGGCTATAAATGTGCAAACCCTGCCTGCCGTACTATCCTCACACTAGATATTCATCATCTTGATTACGTTTCTGAGAGTGGTTCAAACCAACCAGATAACTTAATAGCGCTGTGCCCTAACTGTCATACGCTTCATCACAAAGGTCATATTCCAAAAGAGTCTCTTCGTTCTTGGAAAATGTTTCTCCTCTCACTTAACAAAGGGCTTGATAAACATTCGATAGACCTTCTACTTGCCCTCTACAAGGTTGAACATTTGATGGTATCGGGTGAGGGTGTGCTTGAGTGCTCGGCGTTAATTGCAGCCGATCTTGTAAAAGTTGCCACAGATTCTAAGGGCGGATTATTTATTGCTGGTGTCCAATACGAAGAAAAATACTGGGTAGAGTTGAGCGAAAAAGGGCGTTCACTAGTGGAGGCTTGGAAGCGTGGTGACCAAGAAGGGGCTGTGATAGCAATGATGACTTTCGAACGCCAGAATGAAAACAAAAAGAGATTATGAAATCAGGCGGTTTTATTTTAAAAATGCCTGCAACGGACGCTAACAGGAATAAGTGCAAAAGAATAGTGAAATCAGGGGACACCATACTTATTTCTTTAGTTTGGAAATCAGGGGACACCATACTTATTTCTTTAGTTTGGATTTTGGAAATCAGGGGACACCATACTTATTTCTTTAGTTTGGATTTTTACAAGATATACCATACGTGTATGACAAGATATTGTAAGAGTGATAGCACTTGAAAATCAGGGGCGAAAATCAGGGGGACACAATACTAATTTCTTTGATGAACCGTTTGCCGGGTTTGATACGGCATCCAGAAAAATCGGACTCTCTACTCTGGAAGATCTGCCGCTCCTCGCAATGCCGAGAAAAAGGTGCCTTGTATCTCATACTCGCGAAATTCTTTACTCCGCTTACGCAATGCGCCGGCGTCCTTTTGCTGCCTTTACACGCCGTTGTTGCACTAAGAAACTCGCTACCTGGTGTCCGGTCGATCCGCGTCCGAATCCCGCGTCTAAACCGGCCTCCTTCGCCATCTCATCGGTAACTTGCGTGCCGCCGCCAATAACGATGATTTGGTCACGAATTCCTTTTTCAATGCAGATTTCGTGCAATTTCTGCATGTTGATGCGATGAATCTCACCATGCGAGATAATTGTACTCGCCAAAATTGCATCGGCAGCAAACTCAATCGCAGCATCGGCTAGTTTCTCAACTGATACTGAGGTCCCTAAAAAATGACATTCGACCCCGTACTTTTCCAGTCCGCCGTGCTTGATGTCAAGTATCTCGTGTATTCCCACTGAATGCTCGTCTTCGCCCAGAGTAGCTGCTACCACCAACATCGGCTGTCGTTTGATATCTTCTTTGATCTCTTCTTCTGCGAGAAGTTGTGGTTCTTCCGGAATAACGAGCATATCAGGATCAATCGCGATATCGACTCTCCCTTTGACTTCCAGAAACGTTCCTTCTGCTGGGTGCATTACCTGGTAGTTGATCACTTCAGGTTCTGCTAATCCCATCTGTCGGGCTATTTCCAATGCAGCGAACTTAGCGACCTCAGGTGGTGCCGGCAAAAAGAGGGTGACTAAGACCGTTCCATCTCCCCACTCTGCCACCTCTGGTTTGATCAGCCCTGCCTCTCTCTCTTTGCGCACTTTATCCAATCTAATGTTAACATTATCAGCAGGATCCAGTTCATCGATGTAGACTATCTTATCGGGATTGCAGAGTGTACATCCGCCGATCAGCGAGCATGGTTTAGTCTCGTTATCGATTGGTAGATTGTTCTTGCCGAAGTGAGAACAGACCGGCGCCATATAATCGGTGTCACGTTCGATTACCGACCCTGCTCCGCTTCCTCCGTCGGCGCGGCGCACAATGCCGTCTCCTGACCGTTCGGGATAGAGCCCTGAGTCGACAAAGAATCCCTTCTCTACTGCAGCGAAATAACCGCCTTGCTCGATTATCTCCTCTAAAAAGAGAATCGCCCGCTCGGTAATCTCCCGCACCTTCGTGCCCAGTTCACCTTCCATATTCAGCTTTACCATCTCCTGCAAGCCGTCGAGTCCGATCAATGTCTGTTTAGCGGTATTTACGCCTGCAATCGAGTTATAGTGCCACGGCACATTCCGCCCTTCATCAGGGGTAATCGTACTCTGAATATCCACGCTCGTCAATCGCGAAATAAGCAGGTTAAGCACATGCGTGACCGTCACTTCACGTGTATCGGATTGCATATACTTGGTGTTCATCTGCGCCCGCATCTTAAATCCGGGAAAGAGTCGACGCAAGGCAACGGCGTACGGGAGATTTATACGTAAATCAGGAGAGGGGGTAGCAGTGGGAGGGACGGTCGATAGACAGATATCGTCCTGCTTTATTCCAGCCTTGAGGGAGAAGAGGCTGTTGATTGCATGTTGAACAAGTAATTCCGGCATCACTTTCCACGCTTTAACTGCAGTGGCATTGGCATTATGTGCGCCGTCGATCTGTATAATCTTTGCATCGGCCATGATTCTTTTTGCTTCTGCTGCATCGACAATGGAGCGGATCATGTTAATATTGCGGTAAAGAATGTTGTACTGTGGATCCTGATGCGCTCCGTTGACTCCTTCTTCTGCACAGAGCACAGCAACTTCGGGGCCAGCCACTCCGCTGATATAGGTATGTAAGTTGATCGGTCGACCGACTTCATCTTCAATCATATCGAGAGCTTTACGGCTGGCGCGCAGTTGTTTGCGTGAGATAGGGACTCCACCTACCCCCATCGGTGTCCCCTCGATCAGTCCGTCGAAATGACTCTGGCCAGCGGTGCGGATAACCATGATATGATCAGCTCCGTGCCAAGCAGCCATCCGCATGCGCCGAATATCATCTTCAAACCGCCATGCGATCTCCGAAGTAATGACACAATCAGGCTGTGGATCGATCCCACCGAATGCGCGGGCAGCAGGAAGCGGGATACTCTGCTTGAGCGGAGTGGAACACTGATAATAAGTGAAATCTCCCAGCTTAAGGTTCTCTACTTTTGTCCGCCATCGCCACCCTTTGCGCCGTGGTCGATAATTTTCAAGGTCGTCTAAGATTCTGTCGAGATCGAGTTTATCTTGGTATTTGTCCTTGTTCATCTTTACTCCTGCCCGCCGGCTCCTGTTAGTTGAAATAATCCTTTTACTTCTTCGATCGTCTCTTTTGCCGCGCCTTTGCAGAGGGCCAGTCCAGCATCACGGATTGACACCTGTCGCTTCTGCGCTAATTTCCAGACGACATGACCAGCGCCTTTACGTAACAGATCATGCTCCTGGCAGCAGCTGACAATCTCTTTCGCTTCCAAGCTGCTGAACCCCATTCGTAATAGGACAGACCGTTCGATCGATGGAGTAGTGTATTCTTTTCCCAGCTTAATCAAAGGATCGACGATCTTTTCTGTCAGTTCCCAGAACCGTTGATATAGCTCCTCATCCGCCAACTTTGTTAAATCTTTCCGACGCTGTAAATAGTCATCCTTCCTCTCCATCTTCATCCCCCTTTGAGAAGATTGATCGTCTCCTTAACGAATCTGTGGTCACGACGTGTTTCGTCAACGAGAAAGTCGATACACGTGTCAGTCAGAATCTTGGAATCTTCGAGAGACGCAATTGCATTTTTGATGTATGAACGCCTGAGTTGATCAAGATCGACCTCCTGTACCCGCATTTGGCGGGGATGCTGTGGTAAGACGATCACTTTACCGGGAATATTCTCCTGCGGATCACCACGACGGATCTCTATCCCCATCTGCTGCATCAATGTCAATTGGGCGGTGGGATGTTTGCCAGCACCGGTGTACTCTGTCTCCTGAACAACGATAATCTGATTAGAATCCATCTGTTGCGCTAAGACAAATGCCGCAGCCAACGAAGTGTTGCCGGCTGCGCCTCGTTCCATCCCTTCCAACTGCGCCAGCGCCTCGGTGATGTAGAAGACTTCCCCTTGCGTAACTGTTACATAGCGATCCATGTACCGTAACGGCCGTGCTGCATTGCGCGGTACATCCGACCGGTCTGGTTTGGTGGCAAAGGGAACGCCGAACCCAGTATGTCCTGTGGTGAACGCCTTACGATTAAAGTCTTTATCTGATGCCATATGGAGACCGCGCAGATCGACGCTCGCGGCAACGATCATTGCATGGCAGCCAGCTTGTCGCACCCCGCGGGCGGTACCAGTGATATTCCCTCCGCCGGCATGGGTGACGATTACCATATCTGGATCCCGGCCTTCTCTCACGCGTAGTTGCATTACCAGTTCATGGCCCAATGTCTCTATCCCTGAGATGCTAAACGGCGTATAGAGAGAAGCATTGAAATATCCTGTTTCATCGACCACTTGCAGAAAGACGGAAAAGAGCTCCGGCCCGACAGTCAGCTGAAGCACCTCAGCGCCGTACGCTTCACACGCCCTTCCTTTCTCCACAATCTCCGGTTGACCAAGCCCCTGACTATCAAAAGTCTCCTGCACAATAATGCAGCGTAACCGGTGTTTAGCCGCTTGTGAAGCGACCGCTGCGCCGTAATTACCGCTGGTGGCGACTACTACTCCTGGGTAGTGATTGACTTTAGCATGGTGGACAGATACTGAAGCGCGACGATCTTTAAAACTCCCTGATGGATTGGCTGCTTCGTCTTTGATGAAGATTCGCGCCCCTTTACCCGATGGAGCAAGCTGCCGGGCCAATGCCGTAAGGTTCTTAAGCTCCACCAACGGAGTGTTTCCGACTTGTGTCTCTCTCTGGATCGCGTAGACATCATCGAGGCTGTACCCGGTCGTCGCCATCAATCGTTCATAATCAAATGCGAGCGGGCTGATTTCAAATTCTTCATAGTCAATCCCTACTGATCGTTTCATCACTTCGTTACGGCGCGCCATAACAGCGAGGTAACTTGCATCCTTCATCTTTCTTCTCCTGCTTTATCGAGCAGCATGCGTAACTCTTTTCCGATTGAAAGGAGCGCCGGAACAGGTTTCCCAAAGTCGTGGCCGTATTGCGGCCGTATCGCCACTAATTTGCCGGTGAGAATACGTCCAGCAAGCGAAGTAATCGTCACTTGATCATTAATCTTGGCATCGTGGGTTAGAAACCCTTTGACGCGTAACTCTAATGGAACCTTTTTCGTATCTTCGGGAATATGCGGTGACCGCTGCTCCGGTTGCAGGAGTACTTTGTAGATTTGCACCCAATCTCCTTTGCGTCCTTCCACTATCGATCACCTCTCTACAACTCTGCTGGCGAGCATTGCCGGCAGTGGTAAATCACGCATTGAGACCAGGCCAGGAGGAGCAGCAAGGACTGCAGGGATCATGTTAACCGCTATTGCTATCGTGCCTAATCCACCGGGTATCTCCGGCTCAATCACCAGGTTAATCGGTGGTGTGCCCTCTATTTCGATGTAATCACCGGTCTTTATCTTTGCCAAATGCGGATGGATTTGCTGTGGATGTTCTAAGACGATCATTGCATCGCCATTGATGACCCCGCGACCGATATGATTACAACCGGCGACCATTCCTGGTTTCACCTCCACATGTGGAGTCTTCCGCTCTACCTGCGAGATGATCGGTGTACGCGTCTGCTCAATCTTATCCAACTTCCAACCGATACTGTCGGCGATCATGGTGATCGACTCGGGAAAGCCGATATGGCCAACGATCGACCCGTCAGCGAGCCCTTGCTCGAATTCCTTGACTGTCGTTCCCACTCCCTGAGCACGCATGACTGCCGGCCCAAACGGTGAGAGATCATTTACACGCCGCGCTTTGATCCGCTCGACGTTGCAACTTACTCCTGTCAGTGCGATGATCAATGAATCAAGGACAAACCCAGGGTTGATTCCTGTTCCCAACAAAGTCACCCCATATTTGCATGCTAATTCATGAAGCGCTTGCGCCAATTTCGGCTGCTGGACATGCGGATAGGCGAGCTCTTCCGCAATGGAGATTACATTCAACCCCGCTGTAAGCGCGGCACTGATCTGCGGAAAAGCATCGACTGTCGTAGAGCAGGTAGCGTGAAGCAATATATCAGCTCCATTATCTTTCCATGCCGCACTGGGATTGCTCTCGGCAGTAACTATCACTCCGATCTCCTTTTCCATCCCCAATACCTTGCCCAGATCCTGCCCGACTTTCCTACTACGATGCGCAATGGCGCCGACGATCTCGATATTATCCTTTTCGAGCATGAGTTTGCAAATGCCGCTTCCCATCGCTCCCAATCCCCACTGCACTACTCTTATCTTCTTCACTGATACCTCCTCATTTAACTATATATTGTAATCTAAGTTTCGCCATATTACAGACAAATGAAAAAGTCCACACAACAGAGCAAAAAAGACCGAGAAGGGCGTAATAAAGGAAGGTTCCGCCCGCCCCCAACAAAGTATGAGAAAGTTATACGAAGCGAGACTTACTCAAGCCGTCATCCGCCGAGATTTGATGCGACATCGCTTCATGATTCTCGTCTCTCGACACCGTTGCGTGAGATTTATTATTCTCCTTTGTCATTCCAACGCCTCCGTGATCTTTAGCCCAAAGCCTCAAACCATCTTTAGACTTCAAAAAAAGAATCTATTTGATCTTATTTTAAATACCGTTAGATAAATACAAGGACGCCCACCATAATAGCGGGTCGCCCTTGTATTCTCGCAAAAACAATTAACTCCGATTACTTGAACCAATCAACCGGGTAACTGTAGATAATTTACCCACTCTTGCTCGGAAAACCTTATCCCATCGCCGTATATAACCAGCACCACCTCTTCGACTATTCTGGCCAACTCATCTGTTGTTCGGCCGGATAATCCATCATCTCCGATTGCATATCACCAAACGTCACGTTGGCAATGTCGACGCACTTAGAGTATACGCAATGTTATGATTAGTAGTTGCAGTTATCTCATTGCTTAATTATTTTAAGGTCGGGGCCAACCCTAAGTTTTTTGCCCACAGCTTCTTTAAGGTTCTTCCCCGGTTGAAATGCCGGCACCACCTTTTTGGGCACCATAATCCGCTTCCCTGTTTGTGGGTTAATTCGGTTGGACTCCTTGCGAGCCCGTGATTCGAACTTTCCGAATCCAGTCAGAAGGACTTCTTCGTTAACGGCTAACGCGTCGGTGATTAATCCGATCATTCCGTCCAGCGCAATCCGTGCATCCTTCTTAGTAAATCCGGTTTTCTCCGCTAGTTTATCGACGAAATCTCCTTTGTTCACCTTACCACCTCTTTATGGAACTTTAGTTTGGGGTTAAAAATTATCTCCATTATAGCAGTAATTGAACCCTTTGTCAAGTGGGAACAGCGCTCCCGCTTTTACATGACAAAACTTTGTACATAATTCTTAGAAAAGCATATTTACAAGGGAATTACAAGTAATTTGACAATCTGTTGTGGTTCGGATAAAGTCTCTTTTCGTACAATAAAAAGGAGTGGCATCTGTGAGAAAATACGAATTTATTTATATCCTGAAACCGGATTTCCCCGAGGAAGAACGGACGAAACTGGTAGATAAAATCCATGGAGCGTTGACGGAAACCAATGGCGAGATAATAAATGTTGACCATTGGGGTAAACGGATTTTAGCATACGAAATTGACCATTACAGCGAAGGCTACTATATTTTGACTACCTTTAAGTTGGATCCTAATCAGGTTGCAAAACTGGAAAATAGATTCAACACTGACGAAAATATACTGCGTTACCAAATAACATGCGTGCATGATGATTGAAAGAGATAATCTTCGCTTAAGGAGAAATCATGGCTGCCAGTTTGAATAAGGTTATATTAATCGGTAATCTGACTACTGATCCGGAGCTAAAATATACGCCTGGTGGTACAGCGCGAACACGATTTTCAATTGCGCTGAATCGGAAGTATAAGGATGCACAGGGAGCTTGGCAGGATGAAGTCACGTTTATCCCTATCGTCACATGGGGTAGTCAGGCGGAGAATTGCGCTAACTACCTCTCTAAAGGCCGGTCAGTCGCTGTTGAAGGACGGTTACGCATCGATACTTTTGAGACACCAGAAGGAGAAAGGAAGAAAGTAATAGAAGTTGTGGCACAAAGCGTGCAGTTCCTGGGGGGACCACGTCCGGAAACAGCCGGCACAATCCTTGATTCCTCACCCAACTCAACCTTCGAACCACCAGAATTATATCATAATCAGCAAGATGATAAGGAGACACCTCCCTTTTAACGATGTTTAGAATATTTCAGCAAAAAAGAAAATGCAACGTTTGCGAACGAAAGCTGGTTCTTTCTTACAAAAAGCCGGAGCTACTTAAGGCGTATATGAACCGACACGGAAAAATTCTCTCCCAAAAAGCAACAGCGTTATGCGCTCGCCATCAACGTGCAATGACGCAAGAAGTAGGTCGGGCAAGAAAAATGGCTCTGCTACCATACACCAGCGATCATAAATAATCTTTCGTTGGGTCTATATTAATGAGAATCAGCATTAAGGGAAGGTAAGATGACCGCGGGTTATCTCTGATAAGCCCTTACTCTCGCGGCGATTAGAAAGCTGTTTTTTTTACGAGCAAGCTCGAAAAAACGATCAGAGATATGGCTGCGGGTTTATTTTAGCTCGACTTTAAGCTGATATGGATTTTAACCCTTTTATAAACTCAACGAACGTGACAAATTCTCCCATCTCTTCGACGAGCAGATGGTTGTGACTAAATCATACCAGTAGTGCAAATAGAGAGAGAAATTCAGACTAAATTCGGTGCTTGCCTGCTCATCGAAGAACGATTATCATTCTCTGCTTCGCTTCTCTCACAAGCAGATGCGCATGATCTTCTGTATGCAGAGTTGCGGTTGATATTTGGAATAGGAGAACACCATCAGCAACGCTTGCGCCGTGAAGGATACAGGTCGATCAGAGCGCTTATCGACCATCCACGTTGGGGCAAGGCGGCTCTGGCACTATTAAACGAACTGGGAAGAGAATTGTCCGCCAAGCAGGCACATAAGATCCTTTCACGCTGGCTTCCTTCTTCTCATCCTCTTAACCTCGTTACAGCAGGGTTGGTCGATACGGCAGAAATCATCTTTTTTGACATCGAAAGTTTAGGACTCTATAATGCACCGATCTTCCTTGTCTCCATCGCCCGCCTGACAACAGGTGGCTTAGTACTCAAACAGTATTTAGCGCGAAAGATCGGGGAAGAACCCCCACTCCTTATAATGATCAGCCGCGAAATAACAGCAGGTACGATACTCGTAACGTACAACGGTAAGGCCTTCGACTGGAAGATGGTCCAAGAGCGTTTAACATATTATGGTTTGCCGTTGCCAGATGAGTTGATTCACCTTGATCTGCTCTGCCATGCTCGGCGCCAATGGCGGGATGAACTGCCTGATTTACGATTATCAACTGTGGAACGCTACAAACTTAACATTAAGCGACAAGATGACCTGCCTGGCAGTCTTATCCCTGCACTTTATTCTCGCTACCTCGACAGCGGTTTCAGAGACCTATTAACTCCTATCATAGACCATAATCGGCAAGACATCATTAGTTTGGTCGTCCTGTTATCCTGGTTTTCTCAGCAGTTGATTGATCACCACCTGTCAGTACCAAATTACGGAAAATTCCCTCTTCGCTGCTCATGAAGAATTTACTGGATAAACTCGCAGCGCAACATTGGTATCAAAACCAAGTGACTTACGTCAAAGAGATTCCTTCTAATTGGTCGTTATCAGCGGATTTGATCGCACCTTTATCTTCACCACTAACAGACTATCTGTCGACTAACTCCATTTCGCTTTATCGCCACCAAGTAGAGGCGATAGAATTAATCAGAACAGGTAAAGATATTATCATCACTACTCCTACCTCTTCAGGAAAGACACTCTCATTTAATTTACCGATCATGGAGAGGTTATTAGCTGATCCAACGGCAACTGCACTATATCTATACCCGATGAAGGCGCTGACTAATGATCAATTACAGAAGTTGCGAGATTTAGAGCGATTTTTGAAGATCAACTTGGCTCCCGCCACCTATGATGGTGACACCCCGGCGCAGCAGCGTAGCAAGATTCGCGAGCAGGCGCGCATCATTCTCTCCAATCCACATGCTCTTCATTATTACCTTCCGTGGCACCATAAATGGAGGCGATTCTTCGCCAATCTGCAATATATTGTCATCGATGAAGCGCATCACTATCGCGGTATTTTCGGAACGAATGTTGCGCTTCTTATTCGCCGCTTATTACGTATCCTGCATTATTATAAAAGCTCCCCCCAACTCATTCTCAGTTCTGCGTCTATTGCCAATCCAATCGAATATGGTGCATCGCTCACCGGCCGAAAGTGCACTCCGATCATTGAAAATAATTTCAATCGCGGGGCAAAGACAGTCTTATTCTGGAACTCTCTCGTGGAGTCCAATCGTTCAATCTATTCACAAGCAGCTCAGCTGCTTGCCTTTTTGACAAAAGAAGGGTTGCAAACTATCTGCTTTACTATATCGCGCGCAATGGCAGAGAAAGTAGCTCTTATGGCATCACATCTCGTGCCGGAAAAGAAAATTCTTGCCTATCGCGCCGGCTATCTCCCTCAGGAACGCCGCTCTATCGAGCAGGAACTACGACAAGGATCGATCCATGGTGTGGTAGCAACGAGCGCGCTTGAACTCGGAATTGATATCGGAAGTCTCGACGCTGCTATTCTTGTCGGCTATCCTGGGAGTCTTATTTCCACTTGGCAGCAAGCAGGTCGCGCCGGCAGGGGGACAAACCCATCGCTTATCACCTTCATGGCATTTGGAAACCCGCTTGATCAATATTTACTACACCATCCGGATCACTTCTTCGATCGACAGAAGGAGAATCTTGTCCTCAATGTGAATAATCCTCACGCCCAATATCGACACCTTGCTTGTGCTGCGGCTGAACTACCCCTCGCTGGTGATGAAATCGATCCACAGCAAGAACCGACCATTGGCAATCTCGTGGATAAAGGTCTCCTCAGTCGCACGCCACGAGGCCTGATCTATCGGGGAACGGTCCGTGCACACGAAATGGTTAATCTCGATAATATATCAGAAGAGATGATCGCTGTTACTTGCAACGGCAAGTTGCTGGAGATAATGGACAGCTTACGGGCACGGCGTTCCGCATTTGCCGGCGCAGTGCTCCTTCACCGCGGCCAGACCTATGTCGTCGAAACCCTCAATCTAACAGCGGGCACGGCAACAGCCAAACAAGAGAATGTCGATTACCATACAGAGATTCTCACTAATACCGCAGTACAGATTGTGCACATTGAGCAAGAGAAAATAGCCGCAACAGCGAGTTACTATTATGGTCGTTTGCGGATCACACAAAGTTTCACTGGTTATCGCAAAACGAAACTTGGGCGGACCATAGCAACAGCACAACTTAATTTACCGCCGCATATCTTCGAGTCTGCAGGGCTGTGGATTACGATCAACACTGAAATCCCCGCCATTGTACAAGAGAGACTCTTCGGTGGTATCCACGGAGCTGAGCATGGACTACTTGCGATGGCACCGCTTGCCGTCCTCTGTGATACCTCTGATATTACCGGAGTCTCCTTTCCGTACCATCGTGATACCGGTCGCCCAACGATCATGATCTTCGATGCAGCAGACGGAGGGATAGGAATAACAGAGAAACTCTTTTTTCATCTTCCTCAATTGATCAAACAGGCATCAGACTTAGTCAAGGAATGTCAGTGCGACGCAGGTTGTCCTGCTTGCCTCTATTCTCCTCACTGCGACAGTTATAACAGCTCGATTGACAAAGGAGCGAGCGCAATAATTCTCACATTCTTATCGCAAAGTATGGAAACTTCCATTAAGGCAAGAGGCAAACTTTGACCGTGAATCTTCAACCGTGAACCGTGAACCTCTCAGCCTTTCTGTTTCAACCTTCGGGATTACTGCGCAGACTTGCAATGACGAACTCTGGCTCTAAACTACGAACTACGAACCTTTTTCGAACTGTGAACCTCCTTTCCGAACCGTGCCGTTAGTTGAAACCTTTCCTACTGGTTAAGTGTATATTTAAGTGATACCAAAGAGAGGAGATCCAGGGTGCAAAATAGAGTAGTAGATGAGGTGAGTCTGTTACGAAGGTCTTTGCACGGAGATAGCGAAGCATGGGGAGAGATAGTGCGGCGTTACAAAGAAGCGGTATTCGGTATCGCACTTGGAATACTACGCCATCACGCTGATGCTGAAGATGCTACCCACGATGCATTCATCCGCGCGTATGATAACCTGCGCCGTTACAAACTGGAGAAGAAATTCTCCACTTGGTTATTCGCTATCGTTGCAAATATCTGCAAGAACAAACTACGCTATCACCGTTACCACCCTGTCGTCTCTGCCGGGCATCAAATAGAAGAGATGGCTCCTGGTTTCGCTGTAATAATAGAACTAGAGGAACGGCTGCGCGATGCACTGACCGAGTTACCGGTTCAGTATCGTGCTCCATTAGTATTGCACTATTGGAACGATCTTACTTATAAAGAGATCGCTGAGATTCTATCGACCCCAGAAGGGACGATAAAGACGCACATCCACCGTGCCAAGGTGGCTTTGAAACAGAAATTAGATCAAAGAGAGGTGATCAAAGATGCGTCGCGATGATCTAGATCGAATGATCGCAGAACAATTGGCAAATGATGTACAAGCACAGATCTTTCGCATTGACGGGCTGGAAGATCGGATCGTTACGGAAATTTCCAACCGACTCCCGCGTCAAAGCGGATGGGAAAGAGTAAAAGAATTTTTCACTGCTCCGCGTAAGCGGAGAATCAATGATCTGCTCATTGTCGGAACAACGGCAGTGATCTTCTTCATTTTCGGAATGGCATTAGGTAATAGGTTAGCAGAGCGCTTACCCAGCAAACCAGCCATTCTTACAGGTGTCGAGCAGAATGGAATTATATTCGCTCTACTCGCGCCAGGAGCGCGGGAGATACAGATCGCCGGGACGTTCACCAATTGGGAGAAGATTCCACTTGTCGATGCGGATGGCGATGGAATCTGGATGATTAACGTTGAGCTTGCGCCAGGTAGACATGAGTATGCATTCATCGTCGATGGTCGCTGGTTCGGCAAGGATCCGATGGCCGATGACTTTGTGCGTAGTTTCGGATACTACAACTCTGTCCGCTATATCGGTACACGGGGGGGATGACGTATGAGACGAATAATTATTGGAATAGTGGTATCAGTTCTGCTCATCCTTGCCGGCACAGCTACCGCTGCAACTGCAGCAGCAGAGATACCAGTATCGGAAGTGAAGCGATTTCTGATGATCGAGATGGAGTTCTCGCCTGCAGGAGCAATGAGAATGTGGACCGCTATCCATCTTGCGATCACAGAGCACCGCCTGCAGACAGTGGAGGCTCTCTCTTTCTTGACGTGGCTCGATCGCGCAAGTGGTCCTCGAGCAATAAAAGAAGAGATCGGCCTTGTCATCGCCGCAACGCTGGAGGACAAACTGCCTGTTGTCCAATTGCTTAGCAGAACTAATGAATGGTTAGCCCGCGGTATTCACTTACACTTGATCCTCCAGGCGATCACGCAGCAGAAAGAGATTCTAAGCGGCGTCCGCGATCTCCTCGAGGAGAGAGGCATATTCATCATTGGCGCAAGGGAGGAAGAGAGAGAGATCATCCTTCTTTCACGTAGGCAATTCGATCTGGTGGTAATGCATATTGCCGACGCATTACAAATCTATCTTGCTGCCAGAGGCGACCCGCGTCATGTTGACGCTCTCTATAATACTGCTGCAAAGCGGCTAATACGCCTATCTGCGATAGAGATTATCCCAACACTGATAGTTGATCTGATACTGCGCCGCATCGATGGCGAGGCCCTCTCTGAGATGGTACTCGCTGTACCAAGGATAAATCGAGATTAAATAATTTAAGTAAAAATAAGGAGGCATACAATGAATTATCGCAACACAAAACTACTGATAACCGGACTGATCTTGACAATTCTGCTTACTACCGTTGGAGCATTAGCAAATGCGCAACCGGCTGGACCACTGGGGATTATCATCCGGCCACCTGCTGAAACAGGACTATCGATCCGCGTCTGGGAGGAGCGAGGTGTCTATACGATCGGCGACACGATCCAGATCCATTTTGAAGTGAATCAAGACGCCTTTGTCTATATTTACAATATCGATGCAGCAGGGAGAGTGAGATTGATCTTTCCTAACGCCTTTACTCCTAATAATTTCATGCGCGCAGGACGCCATACGATTCCCGACAAAAGATATAAGCTGGAGATCGTCCCGCCGCTCGGAACAAACTACATCCAGGCAATAGCATCTCCTGTGCCGCTCGATATCGGTCCTGAATTCACTATCGAAGTGCCGTTTCCCTTTCTTGGAACAGACCCAGCGGCATTTAAGGCTACACTTCTCATCCAACTGCAAGGGATCGCTCCCACTCCTGTGTGGGCGGAAGATTGGCTGAGGTTTCAGATCGTCATCGGCGCTCCTCCGGCGCGGGGTTTATTGACGATCAATTCTGTGCCGCCCTTTGCCCGTATCTATATCGACGGTCACTACTACGGTTGGACTCCGCGTACGATCCATCTCGCGCCCAGATCTTACCATCTTCGGATCACCAAGAGTGGATATTATGATTGGACACAGCACGTATCCATCAGAGCAGGGCGTACACGGATGGTTACTGCTACGCTAATGCCGCGAGTGATAAATGAACGACCAGTAGCAACATTTACTTTTACTCCGCCTCGACCAATGGTGGGAGAATGGATCCGCTTTGACGCTACTGCGTCGCATGATCCTGACGGGACGATCATCTCGTACGCTTGGGACTTCGGCGATGGAACGCGCGGAACAGGCCCTCGTCCATTCCATCGGTATACCAGTGCT
>JAJHSB010000054.1 GCA_022684035.1 Candidatus Acetothermia bacterium | reverse complement strand
CTCTATTTTTGCGCGAATCGACCACCTCCTTTAAGGTCAAGGATGCTCCGCTACGAGCCAGCAATTCAAATTGCTACCTTTGCCGATGAATCTGATAAGTCCTCAGACTTTTGATTGTAAATATAATGCAATTCCGCCAGAAAGTCAAGGGCGCATTGCTTCATCAAAAAAGTACTCCCAATCATACGCATCGTTGCCTCAAATGAAAAATCATCTACTATCTCCCGACCTTAGACTTCCTTAACCACAAAGGATAAAATATTGGCGCAACAACAGACCAAATTGTTAATACGCGCGCAAGGCTGTCTAAAAACTAAAGGAGAGATTTCAGAATGAGCAACAAGATAGTTGTGCTGGGCGTCACAGGATCGATCGCTGCTTATAAAGCAGTGGATGTTGCCAGTCAGTTAACACAAAAAGGGATTGATGTTGAGGTTATCTTGACCAAAGCGGCGACACAGTTTGTCACTCCTTTGACTTTTCGCAGCATCACCGCCCGTCCAGTAGTCACCGATATGTTCCAACTTGCTTCTCCTTTCAGTATTGAGCATGTAGCATTAGCCGAGGCAGCCGATCTGATTGCCATTGCCCCGGCGACAGCAAATATCATCGCTAAGCTGGCCAATGGTATCGCTGATGATAGTCTAACTTGTACTGTGCTGGCAACAGCAGCGCCAGTAGTCATTGCGCCGGCTATGCATACAGGTATGTACAATAATCCTGTTACGCAACTGAATTTGACTAAACTGCACCAGCGAGGTTTTACTCTCATCGGTCCGCTGCATGGCCGCCTCGCTTCCGGCGGCATAGGATTAGGTCGCTTTGCTCCTCCGGATGAGATTGTCACCACTATCTGTCACTTGCTGGATCGCAAAAAGGATCTTATCGGTAAAGAGGTCATCATTACTGCTGGTGGTACACAAGAGGCAATCGATCCGGTCCGGTATATCGGTAACCGCTCTTCCGGTAAGATGGGTTATGCTCTCGCTGCTGCCGCGCGTGATCGCGGAGCACACGTACGACTCATCAGTGCGCCGACATCTCTTGCCAAGCCGCTCGGAATAGAGGTAATAGATGTGCAGACCGCCGAGGAGATGTCTGTTGCAGTGGGTGAAATGATATCTCGAGTCGATATCCTAATTATGGCAGCGGCAGTCGCGGATTATCGCCCGGTAAAGATGCAAAAAGAAAAGGTAAAAAAGGCTGATCAACGTTGGGATCTTACTTTAGAAAGAACGCCTGATATTCTCGCCGAAACAGCGAGCTGCACCCCCAGACCACTCCGGATCGGGTTTGCCGCCGAGACAGAGAACTTGCTGCATAATGCAAAGGTGAAGCTCGATCAGAAAGATCTCGATCTGATTATTGCTAATGATATCACTATTGCTGGCAGCGGGTTTGGCGCTGATCAAAACCAAGTAGTGATCATCGACCGCACCGGTTGCATCGAGGAACTGCCGCTGCTTAACAAGACTGATGTTGCTCAGCGGATACTGGATAGAGTAGTGAAACTCCTTGCTGAATGACAGCCGTTATACAGGCAAGAGTAGAAAATGAATGAAAAGCAAATCAAATTAGGATTTATCGGTGCAGGAAGAGTCGGTACTGCTCTTGCAACAACACTCGCCACGCGCGGGTACCGCATAACGGCAGTTGCCAGTCGCAGCCACACATCAGCGGCCCGCTTGGCTGGTATGATAAACGGATGTCACATCTGTACTACGCTGCAACAGGTGGCAGAGAATGCTGATGTCATATTTATCACCACCCCGGATGACTCTATCGCTACAGTCGCTGCCTCAATTGCTTGGCAACCCCATCACTGGGTAATTCATTGTAGTGGTACGCATTCACTCGCTGTCCTTGCCGCTGCCCGAGAGAAAGGGGCGATGGTCGGATCGCTTCATCCACTTCAGTCTTTTGCCGATGTTGCGCAGGCACAGGCAAATTTACCCGGCTCCTTCTTTGCGATTGAAGCAGAAGGGATCCTGTTCGCTTTTCTAAAAGCGATCGTCTCTACTTTGGACGGTACGTCGATTGTACTGCAGGGAAGAGATAAAGTCCTTTACCACATCGCAGCGGTCTTCGCCTGCAATTATGTGGTGACTTTGATAAAATTAGCCGTTGATCTATGGCAGTCGTTCGCTGAGCCGGTTGAACCTACACAAGCGATGGCTGCATTGACACCGCTCTTAAACGGGATGATTAATAATATCAATACGCTGGGACTGCCGCACGCACTCACCGGACCGATCAGTCGCGGTGACAAAGAGACGATTAGCAAGCATTTGCGTGCCCTGGAGGAGCATGCGCCGACTCTCGTTGAGCTGTACAAGGAACTGGGTCGACAGACGATTCCTATTGCCTTAGCCAAAGGCAAACTCGACAATATAACAGCGATGAAACTATACGATTTATTAGCCAATAAGGAGTAAAGATAATGAGAATGATGCTCCACTGCAAGATTCATCGGGCACGAGTAACCGATGTGAATCTACACTATGAGGGGTCGATCACTATTGCGCGTGATATAATGGATGCGGCTGATCTTCTTCCGTATGAACGTGTCGAAGTGCTAAATATAAACAACGGCGCACGGTTCCACACCTATGTGATCGAAGGAGAAGCAGGGTCGGGACAGATCTGCCTCAATGGACCAGCAGCCAGACAAGCGGTCAACGATGATTTAGTGATCATCCTTGCCTATCGTTTGATGTCGGATGAAGAAGCGCGCATGGTGACGCCCAAACTTGTCTATTTGAATTCGCTTGATAATACAATTATCGAGGAAAGAGGTTCGGAAAGGGTTCACGGTTCGGCAAAACGTGAACTAAAAAGAGAAAGAATCTCTCGCAAAGGCAAAAGGAAAGCCCAGAGATTAAGAGACTTAACCGCTTCCAAACCTCGCGTCTCTTATCGCTAACCCGCTAAGGAGGATAAATTGCGTATTACAATTAACACAATAAAGAGAATGTGCATGGAGGGTGAGAAGATAGTGATGCTCACTGCCTATGATTACTTGACTGCCCTCCTGGTCGATAATGCTGGTGTACCAATGATTCTTGTCGGCGATAGCTTGGCGATGATGGTGCTCGGCTATGAGACGACGCTTCCGGTAACGCTGGATGAGATGGTCCACCATACCCGCGCCGTAGTCCGTGGCACTGCACGCGCATTGATCGTGAGTGATATGCCATTTATGACTTATCACATCAATATCGCTACTGCACTGGAAAATGCAGCCCGGTTTATTCAACATGGCGGGGCGCAGGCAGTTAAGCTGGAGGGAGGGATAACAACAGCAAAGACGATCAAGCGGATAGTTGACTGCGGTATTCCAGTGATGGGCCATATCGGATTGACTCCGCAGTCAGTCCATCAACTGGGTGGATTCAAAGTACAAGGTAAGACAACTCACAGTGCACGCCAGGTATTAAACGATGCAATGGCTGTTGAAGAGGCCGGTGCATTTGCAATTGTGTTAGAATGTATTCCCTCTCCGCTTGCCCAGTTGATCAGCGAGCGACTCTCGATTCCGACTATTGGGATCGGTGCTGGGCCGCACTGTGATGGTCAAGTACAAGTGTTAAGCGATATCTTGGGGCTCTCTCCTGGTTCTGTTCCCCGTCATGCCAAACGATATACTGATTTGGCACAGGAGATCACTACTGCGGTCACTGCTTACATCAATGATGTCAAAGGAGGAACTTTCCCGGATGCTGATCACAGCACAATGATCGATCAGTCCCTCCTTGCCGAGCTTTAACTTTCCGATCAGATATGGATGTAGTAAGCACGATCACTGCAATAAGAGACAAACGAAGAGGGATTATGGGCTCAGTCGGGTTTATTCCCACAATGGGCGCTCTACACGACGGTCATTTGGCGCTCGTTAGAGAAGCGAAACGAAACGATACTGTCGTGATAGTCAGCATCTTTGTCAATCAACCCCAATTTGACTCCCAGCAAGATTTTGCTCGTTACCCGCGTGATCTTAAGCGCGACTTAGAGCTGCTTGAACGTGAGAAAATCGATTTTGTGTTCGTTCCTCCCTGCGAGGAGATTTATCCAGCTGGGTTTAATACTTGGGTTGAAGTGAAGCAGATCAGCAAAGAGTTAGAAGGAAGGGCGCGGCCTGGCCACTTTTGTGGTGTGGCGACGATCGTTACCAAGCTCTTCAACATTATCCAGCCAACACGGGCGTACTTCGGGCAGAAAGATGCGCAACAGGTGTTGGTAATCTCCAAAATGGTCACTGACCTGAACATAGATGTGGAGATCATAGTTGTACCGACTCTTCGCGAAGCTGATGGGCTGGCAATGAGCAGTCGTAATCTTCTTCTTAACGCCAGGGAACGACAGGCAGCCTCGATTCTCTATCGCGCACTGACGGTAGCGCGTCAGATGCACAACAGGGGTACTGTCGATTCTGCCGAGATCCGCAATGCAATGATCTCCTGCCTCAAGCAAGAACCACTGGTAACGATCGAGTATGTCGAAATCACTACAGCCGACACATTAGACGAATTACCGATTATCGATCGGACAGCTCTCGTATCATTAGCCGTTAGAATCGGTAGCGTACGACTGATCGATAATATTCTTCTCTATCCGCCCAAATAAGCGATCGCTTCAACTTCAATCTTAGCGCCCTTGGGCAGTGCAGCTACAGCAACACAAGATCGTGCCGGTGGTTCTCCACTGAAGAACTCGGTGTAAACTCCATTTACCACCGCAAAATCTTTCATATCAGTCAGGAAGATTGTTACTTTGACAATCTGATCCATATTACCGCCCGCTGCCTGGAGGATCGATTGCACATTTTCCAGTGATCGGCGTGTGGCAGCAGCGATATCATTGATAATTAAATTACCCGCATTGTCGGCCGGCAGCTGTCCGGAAGTAAAGAGAAACCCATTGATCAAAATTGCTTGTGAATAGGGTCCTACTGCGGGTGGAGCAGCTTTACTGCTAATTACTCGTTTCATTTTTTCTCCTTAATTGACGTTCAGTTTATTGGTCGAGTATCGCGCTGCATAAAAACCTTTACATTTCGCATTTCACTTGGAAGGGACGCGCAATGAGAACTTTTTCGTGAGCCGTTATAAGAGTTCCTCTCTGACAGCAGCAAATCCTTGCAACGCGAAATCAAGGTCATCTTGCGAGTGAACAGCAGAGATCATAGTACGAATCCGTGCCTTGCCGTGCGGAACTGTTGGGAAAGTAATTGATTGGGCGAAGATGTTTCTTGCAAAGAGACGCCGGGAAAATTCCTGCGCTATCTTTGCTTCTCCCAGCATAACCGGGGTAATCGGAGTCTCGCTGATGCCGATATCAAACCCGAGCTTCTTCATCTTCTCCTTGAAGTAGTGCGTATTCTTCCACAGTCGCTGTACTGGTTGGTCCGTCTCAGTGAGAATATCGATTGCTGCAATACAAGCTGCTACATCAGCAGGAGTAGCAGCAGAAGAGAAAAGGAACGGCCTTCCCTGTTGCCGTAAATATTCGATTATCTTCGCCTTCCCGGCAACATAACCACCGATTACTCCGAATGCCTTAGACATTGTTCCAACTTCAATATCGACTCTCCCGTGCAGGGAGAAATGGTCGACAATACCGCGTCCATGACCACCGAGGACACCTTCACCATGCGCATCATCGACCATGACCATAGCATCATACTCCTCTGCTATTGTCACAATATCGGGCAATGGAGCGAGATCTCCGTCCATTGAGAAGACACCATCTGTTACAATCAGTTTCTTGTCGATATCTTTATTCTCCGCCAATAAGCGTTCCAGGTCGGCTACATCGCAATGAGCAAAGATGACTCGCTTGGCCTTCGTGAGACGACAGCCGTCGATAATCGAAGCATGGTTAAGTTCATCAGTGAAGATCACATCCTCTTTCTCCATTAAAAGAGGGATAACTGCAAGATTGACTCCCAATCCCGATTGGAGCGACAATGCCGCCTCTGTTCCTTTAAATGCGGCGATCTTCTGTTCTAATTCCAAGTGGATATTCATTGTACCGGCAATTGAGCGCACCGCGGCCGGTCCCACTCCCAACTGATCGATCGCATCCTTAGCAGCAGCACAGAGCCGGGAATCAGCCGCAAACCCCAAATAATTATTGGAACACATATTAAGGACTCGCTTGCCGTCGACAATAGTCCATGCATCGACCGCACTTTCGATTGTGCGGATGGTGTTGTATAACCCTTGCGCTTGTAATGACTGAAGTCTCTCTGTGATAAAATCCAGTTTACTCATCCAATCCTCCTCAGCGATAGAATCTTCGATCTTCGATTGATATTCACGACTCTCTATTTAACATTTTAACGTAGAGTTTATCCTAAAGTCCATGGTAGGAAATCGATCACGGTTTAAGATTCGCGGTTAAAGTCTTTCTCTGGGATTTTCAACTTGTGCCACTTGACTTCCGACTTTAGCTCTCTTCCTTTGCGTCTGTGCGCCTTTGCGTGCAATAATTTTTGTAGGCGCAGACCCCGCACTCCTATCATGGAATGAAAATAAATTAAATTACATCCGGGAATAGATTACAACCATCCCGCCGGATGTAAAGATACGATGCCGCCATCGGAACGGTTCGGAAAAAGTGGTACACAGTTTAAGATCCAGCAGTCTACCTCTTTCTGGATCCTAAAACTTCAGCACTCAACCCCCACCACCGTTTTCCATCGGGTCGGCAACTTCCATTTCATAATCTACGGCAAGCCACGTCTCTTTTAGTTCCTTAAAGGTATGAGCAGCAATCGCTTCTCTGATCTCCTCCATCAATTGGGAAAAAAAATAAAGGTTATGGAGTGAGGCGAGGCGATAGAAGGAAATTTCGCTGGCGCAAATGAGATGGCGTAGATAGGCACGTGAATAGTTTTTGCATGTGTAGCAATCACACTGCTCATCGATTGGACGCGGATCATCTTTAAATATCGCGTTGCGCAAGTTGATCCGCTGGTGGAGAGTATTTCGCGTAAAGACCGTCCCATTGCGCGCAATACGGGTCGGTGAAGCACAATCGAGTGTGTCGATCCCTCGCTCCACAGTAGCGAAGATATCCTCAATCTCACCGATTCCTAACAAGTGACGTGGCTTCATCGTTGGCAAAAAGGGTACTGTCCATTCCAGAACATTGTACATATCCTCTTTCGACTTGCCCAGAGAGCCGCCGATTGCTAATCCAGCAAAGTTAAGATCACCGATAAATTGGGCGCTCTGCCGCCGCAGATCTTTGTAAGCTCCGCCCTGAATGATACCATATAAATGCTGATTAAGATTAGGAAAGTTATCAGCATCACTCAACCGGGCAAATTCTTCCTGCGCTCGTATTGCCCAGCGATGTGTCCGCTCCATTGCCTGTTTTGTATAAACTTTGTCGTGGAGCGGTGACGTGCACTCATCGAGGACAAGCATAATGTCCGAGCCTAGTTTCCGCTGTAAAGCAATGACATTTTCCGGCGTGAAGAAGCAAGTCGAACCATCGATGATCGACTTGAAATATACGCCTTCTTCGGTTATGCGGACGAGTGATTTGCCTTGTGGCTTCAGATGCGTCTCCTCATAGTCGGGAAAGATTGAGGCTACTTTGCCGATGCCATGTTCCTTACCTGCTCCCAGACTGAATACCTGGAACCCTCCTGAATCCGTCATTGTCGGCCCGTCCCAGCCGGAGAAACGGTGTATCCCACCGAGATGAGCGATAAGTTCTTCTCCTGGTTGCAGATGAAGATGGTATGCATTGGCGATCACTACCTGGACCCCGGTTGCGCGTAAATCACGTGCATCGAGCGCTTTAACCGACGCTCGTGTTGCCACTGGAACGAAGGCCGGAGTACGAATAGTGCCGTGAGCAGTATGAATCACCCCTGTTCGGGCTGCGCCATCTTGGTGTAAGAGTTCAAATATACTCATCGTTAATAGAAAGTGGTGATTGTGCGGTGATGGGGCGCCATTTTCACATTATGGGCTCTGTTCCACAGGATCCAATCGATCTCTAGTGGCAGCAGATCTCTCCCCAGCGCAGTCAATTCTTGTCGTAACAACTCAATTGCATAGATCGTTCCGGCGCGAATCTCTATTTCCATTGTCGACCCAGCCGGGATTTCCTGCTTTTTGTCGATCAATGCTGCCAGTTCGTCGGAATAAGTTAACACCCCTGTATGGCGCAGTATCTGAGGGATTTTGTAGTCAGCAAATGCGGTCAACAGCAGGATATCAGAGAACTTTCCCCACTCCTTACCGTAAAAGCTTCCGTAGAGATCAGCAACGAATATCTGTGCCCGCTTGTAAAAATAAACCTCTTTTCCTTTGTATAAAGACTCATCGCGAAAGGAAGGAAAGGTTGTCACAAGTAGATGAACTAACTTAAGTGCGCTGCCGGCAGCAGCAGTGATCAACCTGCTTGCTTCTCCTCGATAATGAGCCATCATCTCAGTTCCTAGTTCGCGAACGATCGCCAGCCGTTCCTCCAGCAGAGGGATCTCATTCTCTCCCCGTAAGATATACGATAAGATTTTATGATCTATTGCTGCGAGGAAGGAGAAGTCATCGAGCGGAATCCCTTCCTCCAACCCGCGTTTAAGAGATGCCGCAAGCGCGAAATATCCGGTCAGTTGCTCGTTGCGATAGGATATCCGCCATTGCGGTTCGCTAAAAAAACAGAAATTGAGCGCATCGAGGAGGAGCAGATAAGCAACGGTCCGCGCGCTCCCATCGTAGAAATGGTACTGATAATTCCACTCCGGCACAGAAAGAGTAAGCAAAGAAGAGGCGAGACGACCGACCGCTGCTCTCTCTATTTGCACATGATTGCTCTGGCACTGCACATAACAAGCTGACTTAAGAACAGGGTTCATAGAGTGTGTAGCGTCCATTGAGTTCATAAAGTTATTTTCTTCCTCTCCTGGTAGAGATGGGGTTTAAACTCGGCCCTACTACATCTTACCTGATCTTTCCTTCATTTTCTACTGTAAAGGGAGTATGCCTTTGTGTGCACAAACAGCTCACTATGAACTCCAAAGAGTGTTGTCTAAAAAAATGTAAATTATGGCATAATGTAATTGTCGGTCATTGACAAGTGAATCAAAAGAAACGAACAGGCAAACTCTTTGCGAAGAGAGGACGCAAAGCCACGGGTCTTATATAGATAGCCGGGTTACCGAAATCGATTGATCACTTTTCTCCTCTTTTCGCATCTCATTAAAGATTACAGCGGATGGACCGCTGTAAGATGTCCTCTGATAAGTATCTACAAACAGCAAACCATCTGAAAGGATGGGATACGGACCTTACTAGGCAGAGTTCTTAATTGAGCGCTGTGATAAGGGCAAACCGGGAGTGATCCCGGGACGCAAAGCCACGGGTCTTCTTTCAAGCCAGGTGGGTTCTTTTGGCGAGTTTAATTAAGCTACAACGAGTGCCCAGTAGACTATGCTGAAGATCGCCGGGTTGCCGCAGTCTGCCTAATGGTAGCCAGATTACTACATAAATAATAGATACTCAACAGAATTACCATTAGGAGGTGCTTTGAATGGGGACAAAATTAGTAGTAGGTTTATTAGTATTGGGTCTGGCAGTAAGCGGACTTGGGCTGATTGATGTTGCAGCGGCTACGACTGCTCCTGAGATTCGTGCAGTTAGTAATACCGTTACGTGGACAATTCATAGATTCCTGCGCATTGCGATTAGTAGGACAGCCGTTGACTTTGGGACAATCGATGGTCTTGCTGATACTGCGCAGAAACTTGATGCGGCTGAGTTGACTATTGAGAGTAATATCAACTGGTCAATCTCCTTCGAAGTAACTGGAACTGCACGTGACCATCTGCAAGTCGTAATATCGTGCCCAAACGACCGTCAGCGCAGAGCTGTAGGGACAGGTACGCGAAATCGAGTTCTCCGAGTCGATTATTCGTTGCGTAATCTTCTCCAGTTGGAGCCTGGTAACTATACAGTAACCGTCACCTTTACCGTTACTCCCAGATAGAACAGATGACAAAAGGGTCGACAGATAATCTGTCGACCCTTTTTTGTGCCGAGCATATCATTACAAGTACCTTTTCCTCATTGCAAAGCGTAGCCAAAGCAAAGAGATCTCTGCCGACTGTCAACTCTTGCCCCACCTCTTTCCTTCATTGCGAGTCTGCGAAGCAATCCCGTTACTTATGCCCCTTCCGTCATTGCGACTCTACGAAGCAATCTCGTTTTGAACCCGCCCCTACGACTCCTTTAACTGGTCACTGCAGTGCGACACCTTGCGATCTCTTCGCACACAACTTCCGCTAAGCGCTTAATTCCTTCCTTGATCTCTTCCTCAGTTGCAGCGGAAAAGGAGAGACGCATCGTATTCTTTCCTCCTCCATCACAGTAGAAGGCACTGCCGTTCACATAGGCGACATTCCGTTCTAACGCTCTCGGGAGCATCTCTTCTGTATCAACTTCTTCAGGAAGACGTATCCATAAGAAGAGCCCTCCATCAGGTTTAGTCCAGCTCACTCCTTCTTCCACCGGCATATAGCGATCCAGCGCCGCCAGCATGGCATCGCGCTTGATGCGATAATGGTTCCTGCTCTTTTCTAAGTGGGCATCTAAATCATAATCGAGCATATAGCGGGCAGCTAACCGCTGCATTAAAACAGGTGTACACAGATCAGCCGCTTGTTTCATCAACACAATACGTTTGATAAAAATTGGATCAGCAATGACAACTGCAATCCGAAGGCCGGCAGCAAGGATCTTGGAAAAAGTAAAGAGTAAGATCACTCTTCCCGCTGTATCGAGACTCTTAAGAGATGGTATCGGCTCTCCGGAATAGCGTAACTTACCGTATGGATCGTCTTCCACGATCAGTAGATCGTATTGATCAGCGATCTTCAGTAACTTTTTTCGCTTGACAAGCGAGAGAGTGATGCCACTTGGATTTTGGAAATCAGGAATCTCATAGATCAATTTCAATCGCTTTCCAGCCGCGCGTGCTGTTTTGATCTCTCGCTGCAGGATATCTAAATTTATCCCGTCATCCGCCAGTGGAATACCGATCATATCAGCCTGAAAAACTCTGAATGCCTGGATCGCTCCAACATAAGTAGGTGCTCCACAGAAGACCACATCTTGAGGATCGATGAATGTCTTGCCGATAAGATCGAGCCCCTGTTGCGAAGCATTGGTGACTACCATGTGGTCGAGCGAAAGATTAAGACCATCTTTTCTCATCCATTCGATAACCGCATTGCGAAAAGTCCTGCTTCCTTCCGTGGTGCCGTACTGCAATACTTTCTGATAGTCATTGCGTAACTGATCGAAGGCGATATCCGCCAATTCCGCAGCAGGAAAAGTCTCGGCATCAGGTAATCCTCCGGCAAAGGAGATAATCTCCGGCCGCTCTGTCAGTTTAAGAAGTTCTCGAATCACTGATTGTCGAATTTCGCGAGCCCGGTGGGAAAAGTATTGCTTCATAATCGCCTCTCTATATTAGTTTGTTGACTAAATTTTAGCCTTTTATGATCGCAATATCAACGTTGGAATAAGTTGCAAGTCGAGAGTCGAAAGACGGCAAGGTTTGAGTTTTGGGGTAAAAGCAAATGCAGATGGGAAAAGCATGGGCTCTCTCGCCCGTCCGTTTGCCGGACTCGACTTGCTTGACCGGTGGGAATAGAATATTTCTACGGGGGCACCTACATGTTATTCACATCCTCCGAACCGTGAACCCTTTTCAAAGCGGAAGCGTAAACCCCGTTCTCTAAAGACAGGTGGTGCTTTAGTTCTACCTGTACGTTCAACAGTACTCGTTTGCGTGCTTTTGTGCTGAAAAGGCTAACAAATGTCCCATTTCGATATTACATATGACGTTTGTTTTTAGCATTAGGAGTCGATAAACTTGTAACGAATGATATAGACTCTAAAAGGGGGAATCAAGATGAAGGACATTAAGAGGAAAACTGTAGGGCTCTTTCGTAGTCGTCTCCTACAAGTAACGATAACCGTTGCATTGGGTATCGCACTCTTCACAGTAATGAGTGGTTACGGAGGTGGTGGGTTACCCCCAGGAAAAGATGGTAGGCCTGCTCCAGCAGCCCAGCAAGGTGGAGTATTCGCCGATGTACCGATTAACCATTGGGCCCACGCTGATATCCAATTCCTGGTAGAGCGGGGAATTATTATCGGCTTGCCAGGAGGAAGATTTAATGGCGCACAGCCACTCGATCGTTTTTCTGCCGCAGCTCTTACGGCTCGTACGGTCAGATATTTGAAAAACTATCCGCGTGGCGTTACACCGAGAGAGGACCTCGACGTAGTGAAGAATCTGGTCTTAAACGTGGCGGATCATATCTCAGTTATGCAACGCGAGATTGAGGCGCTCAGAGCCGGAGCAGGTACGGCAGCTTTAGAAAACCGGATCGCCCGTAACGAAGCGCAGCTGACTGCGCTTACTCAACGAATACAAGCATTAGAAGCGGTACCAGCGCACGATGAGGAGCTTGCCCAACAAGTACAGACTAGCCTGATTGTCGGTGCAACCGGCATCATAGTTGGAATAGTCGGTATTGTCTTGTGGTTAGTGATGCCAGGAGGCCCATAATATAACTATTTGTTTCACCCTCAAAAATTGGCTTTCCAACCCGTTTTTGAGGGTGTATTTTAAAATAACGTAATACTAAAGGTAGATAGACTAAAACGGTAGAAGACCTTCTTTTTCTTGTCATTGCGAGAGTTCGTAGAACTCGTGGCATTCCCGTCATGTCCATGGCATCATTATCACGGACTCTGGCTCTGAACCACGAACGTTTCTCTACCGTGAACCTTTTTCGAAGCGGAAGCGCGAACCCCGTCGTCCCCTATGGGAAGATGCCGCGGTGTTTGTAGACCCGGGCCAGGCGTCTTAAAGCCACGATGTAAGCAGCTGTTCGCCAATCGACTTGTAATTCATCCGCTACTCCTTGTACTCGGTCGTAGCCACCCAGGATCTTCTTACGTAGTTGGCTGTCCACCACATCCAGTTCCCAGGACTCAGCACGCTTATTTTGTAGCCACTCGAAGTAGCTGACTGTCACGCCACCGGAGTTGCACAGTATGTCGGGCAGTATATCGATTCCTTTTTCGGATATAATACGATCGCCATTTAAGTCTGTCGGACCATTTGCGCCTTCGGCGATTAACTTTACCTGCGCACTGAGCCACGGCGCTGTTTCGGCTGTCAGTTGATTTTCCAATGCTGCCGGAATGAAGATGTCGGCCTGCGTACTCATAAATGTTTTATGATCGATGGCCGCGGCTGCCGAGAATCCCTTAATTCCGCCGTGTTTGGCTACATAGGCGGTTAATTCCACAGCATCGATACCATCCGCATTTGCGATGGCTCCAGTATGATCCTCCACCGCTACCAGCGTGGATCCGAATGGTTTCATTAAACGTGCCGCTGCTGATCCTACGTTACCGAATCCCTGCATAAAATATGTGGCACTTGTCAAATCGAACGATCGGTCTTGCGCCCAACGCTCGATACAATACACCACTCCTTGTCCGGTCGCTTTATTACGACCGACGCTGCCGCCGGCTTCCACCGGTTTGCCGGTAACTACATGGATCGATTGATGGCGCATCTGCGGCGGAAGGGTGGCAAGGTAAGTGTCAAGAATCCATGCCATCGTCTGTGCATTAGTGTTGACGTCAGGCCCGGGAATGTCGTATTCAGGTCCGATGTTGTTTCCGAGCGCAAATGTAAACCGCCTTGTGATACGTTCGATTTCAGACTCGGAATAAAGAGTAGGATCACACTGAATGCCGCCCTTTGCACCGCCAAACGGGATGTCGAGAATCGCTGACTTCCACGTCATCCAAGTGGCCAAGGCACGCACCTCGTCGATATCCACTGCCGGATGATAGCGAAGCCCTCCTTTAAAGGGTCCGAGCACGTTATTATGCTGTACGCGGTATCCAGTAAATATCTCGATCTGCCCGTTATCCATCTTGACGGGAAAATTGACGCGAACTTCATTCATGGGAACAGAGAGAATTTTGCGGATCGTTGGATCCAATTTCATACGATCGGCCGCACGGTTGAACTGTTGAATAACCGTTTGATAAACACTCGGAGTTGAACCTATTTTTGCCATACATTCTCCTCTATCTTGTGGATTACAAATACTTAAGAGATCGGATCGTTATTCCTGGTCTTTTTCTTGCAGCGATGCGAGTTATCTGTAAAATTACACCACTTACTAGTCCATAATTGATCCATCTTTGGTCAACAGCTAAGCTTCTCTGAATCTCGTTGATAGTATTCTAACACTCTTTTATTGGAAGTCAAGTGTTAGATTGAGCGGAATCGGGATCCTTAAGCTACATCGATTTTGTCAGCAAGCTAAGTCTTCTTCTAAAGCATCGTAGTTGGGATAACAAAATCTTGTGATCTTGGGGTCAGATCCTTGCAAGCGGTATAGTATAGTCTCAGGATGCAATTCACGCGCTGGATTATTCGTATCCGATTTAAGTTTGACATCCTCGGGTAGTCGGTCAGCTCCACTACTTATTTACGATCGATCTCCATCTGCGTCATCACCAGACCGGTCAATAGTTTAGGGTAAAAATCAGTCGATTTCTGAGGCATCTTTTCTTGCAGATCTGATATTATCCGTACCTCATCGATCGTTGTCGGGTTCATGATAAACGCTAACTGATGGCTTCCTGCCTGGACCATGGCGATGGCCTGCTCGCTATCACGTACGTAATCGACGCTCGTCTGTTCCCGTAGAGCCACTGCGTCGATCCCCAGTAACGGTTCGAGTATTGCTTGGTGAAGAATAGTGACATCAAGCCGCTTCCATTCCGGTGAACGATCTTTGATGATCTCATCCATGATCTGTTCGTTACGCAGACGCAGAAGATAAAAATTATTCTTACCCATGTATAATCCGAAAAGATGTTCTCCCTCTTTGCGCTGGGCAAGCAAGTGGCGAATTTCACTTAACGAAGCTATCTCCTCAACGACAAAGTTTCCGGCAAGGTGGTTGAGGAATCCTTTTCGGTCAAAATCGCTCAGATTACGAATTACACGATGGGTAGGAAGAATAATCAATCCAGGCTCGTTCATGTTAATCATCGTCATCATGCGGCAATGGAAGCTCTCTGCTCCGATCGCTTGCCATCCGGCAGCACGACATTCTTCCATAAATGTCACCGCTGTTTCGTACCGATGGTGACCATCGGCAATGTAAAGGACTTTCTCAGTCATCGTTCTCTGTAGGGTTGCGATCGTTGCTGTATCACTGATCTCCCACAGCATATGGCGGTTGCCGTCGCTATCCAGTGCTTGCCAACCTGGTTCTTGTCCGACGATAGCACAATCGATCACTTGGTTAGCCCGCCTCTCTGGATCCGAGTAGAGCATAAATATATGGCCGAAATTGGCCTGAGTAGCACGGATCAGATTCAACCGGTCAGCTTTAGGTTCGGCAAGAGTCATTTCATGGCCCCTCATTCCGGCGCCGGATGGCTTCAGCTCAACGAGGGCCACAAATCCTTTCCGCAAATAAGTTATTCCCTGGAGGTTGTATTCCTGATAGTACGCGTACAGTGCTGGTTGAGCAGCACGAACGAAGATTCCCTTTCTTCTCCATTCTGCCAGGTAGGCAGCGGCACGGGTATAGCGGTTATCGGTCTCATCATCATGAGGATGAACCTTCCCTTTAATGATGCGAACGATGTTATACGGATGACGTTGGTAAAATTTCTCCTGGTCTTGCAGATCGATTTGATCATACGGCGGAGTCACGACAGATGTGAGATCATCGATCTTCTTCAGAGAATATGTAATTCCGTGGAAGGGAAATATCTTGGCCATAGCAAACTCCTTATTTATTTTAAATTCTGGTAACTACTCAGCTATGTAGGTTCTAACTTCTGAACTCTTTCGCAAACTTTCCTCGCGAAGGCGGGGAATGGAAAGAAGTTGAAATCACAAATTCCAAACACCAATTTCCAAACAAATCTCAATGACCAATGACCAAAATCTCAAACAGAGAAGCCGAAATATTTTCCTCGATTATTGACAAATCGCTCACAGAAGTTTGGTCATTGGGATTTGGTCATTGGGATTTCCGGCCTGTCCGGGTTAGGTTGAAGACCGAAGGCTAAAGTATTTTTATTCTTCTCCTTAAGCCCTCTACTTTCTACTTTTTACCTTTAACCTAATTCACCTTAAGCAGGTACAACTTTTTGATCTGCGAGCCCAGTCGATGACGATCTGAGCTGCCTCGGCTCCCACGCGCGCTTGTGCTTCAACAGTAGCAGCACCGATATGCGGGGTCAACGAAAGGTTCTCTATTCCAATGAGTGGATTATTTATCGGCGGCTCTTGCGTAAAGACATCGAGCGCTGCACCGCGTAGTTTTCCGTTCTGTAGTGCGCTAATTAGTGCTATTTCATCGACTACTCCACCGCGGGAGCAATTGATAAGATAGGATCCATCTTTCATCTTTGATAGTTCCTCTGCACCGATTAGCGGGCGTTGATCACTACTGAGCGGAACGTGCAACGTAATGAAATCAGATCTTGCTAATAGCTGATTGAATTGAACCATCTCTACTTCTTCCGGTAAGTCTTTCTGTTCGGCCGTGTCATAAGCGATAACTTTCATTCCCAAAGCTACCGCCTTCTGAGCGGTCAATCGGCCGATGCGTCCTATTCCGATAATTCCGAGGATCTTACCTGTAATTTCGCATCCGATAAGGGTTTTCTTCTCCCATTTCCCTCCTTTGATTGAGAGAGTGCCTCGACTGATATGCCGTGCTACCGAGAAGATATGACCGATTACTAGTTCAGCGACAGAATTACTACTTGCTTGGGGAGTATTGCAGAGAGTGATCCCCTTTGCTTGCGCATATTCAACGTCAATGTTATCCGTTCCCACACCGGCGCGAACAATTAGTTTCAATTTCGGTGCAGCGTCGATCAGCGATGGAGAGACTTTAGTTGCGCTGCGAACTATGATACAGTCATAATCTGAAATCTTTCGGTGCAATTCCTCTGGCGAAAGATCGGTCTCTACTGCTACAACGAGTCCGGCACAACGCATCGACTCAATTGCCCCTGCATCGAGTGGATCTGATACCAATATTTTCATCGTCTCTCCTTATCTAAAGGTTAAGAATATCTTCGATCGCTGCCAACACACCGTCTATCTCATATCTCTGTGTGTCTCCCATATGAGCGATGCGGAAGGTCTTCTCCTTGAGTGCACCGTAGCCGTTGTCGATCTGAAGATTATTATTTGCGATAAGCGTTTTTATCAAATCAGCAACGGATATCTGCCGAGTATTGACGATGCAAGTTAAAGTCTGTGACCAATACCCTCGTTCAGGGTATACAGCAAAATACTTCTCGGCCCATGATTGGACTCTTTTTGCCATCGCTGCATGACGTGCAAACCGCTCTTCCAACCCCTCGTCTAAAATATCATTGAGTTGTGCGTTGAGAGCGTACATATGCGGAATCGACGGAGTAGCCGGAGTCTGATTACGCTGGTGGTACTTATACATCAACTTGAGATTGAAATAGTAGTTACGCGGCTCGATTCTTTCTGCTCGTGCAAGGCCGCGTTCACTGACTGCCGCAACAGCAATTCCCGCTGGAAGAGCAAATGCTTTCTGCGTCCCTGCCAGCAGAAAGTCAATGCCCAGCTTGTCGGTTTCGATCTTCACGCCAGCCATTGCACTGACTGCATCGACGAGTAAAAGAACATCATCGTATGAGTTTACGACTGCAGCGATCTCGGCAAGGGGGTTAGCCAATCCAGTGGAGGTCTCATTGTAGACTAAGGTGACTGCATCATAACGGCCGGTGGCAAGTTCTCTATCGACCATCTCCGGCTTGATCGCCTGCGACCAATCAGCGTCTATTCGATCGCAAGGGATTCGATTCCATGCAGTGATCTCATGCCATCGTTCGGAAAAAGCACCATTGACCAAATTCAAACACCGTTTTTCTACCAAGTTAGTTACTGCAGCTTCCATCGCTCCGGTGGAGGAGGATATAAAGAGAAATACGGGTTTTTTTGTGTACAAGAGACGTTGCAGTTTAGGTTGAATTGCCGCGTAAAGTTCTAAGCATTGTGGGCTGCGATGATGTATCTGCGGCGTAGCCAATTGCTGCAGGATTTCCGGCCGCACCTCGGTCGGTCCGGGCGTGAATAATCGATTGTGCATATTCATATTATACCTCTGGTTATCTTTTATTAGTGCCTGGCAGACGGCAGAAAGAAGCTCCTATTGATGGTCTTATTATAACATTAATTGCGATGTTATTTCAACTGAGCAGAGATTATTCACATCGTAGACCGAGGGTCTTTGCGATTGCGATCACTGCGGCATATTCAGCCATCGTTATCGGACGATCAAGCTGAGGATAGTCTTTAGCGCGGTAAGCTGGGCGATATTGGGACATAATATTGATATAAGTGTGGCAACTGATCTTTGCAGCGATGAATTGCAGCACATTCTTTGAGGCGGCAACCTGATTGGGTAAAACAAGATGGCGGATCAGAAGGCCACGCTGAGCAACTCCATTCACAATTACCAAATCTCCCACCTGGCGGTGCATCTCCTGCAGAACAGCTTTGATATTTGTAAAATACTGCGGTGCACCTGAATATTGCGCGGCTGCCTGATCATCACCGTATTTCACATCCGGCATGTAGATATCAACTATCCCCTCCAGTGCTTGCAGCGATTCAACGTCCTCATAACCACCGCAGTTCCACACAATAGGAAGATCGAGTCCCTGCTCCCTTGCCATTGCCAGGGAAAAGAGAATCAGCGGCATCAGATGAGTCGGAGTAACGAGATTGATATTGTGACAGCCATATCGGGCGAGAGCGAGGAGTATTGCTGTCAGCTCCTCAGTCTTAATTTCCTCTCCGTGCTGTAGCCAGCTGATATCGTAATTTTGACAGAAGAGACATGCCATATTGCACCCCGAAAAGAAGACAGTGCCGGAACCTCTACTTCCAACGAGCGGACGTTCCTCACCGAAGTGCGGGCCAAAACTCGCCACTTTAATTCTGGTTCCCATTTTACATCGACCGACCTCACCCTTGCGGCGATCGACCAAACAGCGGTGATGACAGAGCGTACACCGACGGAGAATCTTCTCTAATTGAGCGGCGCGATCAGCGATCATCGCAGCAGTTAAGCGCATCAGACCTCCTCGTTGAATTAAGATACTCTATGGTAGTACAATATCTCTGATTGTAATCTGATGGATAGGAGGATTCTGCAATGGAAGCAGTCTTGATTTTGTTTTTATCTGTCATCTTTGGGTGGAGCCTTCTCACATACACGCGGCTTAAACGGCTTAAAATGCGTACTGAAGAGGCGTGGTCCATACTTAACACCTATCTTAATAAACGGCATGATCTCGTGCTCAGTTTAGTGAAAATAATGCAGAAATACAACGTTTATGACCAAAAGATATTTGACCGAATCTTGCAGGCGCAGACCGTGGTGCGAGAGGCCTCTTCTACAGACAAACAGGTCATGGCAGAAAAAGACCTAAAAATTGCATTAAAACCGCTCTTTATCGGAGTATTAGAGCATCCGGAGATTGGGATTGATGCCGAGTTTGTCGATCTGCGCGAGGAGTTTACAACTCAAGAAGATATGATCCTCCGCTGGCGTAATTACTATAACTCGATTGCTCGTCATCTTAACTCAATGATCGCAAGATTTCCCCATCGGATTATTGCGCGGCGATTGCAAATAAACAAAGTGGAGTTATACCCTACATCAGAAGTAAATTCGTCGGTCGGTAGAATAGAGTAAGGCAGTTCAGAAGTTCAAGATTCCAGGTCCAGAGACGGTTCACGGTTTAAAAACAGGTCAAGGATTAATCTCTAACATTTAAAGTCTTACTTGCCTGTTGGCAGACAGGCGCGCAGTGGAAAAGAGCTGAAATCACAAATTCCAAGCACCAATTTCCAAACAAATCTCAATGACCAATGACCAATGTCGAATGGTGTAAAGAGCAGAAAGAAGAGATATAGGCATATTCTCTGATGCCGAATCAGATCCATAAATTGCTGTGCCCGAATCTAAAGAAAGTTTGCCTCATTTCCAATTGATGAAAGATGATAAACTTGTCAAAGTAACTCCCTTACTTAAAATGGTTAGGGATTGGCGAGAATTCTTGTTATTCAGGAATCCACGAGAAAGAATATAGAAGAACTGCGCCAACACGAACGAACAGGAAGACTTTTGGGAAGCGAGAGATTTGTGAACTAGCCTGAAAAAACTGTGGATAGAATTCGGCTAAAACAAAAACCGAGGAGAAAGAAAAGAGGTAAGGAGAAATAAGTATGGTGTCCCTGATTTCTCGCATCAGCGGCGTCAAGCGAGCTTTTAATGTGATTGGCGATCTTCATAGTTGTCTAACGGCGAGGCTAAGAGGCTGGCAAAGTTGCGCAGCAGATTTGCCAGTCCTTCTGCAGCCGCTTGTTAGGTGTCGATCGGTGTGACCTGTAGTTTGTATTCGGATTTATACCAGTGCTTCTCATTAGATTTAGAAATTACTCGAAAATCTAGATCACCGAAAGTGTGAGTCAATCGCACGATCTTTTTCTTGATGTCTGGCTCATCGCCTTTTTCGACAGTTTTCTTGCCGTCTATACTGGCAAAGACAAAAACGGCCCCGTGGATGTCGTGAATACATTCATCAATTGAAGGAATTTGAGTCAATCGCAATCGCTCTTCGATATCGAGCACATATGACTTTGCATCTATAGAGAACTCTACCGGTTTTTTCGGCCTATACGGCTTTGTTAATTCTGCGCGAAGCTTCTCTTGTTCCTTTTCTTTTGCTCTGTTGACCTCTTCAGCCTGAACAAGCCTGCAGCGGATAGTGCAAGTAGAAGTGGTCACGTCAAGGATTTCGGTTTCAATCGGCAACCCTCTAGCGTGACTTTACCGTCTATATTTTGAAACCCAGCATCCGGACAAGGAAAACGATGCGCATTTGTATGACCTAACAGGATGTGTATCGCTGAAGGTCAAGAACCTCGTAGAGTTCTCGCTGCTTAGGCGACATCGTGGTGATCGAGGTCCGGAGCACTGGTTTCCCACCGCGGGCTCGCGGT
>JAJHSB010000047.1 GCA_022684035.1 Candidatus Acetothermia bacterium | reverse complement strand
TGTCTAAAAACTGCTGCTTCCATAGGAAATCGTCATTCCCGCGAAAGCGGGAATCCAGTATTTTATGTACTGGTTCCCCGTTTTCACGGGGACGATGTCTGGATTGCCCGATCAAGCTTGCCCTCTGACTTGATCAGGGGGTCGGGCAATGACAAAATTGGAGTTTTTAGACAAGCTCAACCAGGTTATTGAGAACGGAATTAACCTGCCATGCAAAGACTGCTGGATAAAGACTGGCACCATCTGGCGCGTGAGGAAGTGCTGGATCTGCTCTGATAAAACGGGCGAACAGATCGATTCGCGCCCCGATATGTTAATTTTTGACTGCTAACTTTCAACCTAATTAGCTCTAAAACGCTGTTGCTATCAGGAAATACGCAGCTTTACGATTCCCCTTGACAAACTTAATTGAACCTGCTATACTTCTTTTTACTTGTTGATCATTGAAAAGTGAATAGCATGATAAGGGTGATCTTAAAGATCATTCTATCAACAAAATTCAGCTAGAGCAAATTAAACGATTAAACTTAGAGAGTTTGATCTCAGCTCAGGATGAACGCTAGTGACGCGCTTAATACATGCAAGTCGCGCGATCGAGCTGAGCCAATTTCCCTTCGGGGAATGAGGAACAGCTACGGAGCGGCGAACGGGTGAGTAATGCGCAGCTAACCTATCCTCGTGACAGAGATAACTATCTGAAAAGATAGCTAATATCTGATATTGCATGGACTCGGCGGAGTACATGCCAAAGGTGGTCGTGCCACCGCAAGGGGAGGGGGTTGCGTCCTATTAGCTAGTTGGTGAGGTAATGGCTCACCAAGGCAACGATGGGTAGCTGGTCTGAGAGGACGACCAGCCACATTGGGACTGAGACACGGCCCAGACTCCTACGGGAGGCAGCAGTAGGGAATCTTCCGCAATGGGCGCAAGCCTGACGGAGTGACGTCACGTGAAGGACGAAGGCCTTCGGGTTGTAAACTTCTTTTCTGGAGAAAGAATAAGGATGAGAGGAAATGCGCATCCGATGACGGTACTCCAGGAATAAGCCACGGCTAACTCTGTGCCAGCAGCCGCGGTAAGACAGAGGTGGCAAGCGTTATCCGAAATTACTGGGCGTAAAGGGCGTCTAGGCGGCGTGGTAAGTCATCTGTGAAATTCCTCGGCTTAACCGAGGGCGGTCAGGTGAAACTACCATGCTAGGGTTCAGAAGAGGAGGGTGGAATTCACAGAGTAGCGGTGGAATGCGTAGATACTGTGAGGTACCTCAATGGCGAAGGCAACCCTCTGGGATGTGACCGACGCTGAAGCGCGAAAGCGTGGGGAGCAAAGGGGATTAGATACCCCCGTAGTCCACGCCCTAAACAATGTTCACTTGGTGCCGGTCGTTAGAATATAGGTCGGTGCCGGAGTTAACACGTTAAGTGAACCGCCTGAGGAGTACGGCCGCAAGGCTAAAACTCAAGAGAATTGACGGGGACCCGCACAAGCGGTGGAGCACGTGGTTTAATTCGAAGATAAGCGAAGAACCTCACCTGGGTTTGACATGATAGTAGTAGGAACCTGAAAGGGGGACGACTCGTGCCTTCGGGTATGAGAGCTATCACAGGTGATGCATGGCTGTCGTCAGCTCGTGTCGTAGGACGTAGGGTTAAGTCCCATAACGAGCGCAACCCCTGTCGTCAGTTGCCAGCGGATAATGCCGGGGACTCTGACGAGACTGCTGGTGAATAGCCGGAGGAAGGAGGGGATGACGTCAAGTCATCATGTCCCTTATATCCAGGGCGACACACATGCTACAATGGCCAGCACAATGGGTCGCGACCCTGCAAGGGGAAGCCAATCTCAAAAACTGGTCTCAGTTCAGATTGGGGTCTGCAACTCGACCCCATGAAGTAGGAATCGCTAGTAATCGCAGGTCAGCCACACTGCGGTGAATATGTACTCGGGTCTTGTACACACCGCCCGTCACACCAACCGAGTGGGGAGCACTTGAAGTCGCCTTTTTTAGGCGCCGAAGGTGGTTTCCGCAAGAGGGGTGAAGTCGTAACAAGGTAGCCCTAGGAGAACCTGGGGCTGGATCACCTCCTTTTTAGGGAAAATTTTGATCAACAGATCGTTGATAGAGACTTGTCATGCTATTCCTTTTCTTTTTTCTGTTCTCTCTTTTTTCGCTCTCAGTAATGAAGTCCTTGTTTGGTCGGTAGTTGTAGTTACATCTACCATCCTGAATCCGTGAAACAACAGCCCATGCTTAGCCTTGCGTTTGGTACTAAGGCCTGCTGTACTTCGGTAAATTGGCAAATCGGGGACACCATCCTTATTTCTCCTTACTTTTTCTTTTGCCCCGGTTTTTGTTTTGGCAAAATCCTATCCAAAGTTTTTCAAGCTGTTTCACAAATCGTAACGTAACTATTCAGCCGGGTGAAGTAGCTGGTGCCCTGAGCACCCCGCGAGCGGCGGCCAGAAAATCATCTCCGCGCGCTCGGCAGGTTGCCAACACGCTCATCAGAATCGTATGCTTACTTGCTCCCTCCGAGGAGCGGTGCCCGCCGGAGATCTTGCGCTTCACCACGTAAGGGCCGCAGCGCTCGCTCTGCTCGGTTGTTTGTCTCCTCTACCTCACATCTGGTAACGAAGGTGAACATCTCCACGGAGTGCTTGATCAGCCTCTCGGCGATGCGTTGGCAATCCGGGTCTTCCCACTCCTTTTGCGCAAATTCGAAAAGCTCTTCCTCCCACTGGGCAGCAAGCTGCTCCCCCCTGACTGCCGGAGAAGCTCGCTCTTGCTCCTGGACTACCCAGCTCGCTGCCCGCTCCCACAACTGCTTCAGCTGTTCGTGCAACCCCTTCTCCTCCTCTCTCTCGAGCTTGCGTGTGTCCCGTAGGAGATGTGCCCAGCAGCGCTGTTTCTTCCCCCGGGGTTGGGTTGTTACCGAGTAAAAGTCCGAGCCCACCACCCCAGAGAACTCGTCGCCGAGCATCTCTGCCACGACGGCGCCGCACCGGCGCTCGTCTACCTTGAACACGACCGTGTCGGGGTCTTTGGCAACCCCGCCCCACAGCCAGTCGTTCTCCCCTTCCATCCGCCTCCCCGTCTTCTCGTCGAGATGGACGGCGCTTGCTCTCTGAAGGGTGTTTACATACTCCTCGTAGGTGGGGCGAAGGTACTCGGCGACCTCGCGCAGAATGTGCTCGATCTCCCCTCGGGTCACATGGAGCCCGGCCTTCGCCAGGTGGGTTTGCACCAGGTTGACCGGAAGCCTCAGCTCCTCTCGTAGGTAAACCACGTAGCTCATCGCCCGGATCCCAAGCTGGTGTCCGGGTAGCACATCCGTCGGCTTCCGCTCCACAAGTTTCCGGCACCACGGGCACCAATACCGCTAGATCCGGTACCGGGTAATGTGGACGCGGGGGAGGAGGAGGTCTTCCACGTAGCGGACTCGCTCTCTGTCGCAGGCTCTCTTAGGCTCAAACCACAGTCCGGGCAATGCTCTGAGAGTAGCGCCTCTTCCTCATTGACCTGCGCGGGGAGGGGCCTCCTCACACCAGGATGGCCCAACTTGCGCTCCGGCTTTTTACGTTCCTTGTTTCGGGCCGGTTTGCAGAAAGGTTGATGACCCTTGTTGCCAAAACGCGCTTTGAGGACCTCGTTTTCCTCCCGAAGCTTTGCAAACTGGACTTCGAGCTCGCCAAGCCTGGCCTTAAGAGCTTGATTCTCTTGCCTAAGCGAGGTGAGCTCGGTATGGAGACCTTGATTTTCCCTCCGGAGCTCGCGGTTCTCTCTCCGGACTTTCAGGCCCGTTTACCGGCAGGCAACCAAGTGCCCCATCCAGAAGCTACTTCAACTCGTTAAATAGTTACCATTATTTTATATGGTTATCGAGCCAGGGGGAACGAGAAGCCGGATTCTGATGGCCTGTTAATTTTGCTGGATGGAGAGGTAAATTGGATGCTGGAAGACCGGATACGCCAGAGCCTGTATCCGATAGAGCTGGAAACAGGAGCCGTTTTGACTGTTACCTGTTATAGCAAGGAAGACTGGTACTCGCCTACTTATCAAGCCATGTCTTTCGTACGCAACGTTGAGCGGGAGGGCATTATTTTATAAACGAGACGATCCCCTTTATAAGAAAGTTAGTATCTATTGCAGCCAGCAATTTAGTGGGGCAAGTCTGAAGGAAATCGGCGCTCACTTTTCGATGCGTGACTCGGCGGTGAGCCAATCAAGTCGAAGGTTTAACGTACGGATCTCTGAGGCTAAGAGGCTTCAGAAGATTGTTGAACGAATCAGGAAACGCCTTGAAAATGTCAAATGTTGAGACCTGACACCCTGCTCTGGTTATCTTTGAGGTAATGAGCAGCGAATGCGACAAAGACGCCGATCATCAGCCCGAGGATTCCAGCGATGGCAACGTTGAGCATCCGGCGCGGCCCAATTGGAACTTGCGGCACAATCGCTGCTTCAACGACCGTGATCGGCTCTGGCTCTTCAGCGCGGGCGATTCTAGCGTTCAGCAAACTCTGCGCCAGGCCATGATGCATCTCTTGCAGCGTCGCAATATCTCTGTCCAGCATTGCGATGGTCAGATCAACTTTTGCTAATTGTGCGGAAAGTTCAGCAATTTGCGCTGTCATTATCGGCTCTGTTTCCTCCAACCGGTTAATCGCAGTCTGTAATGCAGCTATTGTAACTCGACCTTCCCGTGTCTGACGTTCAAGCGAATAAAAGAGAGCATCGCGTGGCCCAGCAGTGAACCATCTCTCTCGACGGAGGAGCGGCACGGTAGACGCACCATCTTCCTGAAACAGTCGCACTCTATATTCTGCTAATGCATTTGCCAGTAGAACGATCTCTTTTTGCATCCTCGCTATTGTGGTCCGACCTTCTTTTATCTGATGCTCAAACGAGAAAAAAAGCGCATTTTTCACTTCTTGCTCAACTACCAGAGCCGGCAAGCCGGCAAGTTCTGCCTCAGTCAGTCCTCCGGCAAGAAAGACTCCGATATCCCGTAGATCTAGCCCTTGCCGCAGCACAACAACCGGCGCAATCTCCTCCCATTCCCTTTCGATTTGGGCAATTCTCGCTTTCTCGGCTGCTAAGCTGTTTCGTTTCTCTTCCAGCAGCGTCGTCGCGATGTTATAAGCGTGTTGGATCAACGCGATCTCCGCTGCAAAAACTTCCGCCTCTTCCATCTTAAACTGGTGTCGCTTCTCTTCCAACACTATCATGTTTTGCCGGTGAGTAGCGAGCAATCTCTCCAGCTTGGTGGCCAGTAGTGCGCGTGGATTCGCTTGCTTAAAGACTTTTCTCTCTACCTCTTTAGCAGAGAGATCGGTTTGGATTTCAGCGAACGATGTAGCGACAAACTCGTATGAGCGAGCAATGCGGCTCATCAGAAAGGCGGAATTCCGCTCCATAAATAACCTGGCCCAGGTATTGGCAAGATCGGTCACCATCCGGGGGTCACTGCCGGTAACGGTCATCGTAAGGAGGGGGAAGACTTCTACTCCATCGATCGTTACCTGCATTCTATCTACGAGTGCTTCAACAGTGATCTCCCCGGGGCCGTAAACAGTATCGCCTACCTCGCGTAGTAAATCACGCGCCGTGGCCAGACGGCGATAAGTCTCCGGCGCAAGTGGTCTCTCTGCAGGAACGACTTCCGCAGCGATGGTCGGCATGATCATAAGTTGAGTCCGTGCTTGATATATTGAGGGGATACCCAACGAAAAGATGATACTGGCAGCGAGAGCTACCACTGTGATGATTATCACAAGCCATTTCCCGCGCCATAAGACACGCAAATAATCGGCTAAATTGACTTCGTACTCTTCCATTCTAAAATTACCTCCTGGTTGAAAATTATAACAGCCTGTTGTGCTTTACTTAGTATCGACTTCAGTATACCATATTACCATACTATTTACCATACTATTTTATTTTTATCTACAATAATGGTGTATCTCGCGGTATTTCCAGATTTACAAAGGATAGTGTAATGAGAGAACCAAGAAAAATCTCAGCGATCGTTTTAGCCGGAGGGAACGGAGAGCGGTTGGGCATAGACAAGGCACGACTCGACTGGAAGGGTGAATCTCTATTGGCACAGATGGTGCAATTACTCAAAGAAGATTGCGAAGAAGTCTTGATCGCTGTCGGCAAGGTAAGGCCACTTGGGCTACAGAACAGGGTGCGGGTAGTTGAAGACCGTCTTCCAATGAAGGGGCCGCTTTCCGGGCTTCATGCCGGTCTTTCAGCAGCGACCTTTCCGTGCTGCTTAGTGGTAGCTTGTGATATGCCCTTTCTCTCTCCTAAACTTCTCGGGTTTCTTCTCTCCCGATCTGTAACTGGGATGGGCGTCCTTGCATGTGAGATAGGCGGATATGTCGAACCCTTCCCCGCCGTCTACCCGCGAAGTATTCTTCCTTTGATTGAGAGAGCGATCAGTAGTGATCGACTTAGCGTCCAGGATCTTCTGCGGCGCATCGCTTGTCCGGTTATCTCGGAACAAGAGGTACGCGCAGTCGATCCGGAACTTCACTCATTCATTAATCTTAACACTCCAACAGACGTACAGCGATGGCTCAAATGAGACAGATAGAGATCACACGTCGGCAAGACGGGGTTATGCGCAAGCTGGAGGACTTAGTAGCTGCCGAGGGCCTGCTGACAGTAGAATACACTGCTGGTGGTGGATTCTCTGCTGCTGTTACTCCTGAGCAAGTGAAACCATTTGTCTTCGGTCACCTGTTGGCAGAGGGAATTATCAGCTGCACAGAGGAGATTCTGGAGTACCGGCAGTGGCCAGAGAGCGGGGGTAGGATCCGTGCTGTAATCCGCTTAGCAGAAGAGATCTCTCTGCCGCGCGCAACACATATCGGAACAGAATGTGGTCCGGTAGGTAAACTAATGGAAAGACTTTCTGTAACTCCGCTTGAACCTTTCCCATTGATCACGGCGCATGACCTGCTCCAAATTCCGCGTGTGATCAACGATCAGATGGAAGGTTTTCGTACTACCGGTGCTTACCACTACGCTTTTCTCCTCACTGCCGATCAGAAGATCGTTGCGCATGCCGAGGATATCGGCCGCCATAATGCAGTGGATAAAGTGATCGGCGAGGTATTCATCGCGGCAAGACCTTTCACTGAGTTGATCCTCTTCACCACCGGCAGGGTTACAATCGATCTGGTCGGTAAGTGTCTTAGGTGCAGAATACCGCTGCTCGTTTCCCGGTCAGCCGCCCTTTACGGAGCAGTCACTCTTGCCCGGCAATATCACCTGGGTTTGATAGGATTCTTACGTGGTTCACGATTCAATATCTATAGTGGTGAAGAATGGATTATCACCTGATATTTAAGTGCTTTCCTTAAAAGCATAATTATCGTAGCAGACTGTGGAGAATCGCTGTCAGTCCAACTGCTATACAGTAGATGCCGAATGCCTTTAATTTCCCTCGCATCAGGAGTGCGAGAAGGAATTTAATCGCAACTATGCCGACAACTGCCGCGACTGCTCCTCCGATGATCAACTCTTGCCATGGGATATTTGCATTATCACTCAGTGCACGATGCAACTTGAATCCGCTGGCACCGAGGATAGCAGGAAGGGAAAGGAGGAACGAAAAGCGGGCTGCTTCCATAGCACGGATTCCCCGCAACAGACCGATTGAGATCGTCACACCGCTGCGCGATATCCCAGGGACTAACGCAGTTGCCTGCGCAACGCCGATCGCCAGGGAATCGATACCAGTGATCGTGCTCCGGTGGGTTCGTCTCTGTGCCCAATCAGCGATAAAGAGCATCCCGCCGGTTAAAAGGAGCGCTATCCCGACGAGGAGAATTGAAGCGAATGCTCTTTCTACGGCTTCTTCCGCAAGTAAGCCGGCAATGACGATCGGTATAGTAGCAATTGCCAGCAAAATGATATACCGTCGTTCTCTATCCATCCGTCTCATTACCAGCCCCTGCAGAAGCAGATAGAGGTCGCGCCGGAAGAGCACTAATACTGCGAGTGATGTTCCCTTATGAAGAACAGCTTCGAGCAGCAGGCCCGGCGGATCAACTCCGAGAATCTCCTGCGCCAGAACGAGGTGTGCAGAGCTTGATATCGGCAGAAATTCAGTCAATCCTTGCACGATTCCGAGTAATATATAACTGATCATTTTGCCTTACGAGGAGAGAATTTGAGCTTTATCGTATTCTGTGGACAATGATCAACGCACACCACACTTTATACAGTCTACACTGATAAGTAACTTTGTGATACAGAAGACTTATCCATCTCTCTTCATCGCTGCAAGTCTATCTGATAATCGCTGGAGCGTCAATTCTTTTCCGATTACTTCCAATAGATGAAAGAGTCCCGGACCGACAGTCTGGCCGGTTACAGCATAACGGCACGGCTGCGCAATATCCTTGAGTTTTACTCCTTGTTCTGCTGCGACGACGCGTAGTTGTGCTTCAATTGCAGCGGCGGTAAACTGATCGAGCGGTTGCAGTGCCGCAATAATTCCTTCCATCAGATTTATCTTATCTGGCGAAAAGTACTGACGTGCTGTTTCAGCGTCGTAATCGAACGTAATGGGAAAGAGGATCGCCATCGCTGTTGCGAGATCGATCAGCGTGTGACTGCGATCGCGCAGCAGAGTCACAATACTGACCAACCGTGCGTGTTCGATTGATTGCCATTGTATCTGATCAGCTATTTTCGCTTCGATTACGAATGGCTCCACCAATGCGACAAGTTTCTCGGGATCGATCAGTTTGATATGGCGACCATTCAACCAGAGGAGTTTTTCTTCGTCAAAGATCGCGGCTGAAGTGCCAATAGCCGTAAGTCCAAATAGATCGATAAGTTCTTGTTTGGTAAAGACTTCTTGATCACCGTGCGACCAGCCGAGACGGGCAAAGAAATTGAGTAATGCTGTTGGGAGAAATCCGCGTGCTTTATAATCGAGCACCGATGTTGCGCCGAGTCGTTTGCTCAGTTTCGTCTTATCTGGTCCGAGGATCATCGGTAAATGGACGAATTTCGGCACTGGCATCCCCAATGCGTGATAGAGCAAAATCTGCCGTGGTGTATTGTTCAGATGTTCATCACCTCTGATCACATGACTGATATGAAGATCACTGTCATCGACCACACAGGCGAAGTTATAGGTGAACGACCCATCAGAACGGCGGATGACAAAATCTTTCAGTTGTTCATTGGCAAATATCACTGTGCCAGCGAGGAGATCATTTACCATAATCTCTCCCTGCTCAGGAACTTTGAACCACAGTGCTCCTTCTTCTTCGTAAACTGCATCGGCATCAAGGAGCTGTTCTGCAGCTCGTTGATGGAGATCACTCCGCTCGCTCTGGCGGTAATATTCATCCCAATCGATTCCGAGCCATTGTAGTGATACCATGATCTCATCGATTGATTGGTTTGTGGAACGAATCTGATCTGTATCCTCGATCCGGAGGATGAAATCGCCTTTGTTGTGGCGTGCGAACAACCAGTTAAAGAGCGCGGTCCGCGCGCCGCCGACATGTAAATATCCAGTTGGACTGGGGGCAAAACGCACCCGTATTTTTGACATATCTCGTCTCACTTAAATTAGGTTATCTATAATTGTATTTGACTTGGCGTGTAAAGCCAACCGCTGCTGCGTGGATGGTTCTTACTTGAGAGAAAGAACAGAGGAGTTCATAGAATTCACGGTTAAAGTCTTGATCTTTAATCCCTTAATTCTTTCCTGCTCCTTCTTCTGTCATTGCGAGAGTTTGGAGAACTTGTGGCAATCCCGAAGGTTGCGAGTCTGCGAAGCAATCGCGAACAAAGAATTCTCGTTGAGGCACAAAACAAACGACGGAGGCTAAAGCAGCGGGATTGCTTCGCAGACTCGCAATAACCTGTCTGCGTGCGGACACACATAGGCAGGCGGAAGAGAGCAAGGAACACGAATAAATCCCGACGCTTGACTCATCGAGATTAATCACTTTAAAGGCTGCCGCAGGCAGGATAAACTTTGGTTGTATTTTCGGCATCTGCGGTGTCGGTTTCTATACAAAGAAGGAAGGAATTGGTATCACGTGATTTTACCGATACAAAAGGAGAGAACCGATGTTCAACATAGCGATTATCGGCGCTGGTCCAGGGGGGTATGTTGCAGCGATTAGAACGGCCCAACTCGGCTTTAAGACAGTAGTGATTGAAGAGGACAAGTTGGGAGGAGTCTGTCTCAACCGCGGATGTATTCCCACTAAGGCGCTCTATGCGGCAACCGAGCTTCTGCATGAGATAGACCGTGCCGCAGAAATTGGTATCCATACCAGCAAGATTGAGCTCGATCTTCATCGTCTTGCAACGTGGAAGGAAGAAGTGGTGACAAGTCTATCCACCGGCATACAGTCACTCTTTAGATCACATGGGGTGACACTCATCAACGGCCGTGGTCGTCTTGCCGGTCGCGGTCGCATTGTTGTCGCCAATCACGATGAAATCGCAGCGGAACGAATCGTCCTCGCTACAGGATCAGCACCGCTGGAGATCCCTGGCTTTTCATTCTTGGATGATAATATTTGGAGCTCGGATGATGCGCTGCAACTCACAGAGATCCCAAACCACCTCGTTATAATCGGTGGGGGAGTGACCGGGCTTGAATTGGCAACAATATATCGTCGTTTGGGGAGTGAAATCACCGTCATTGAAATGATGCCGGATATTCTTCCCGGAATCGAGATCGACCGGCGGGCGCTCTCAGTGCTTAAACGTGCCCTCACTGCTCAAGGCATCACCATTCACACCAATACTGCTGCTAAATCGTATCGTCGAACTAACGAAGGGATCATCCTGCAGTCAGCAGGAAGAAATGGGGAGTTGGAGATTAAGGCAGACAAAATTCTGTTGGCAGTTGGACGACGATCACGCAGCGATGATCTGGGATTGGAGACGATCGAACTGACACCTAACGCACAACGATTTATCGAAGTTGGACCAGGAATGGAGACAGTAGTTCCCGGTGTTTACGCGATCGGCGATCTTATTCCTGGCCCGATGCTCGCCCATAAGGCATCAGCAGAAGGGATCCTGTTTGCTGAGAGTTTGCAGGGTAAAAGCCGCACTTTGAGCTACGACAAGATTCCGCAAGCGATCTTCACCGATCCGCAGATTGCTTCAGTCGGTATCTCGGAAAAGAGAGCCAAAGAGAAGGGATACGATGTTATCGTTGGTCGTTGTCCATACGGTGCCCTGGGTAAAGCGCATGGAATAAGAAAAACAGACGGTTTTTTTCAAGTCGTTGCCGATCAGAGTAACCATCGTCTCCTCGGTATTCAAATAGTGGGAGCAGAAGCAGCAAACCTTATCTCCGAAGCCGCGCTGGCGATCGAAGCCGGTCTTCCGCTCGAAGCAATCGGAGAGACAGTCCATCCGCATCCGACTTTGTCAGAAGGTCTGCTGGAGGCAGCAGAGAATGCTCTTGGAAAGGCAATCCATGTTGCTAATCGATAGAGGTTATCGCTGTCGAGCTGATAATGTAAAGTGGAAAGGATAAAGAATGGCGGAACTACCTCAGCTTGCAGTTCTCTGTGCCAACTTACAGCCGAAGATCTGCGACAAAGAGATAATTGCCATCTCTACTTGTGGATCAACGGCGATGAAGACGACTACCCCTTCGATTGAGTCGATCATCGGCAGCAGATTCATTGATAGCGAACATCGCGGTCAATTTCTGTTGTTGAAGCTTCTTAGTGGTAGCTATCTTGTAGTTCACCTTACCGCGACCGGCCGTCTCGTACATTGCCGCTCCAATACGCGGGTGACTAAAGCGACCAGTTTTGCCATCACTTTTAGTGATCATTATGATTTGCGGTTAATCGAAGACCGGCATCACAAAGCGGCCGCTCTCTACCTGGTAAACTATCCCGATCACGTGGAGCCAATCACCAATTGCGGAATAGAACCATTATCAACCGGATTCACTGCTGCTGCATTGGCACAGATCACTGCTGGGCGGCATAAAGAGATTAGGAATCTACTCATCGATCAACGCCTTATCGCGGGAATCGGACCGATCTACAGCGATGAAATACTGTTTACTGCGCAAATATCACCGGTACGTTTTGCCAATACCCTCACTGAAAAAGAAATCGTTACATTACACGCCAGTATTTGTCGAGTGCTCACTACAGCAATCGCAAAGATTAAGTGCCAGATCGGCGACGACCTATTTGTCGATGAAGCGAATGAATTCCTGCAAATACACGGCCGGGCAGGTAAACCATGCCCAGTATGCAGCGAGCCTATTGCCGAGATTCGCTATGCCAAAGAGCGAATCTGCTATTGTCCTTGTTGCCAGCGGTCAATAAAGTCGGGGGTCAATAAAGTTACGAGTCGAAAGTGAAGAAATAACATGTAGGGGCACGGCAGGCCATGCCTGCAGCAGAGAGGCGGTTCGGAAAAGTTCGTAATTCAGAACCAGAGTCCGTCTGCCTGTGCGTGTCCGTACGCAGACGGGTCATGGCGAACACCTTCCTCTGTCATTGCAGACGTCTTTCTCCGTCATTGCGAGTCTGCGAAGCAATTCCAATTAAATTTCCCTTATTGCGAGGAGCTACAGCTCCTCGCAATAAGGGAGGAGAAGACCATTCCGAGCTTGATTTCTTTCCATAATCCCTAATTCCTAATTCTAATCCTCGTCCTTTAATATCGCTTACGGATAGAGACGATTGATTTGACGTGCAAATGGAATTGTTGCGCGAATATGCCTGATTCCACATATCCAAGCAATCGTCCGCTCCACACCCAGGCCGAACCCGCTATGCGGCACCGAGCCGTAGCGTCGCAGATCAAGATACCATTCATACGGCTCGGCTGGCAAGTTCTCTTCCGCCAGTTGGGATTTCAATTCGTCAAGCGAATCGACACGTTGGCTCCCGCCGATCAATTCACCGTATCCTTCCGGCCCGATCAGATCAGCTGCGAGCACGCAAATTGGATCACTTGGGTCACGCTTCATGTAAAACGGCTTGATCGATTTCGGCAACAACTCAACAAAGACCGGTTTTCCAAAATGGTTACTCAGTTCTTCTTCATGTGGTGCGCCAAAGTCATCACCAAAGGAGATCTCCAGCCCTTTTTTTCGGAGCAGCTCTATCGCTGCCTGATAAGTGATCCGCGGGAATGGTAACGTAACTTCCGCACGGAGCAGGTCGATATCACGCCCCAGCATCATTAACTCCTGCTCTCGCTCGTCGATCACACGGTTGACGATGTAATTGATTAGCTCCTGTTGCAGGGTTAAGTTGTCATTATGGTCATAGTAGGCCATCTCAGCTTCTGCCATCCAGAATTCCGTTAAATGCTTGCGTGTCTTTGATTTCTCAGCCCGAAAGATAGGCCCAATCCAATAAACGCGGCCTAAAGCCATCGCAGTCGCTTCGAGATAGAGTTGCCCGCTCTGCGACAGATATGCCGGTTGACCGAAATAATCGATTTTAAACAAGGTCGTTGTTCCTTCTACTGCTGTTCCAACGAGAATTGGTGCTTCAGTAGCGATAAATCCATACTCATAAAAAAATTGCCGGATAGCGTGCATTACCGCATCTCTGATTCGGAGAATTGGAACTTGTTTGCCTGTTCTAATCCATAAATGGCGATGGTCCATAAGATACTGTGGTGTCTGCTGTTTGAGCTCAATCGGAAACTGCTCGCTGTTCAAATGTACGACATCGATGGAAGTGATATCGATCTCACAACCGCTCGGAGCGCGATTATCTTGACGTACTATGCCGTGAACAACCAGTGATGATTCTTGGGTAAGAGCTTGCGCAGATTGAAAAACTTCCGGTGCTGACCGGTTGGCAGTAAGAACGCCCTGCACGACACCAGTACCGTCACGGATTTGTAGAAACTGAATTTTTCCACTTGAACGCTTGTTGTACAACCAACCCCGCAGTGTTACCTGCTCACCAATTTTGGTTGGTAATTCTTTGATATATGCTATTTGCACCGTTACCTCCAATAAAAACAAAGATCCCTATAACTACTTCAAAGTTGTCAGGCCTGACCCCGGACGCAGACCCAGGGGTTCACAGTTGTCCGCCTTAGCTTGATTCCAGTTTATCGGCGTCGCTTTCTCATCCTGAACCTGGGTAGTTACAGATACGTAGTGATTTTCACCTTGCCTCTATAACAGGATACGCATTGTCAATGCATCTTGCAACTTTACAACTGATTGGTAGCAAAATTAGCCCGGAAATTCACAAACAAGACTTGTGGTTTGGTTTTAAAAGCAAAAGTTTCTTCATTGACCACAGTTAATATCTCAGAAGAACTGTGCAAGGAAATTTTCAGAACTCCTATTGCCCTTTCTATTAGCATTTACTGCTTGTCGCCCATTCCTTATCATTTTCCTTGACAAACAGAATTTTGTTAGTATAATAATAATTATAAATGTTAATAAAAATAAACTGGGGTGGCTAAGCCACCTCGGTTTATTATAAAATAAACGTTGTGATAGTAACCTCGGCCGTAAGGTCGAGAGAGTCACCACCAACCAACAGGGGAGAATCATGGGGTTTATCTTGCTATATCTTCACGAGAGGATAGAGATGAACAACATGTGTTAGTCCGCGGCGCGGGACCAGCCGCAATCAGGGATTTACATTCCCTACGGATCAGGGTTTTTAACGTTAATTAACCTCCTTGATGACGTTATTTTTCCCCAATCCGCAGGCTGCCGTTCGAATCGGTATGGGCGAGGGAAACCGTCTCCCCTGTTTCCTCCTTGAATGATAATTTTCTTCTCGCCAGTGGTAAGTGGTCTGTGGGGAATGCGCAGCGTGAGGAAACTCCCTGACTTTCTTGTGCACCCAGCTCAACTATTTAGGTTGAGGGGCTAAAGTATTTTAGCCCTATCTCCTTACCCCTTAATCCGTTCACCTTCTACCTGCACAGTCTATCCACCTGAATAGTTACTTGTTCTGTATAGTCTTACTTGATTGTGGTGTATAATTATCTCCTTATGGTAATAGGAGCAATCATCATGCACGGATTCAGCGATCAAACTATGCTCGAATCATTGGTAAATGAAGCCAAGGAGGCGCTCGTCTTTGATTTGGTGGATCGTCTGCTTCCCTTAAAGCTGGATGTAATCATCGTTGTAACTGATTCTCCTGCCTTATTGGAACGATCTTGGGGTGTTAAGGTTGAAGTTGAGCGATCAGCAAAAGGGTTCCATTTCGGCCGCACTCTGCATCGGATAACAAAAAAATATGATTTAGATGGTTTTGTCTATTTCGGCAGCGGCAGCGGAGCCCTCCTTGATCAGCAACAACTTCAGGATCTAATTACATTTTGCCGGCGTAACGAGAATGCGGCATTATTTAATAACTTCTTCTCAGTTGATTTTGCTGCTGTAGCCAATTGCAAGTCATTGTTGAATAGACTCGATTGTATAGCACGCGAAGAGAGAGAAGAGAGAGTTGAGTTATCATGCACAACAGACTCTTTTACAACAATAAGGCAAAATTCTTCTCTTACTAATCTTTCTGATGCTTGTGCGCAAATGCTTACCACTGATAACTTATTAGGTTTTTTCCTCGCTAAACACCTTGATTGGCAGTCTTTCTCACTACCGCGTAATAGTGGAACTCAGTTTGATCTCGATACTCCAACGGATATTGTATTACTTAAAAAATTTGGGATGAGTAACGTTCACATAGCAAAATTTCTCGCATCAACTTGGATTAATCATCCGCGATTGCCTCATATTATCGATCTTCTCTCCCAGCGCAAGACACGTCTTTACGTGATCGGACGGGTGAATCCCCATGCTTGGTCCTTTCTGGAAAGGAGCGTTGCTTGCAATACCAATATCCTGTCTGAAGGACGAGGAATGTTCAGTTATCAAAGAGAACAAGCAGATGGTATACGCTCAATTATTGGCTCTTATATCGCTTCGCAAGAAAATAACTTTCAGAATCGATTCTTTACAGAATTAGAGAAAGTTGCTGATGGCGTACTGATTGATACACGACCTATCTTCACCTATCAGCGAGCTCTTCCCCGACGCGCCGATCGTTTCTATTCCGACTTATTTATGTCGGACAAGATTATTGATCCATTAGTGCGTGATTTCACTATACAAGCTGCGGAAGCTGCTATTCCGATCATTCTCGGTGGGCACTCACTGGTCTCCGGAGGTCTCTATCTGCTGGCTGAGATGGCGTGGAAAGATAAAGTCATTCCACGGCGGTTACATTTTGAGACTGAGTAATAACGCATTTGAACTGCCTGTCTGGCTTACTGTTAATCTTTGATTTCTGATCATACATTCTTATTTTTATTGCTTGGACTATCACCGTTGACAGATAATTGCAGCACGAGTATACTTTTATTTTCAGATAAGAAAGGTGATGAATTTTTGAGATGAGAAAGATGATGAATTTTCAAGGAGTCTTTTTGATATGAAACCAAGACAACGGACTTACATGGCGAAAAAAGAAGAGATTGGTATGAAGTGGGAACGGAATTGGTGTGTGATAGATGCCGATGGCAAACACCTTGGTCGATTAGCAAGCGCGATCGCGATTATTCTCCAAGGCAAGCACAAACCGGTATATACCCCACATTGTGATACCGGTGATTATGTTATTATAGTTAACGCTTCCAAAGTAGCGCTTACCGGCGCAAAATGGGACCAGAAACTCTATCAACGGCATACAGGGTATATAGGGAACCTTAAAGAGATTCCATACAGTCACTTGATTAAGCAACATCCAACGTTGCCGATTTACGAGGCCGTACGTCGAATGCTTCCCAAAAACAAACTCGGCAGTAATATGCTACGTAAACTGAAGATCTATCCACGTTCGGCGCACCCTCACGCGGCGCAATTACCGCAACGACTCGAGATAGATTGATACCCACATAGGACTACAAAAGCCCGATTAACAACAGAAAGTGTGGGTTACTTAAAGAGTTACTCGCGAGTGAGTTATGCTATATAATATAACCATGGCAACGAAGCAGCTGGCAAAGCGAAGACTGACAAAGCGAGCGCGGCAAAATCCGCTCGAACGTATATTCAATCAAATCATTGTGTGGCGAGATTCCGATTCGATTGATATTATCGGTCGACATCTGATGGTATATCTGATTGCGCTGCTGAGCTTTGCTATTCCTCTTGCCATCTGGGAAGGGAGTACTGATTACGGGTATGTGAAGTCGATCCTCGCGCTCGTCAGTTTCCCGGTTCTGCTTATTTTGTGGGCATTACTCGGGGGGAGAAAAAGATCATGGCAGATCCGCCTGCCATGGGTAACTCTGCCCTTTGCCCTCCTCGTCGGTGCAATGCTATTGTCGCTGATCAATGCGATGAACATGCGTGTTGTCCTGCAAAGTTTAGCGTTGGTCATCGTTTTTTTCATCTTTTATTTACTCGTTGTAAACTTCATTGAGAAAGAACGGGATATCAAGCTTATCTTCTCCGTGCTCCTCTTTTCCGCAGTGATTGCTTCTGCTTACGGTCTGTTGCAATATCTGGGGATATTGCCCGGCCCGCCCGGTGCACACGGACTTGGTGCATTGATCTCAACGATGGGGAACCGTAACTTTCTTGGTGGGTTCCTCTCCTATCTCTTCTTGCCTGCGTTTATTCTCCTTCTGCGCGTCCGCCACGTTCTTTCCAAATTGATCACTCTGCTGGCAATTATGGGTATATTCTACACTATCCTCCTTGTCGAGCAGATGGGAACCAGAGTCGGCCTTTTCGGTGCGGCAATTCTTTTGGTCGGAGTTATCTTCATCTGGCGTGTAGCAGGGTTACTCCTGACTCGCAAGCGGATTCTGGTAACAGCGGCAGCGATCCTGCTCTTTATCTATCTCTTTGCTGCTCCAACGAGTCGGTTCAATGCAGTAATCGGTCTGGGAAGTGATGGAACGCCTGTAGCATCTGTTGTACAATTCTTCCGTGATCAGTGGGAACGGAATGCCGGACGGGTACGCGTTTGGAACTGGTGGATCGGGTGGGAGATGTTCCGTGATAATCCTATTATCGGTGTTGGCCTGGGCAATTACAAACTCAATTTTCTGCCTTATAAGGCAGAATTTCTCGCCACAGAAAGGGGGGAAGAATTCGATTTCCCCATCCCACGAGCTGCACAAGCACATAATGAGATCGTCCAAATAACAGCCGAACTTGGCGTGGTAGGATTGTTAGCTGCATTGGCCGCGATTGGAACGATCATCTTCACTTTTGTCAAACGACTTTCACAACAGAAGGACGCGCAGCGACGGCTCGATCTCCTCTTGCTCGGATGCGGGATAACCGCATTCTTTATCCATTCACTCGTCAGTTTCCCACTGCGCTTGCCTGCCTCATCCCTTGTTCTCGTCCTCGCCGTCGGTTTGGCTGGATCGTTATTCTATGGAAGGACAGGAGAGTGGAAGGTAAGTCTGTGCGGTTGGCCGCGGAGGATATTGATAAGTCTTGTTATTCTTTTCTCCCTCTTTATTTGCATTGTATCGGCACGGGACTTTAAAGCGGATCTGTACCTCAATCGAGGGATCGATGCATTCCACATGGGCTACTTCCACCTCGCATACCGTGATATACAAAGGAGTCATGCTCTGGACTTTGCTCCCCGGCAGACTTACTTCCACCTGGCAATGGTCCAGCTCCAATTGGGCCGGTATGAAGAAGCAAAAGAGAGCCTTAAGCAGGCCCGTACCCGTTTTGTGACTGCAGAGGTCTTCATCAATCTTGCGAACATAGCGGTGAATTTAGGCGATATTGAGACAGCGCGAATGAGTATCGACCTCCTCCTTGCCACGGTGCCATTCCCAAAGATCGAGCGAGAGGCACGTTTCCTGGAAGCAGCGATTACCCTGCGCGAAGGGTATACTGAACAGGCATTGGCGAGCTTAGAGAGGTTACGCGCCGATGATCCAGGGTTTACCCGCACTCACTTTTTCCTCGGTGAAATCTATCGCCAACAAGGGCGCTACGATGAAGCGCGGAAGAGTTTAAAGCAGGCACTCACATTAATCGAGCAGCAAATTACAAGCACACACCATCAGCTGGCTGCCGCAGTTGAGATCACAGTTGAGCAGTTCGGTAAGTTGCGTCGCCAGATCAGTAAGCTGACTGAGCAGAAAGAGGCAGTACAGGCAGTGTTAGAGATGTTGCCTCCTGCTTCTGGTAACTGAATATCTGTTAGATAACGATATGTTATGGTGTTGTAAAAATCGTATTGCCAGCGCGAAGCTCGAAAGGTTCAACGTAACTATCGGGCGAATCGTTCGCAGGGCATGTGGTTACCGTGACCTGTATACCTCTACCTTAAGATGCGACAGGAAGCGATAGAGATATTATGATCAGCCATCTTGTGAAAGAGTCATAAAAATAAACCGGACAAAGAGATAAGCTCGTCTTTACCACGGGTTTGGCAGTGGTGTCCAACCACGCACCATTTCTAAACCTTGAACCTGCCAACTTAAGTGGCTACCATATCGTTATCTAACAGCTATGAAATCATATTTGAGATTACAATTACTCTTTTTACTTTCGCAAGCACGACTTGGGCGGAGGAGTCTCGCCAAGTTAACAGGATTTCCCGAGTTAACTGTACGACGTGAATTAGAACGACTACGCGAGCAAAGAATAATTGATTTCAGCAAAGATGGGGCGATGCTGAGCGATCACGGCAAAGAGCAATATCGATCGTCCTTGGCCGCGATCGGCGCGGTCAAGGATATCTCGCTGCAAGAGCTGGCGCTCGATCAATACAGTGTTGCAGCGATACTTCATACGCAAGAGATAAAACCCACCTGGCAATACCGTGATCTGGCGATCAAAGAAGGCGCGACGGCTGTTCTCTTCATTCGCTGTGGCAGCAAAGGACTGCACTTTGCTGATTCTTGCGATAAGTTAGCAACGAAAAACCCGCGTGACAGTGAAACGATCGCTGCGAGTTTCATTTGTTCTGAAGATGATCTAATAATTATTGTCTTTGCTCAGGAAAAGACAATTGCTAGTCAAAGTTTGTGGCGAGTTATCGATGCTATCATCTGTTAACTAACGACACGTATAGTCAGGTTCGTCCCTGAGACCAACCTGGCAAAAGACTAACCTCTCTAAAGACTAACCTCTCTAATAGCAGACTAACCTCTCTAATAGCGACGATATTATCCAGTCTCTGGCACTATCACTACTACCAGCTTGCCTGTTTATTCCCGCTCTAATGTGCTGTCGAGCCAGTTTAAATACTCTGCGCTCCCAGCAATGATCGGGATGACGATAATCTCAGGTGTCTCATAGGGGTGGATCGCTTTGATCTCTTGCTCGAGTTCTTGATACCGATCGTTGCGGCTCTTAATCAGACATAGCCACTCTTCGGAAGTTTCAATCTTACCTTGCCAATGATAGGTGCTCACTATCGGTCCGATTAGCTGGATGCAACCGGCTAATCGTTTTTCAAGTAGTATGGAGGATATCTGCGTTGCTGTTTTTTTCTCTGGGACGGTCAAAATAATTTGAATATATTCTCCATTAGGCTGCATCGCTCTCCAATTAACAGCGGGATGATTTCACTCTATCCACTCGTTGAGTGAGAGGTTGTAATTAAGCAACTCGCCGGCAAAGAAAGTTTCCAATTCACGTGCGGCAGATTGGGGAGAATCAGACCCGTGAATGAGATTCTTTGTCAAATTTAATCCGAAATCACCGCGGATCGTCCCCGGCAAAGCCGCAAGTGGGTCGGTCGCTCCAATTAAAGTGCGAACTACTTCTACTGCTTTTTCTCCTTCCAGCGCCATTGCAACTACTGGTGCTGCAATGATGAATTGTAATAACTCTGGAAAAAATTCCTTTTCGACATGTTCAACGTAATGACGTCGCGCTAACTCTTCATCGACAGCGATCATCTTCAGTGCGATAAGCTTCAACCCCTTCGCTTCAAAGCGGGCAATGATTTTACCGATTAACCCCCGCTGCAGGGCATCGGGTTTTAGCAAAACCAATGTTTGTTGTTTCATCAAAATTTTACCTCCCAAACTTCTTTTAGAAGCAACAATCAGGTATAAAAACCCTGTTTTTTCTGTTTCAATCACTCTATGTGCGCCAAAGTCTATAAACTACGTGTGTAACGTTTTCCGTCAATCTCTTTTACCAAACCGTTTATCTGGAGGGTGAGCAGTGCTTGTGATATCTCAGCACGCGAGAGATCACCCCGGTTAATGATATCATCGATGTGCAGCGGTTCTAGTCCCAATAATTTATAGATGACACTTTCTTGGGGACTGAGCGAGACTTGCGCAAGATTCTTATCCGCTGTTGTTGGTGTGAGCAGATGATTAAGATCAGGAAACTCATCAATGATATCAGCAACGGTTTCGATTAACTTGGCGCCATCCTTGATTAGCCGGTTTGGTCCGGTACTGCCGATGTTCGTTATGTTACCGGGAACGGCAAAGACTTCTCGTCCCTGTTCTGCTGCGAAACGGGCAGTGATCAGAGCTCCGCTGCGTAGCGGAGCTTCTACGACCACTATGCCACGTGCCAAGCCGCTGATAATTCGATTCCGTTGGGGGAATGTCCATTTAGATGATTGACAGTGGAGCGGAAACTCACTGATTAGCGCACCGGACTGGGATATCTTCTCTGATAGGTGTCGGTTGATCGCTGGATAAATCTTTAGCAGTCCGGCGCCGAGGACTGCGATTGTCCGTCCGCCGGACTGTAGTGCACCACGATGAGCTGCTGTATCGATCCCCATTGCCATACCGCTTACTACTGTCAACCCCAGCTGTGCGATATCTTTTGCCAGTTTAGTTGCGACCATTCGTCCGTATTGACTGGCGCGACGCGTACCGACGATGCCGATCGCAATCGCATCTTCTTTTGTATATTGACCTTTGATGTAAAGCACAGGAGGAGGATCGTTGATCTCACGTAACAGCTGCGGATAATCCGGGTCAAGGATAGTGACAATCTTGATCTCCATCTGCGCTGCTTGCTCGAACTCTCGATCGATCGATATCGTGCGTCGCTCTGCAATGATCTGCGGTGCTACCTCGGTAATACCGGCTATCGTAGCCAGTCGTTGCAGCGAGAGATGCCAAATCTCCGCCGGAGAGGAAGAATAATCGCGTAATATCCTCTTCCGGTGGGGAGTAAGTGCAGGGATCATATTGAGCCCAACTAAATAATAACGTTCACTTTTATCCATTCAGTCCTTTGGTGTAATCGTAATGATTGAGCTTGAGACATTGGAAGTTTATAAGCGCTTAAGTCTTTGTCGTTTCATATATTCCTCTTATCCGGTTGTGATCTGCGTGAACTTGCTCCCTTAGTGCAACAAACAGCTACATGTAATTTTACTGCAAACAGGCACTGAAGAGCAAATCAGTCATATGTATATAGTTGATAGTTGCGAGTTCTACTTTAAGTTAATAAGATTACTTTGATCTATCAGATGGCGTTAGTGATATTTATTCTCCTGGCAGCGATCATTGCGATCGAACTTTTCTTCCTGGTGAAGTTGATCCAAATACTGGGTGGAGTAGTTGTATTAGGGATGATTATCATCACCGCTCTGTTCGGTATCAATGTACTGCGTATATTAGGTAAGCAGAAGATAGCACAGCTATTGTTGTTTGATATTTGGCAACAACGAATTACACTGTCGTTTCTGTTACGCGACATGGGACTGCTATTATCAGGTCTATTTCTCCTGATTCCTGGTCTAATTACCGATATAATCGGTCTCTTCCTCTTGGTGTATTGGTCGTTGAACCGTCGCCGTCCATCAGGGCACCCGCCAAATGTGATCGATATCGATTATAAGGTACACGACGACTGACCACGCCAACGCTGCCACAGATAGATGGTTGTAATGATAATCACTCCTAATCCTAACCAAATTCCAACTGATGACGGAACAGTGATCGCAGCGAACGGGATTTGCGCCAATCTACCGACGATAGCGACGATCGGTGTGAGGAGAACCACATCTAGCGCCCCAGCAAGTGGAAGAGAGATCATCGGTAAACTGATTGTAACCACAAAAAGCATTCCTCCCCATAATGCGATGGTGACCAGAGGAATGATGAGCAGATTCGCCACAAGCACGATAAGATGCATCTGATAAAAGTGGTAGGCGATGATTGGAGCAACGCCGAGCTGCGCTGCTGCACTGGCGAGCAATAATTCTAACGGATAGCGACAGATCCACTCTGGTATGTGGAACCGCTTGTGTAATTTAGCAGCTTGATTTCGGATTGCTGCACTGAATCCCATATCGCGGTCGAAGATAAATATTATTGCGGCTGTAGCAGCAAAACTCAGTTGAAACCCAACATCTAATAGAGCAGTCGGCCTGACAGCGATGAGAACGATCGCTGCCGCAGCTAAGCTTTGATAAGATCTGGCCCAGCGTCGGAGGATTATCCCTGTATCAGCGAGGACGCTTCCCAACGCAAGGAATGAGAACATGAGCGCTGCGCGGAGCAAACTTACCCGCGGTCCAACGATGACCAAATAAAGCAGGACAAAGATTACCACTACCGGATAAGTGATCACCGCTCTAATCCCCATAAGGCGCAATCCAAACCATAACCCGGCAAGTAGTATCCCTAAATGGAGGCCAGAGACGGCAAGGAGATGCATTAATCCTATTCGGCGAAAGCTTTCTTCGACTTCATCGGGCAACCCGGTTCGATCGCCAAAGAGGAGTGATTTGACCAGTCCAGCATTACGAGGAGAGAATGCACGATCGATTGCGTAGTAGACCTTAGTTCGAACCCTGAACCCCCAGCGCAGAATCGGGTTTCCTCCCTGTCCAATCACCTCTATCTTAGCCGGATCGCTGATCCAAACCGTGGCGAATATGCGTTGCCGGGCAAGGAAGGCACGGAAATCAAACCCGATATGACGGGGAGGGACGCTGAATTGACCGGCGATACGTAGTCGATCGCCATACTGCGGCATCATTGCAGCTGCTGCGTCGGCCAGCACCACTCTGATACGGCCGTCAATATGATCCGGTTCGATCACGAATACCACCCGTCCATTGCCAAAGGTAGGATAATCAACGACCATCCCTTCGACCTGGCGGAGACCGACTGCCTGACGATAGAGAGGATCAGCAGGAAGCTGAAAGATTACCCCGCGCAGTAGTCCGAGAAGAAGTACTACCATTAACAAGGCGATCGTTATCAGCGTTGAGAGCCGAATCGTTTCTCTTCCTGTGAAAAATAAAGGTGTCAACCGGAGCGTGATTATGCCGATCAATAGGAGAAGACTGGTCAAGAGAAGGAAGAGAGGAGTAAACGGCAGGGAGAGATAGACCCCACCTATTGCTCCAATGGTAAATACTATCGCAAGCACGACAAGCGGATAGCGACTCATTTATATCTATGATAACCAAAAATGCCTATTAAGACAAGATCAAAGCTACCAGGATCAAGTCAGGCAATTAAAACGGGCTCTCTTCTGGTTAGAGAACGTAGCCTAACTTCGAATATAGGCAGATGATCGCCGCTATTTGATCTTCTGTTGGTAGGTGGTCGTACCAGAAATCACGATCAAGTAGTCGGAGTTGTCCCTGACCCCGACAGGGGACTTTATTCACAGTTCGGATGGGAGGGAAGAAAAGATTGTACCACGAAGGAGACAAAGAATGAAATTCAATGAATTCTATTCTGAATTCTAACTCCTGCTTCTTTCTTGACCTCTTTCTGGAAGCCAAAATCCAAAACTCAAAATCTAACACCGTCTTCCCTGCTCTTTCCTCTTGTCATTGCTGCGGGAGGTGCAGCGTCTCTTTTTTTCTTGTCATTGCGAGAGTTCGCAGAACTCGTGGCAATCCCAAAGAGATAATGCTCGTTTAGATACTAAAATCTGAAGTCTTGCGCAAAATGGGAAGGAATTGAAATCACAAATTCCAAGCACCAATTTCCAAACAAATCTCAATGACCAATGACCAAAATCTCAAACAGAAAGGCCGGAG
>JAJHSB010000050.1 GCA_022684035.1 Candidatus Acetothermia bacterium | reverse complement strand
TTGACAAAATATCATTTTTGTAGTATATTTGAGATGAACTGTAATGACTTGAGTTTATCAATCGTTACAATTTTGAAAAGAGATTGAAGTCTTTTAAGCTACAAAACACCGGCTCAATACCTGAAAGAGCAAAAGAATATTGTCATAGAACGTATCGTTATCTAACAACTAAGTACTATTAGTCTCCTGCAACCCAGGTTATGGATAAAGGTCAAAGAGGGTTTCAGAGGGCGTATCCCCCTGAATTGTTTGCCAACGAGCTGCCAAAAGAGTTTATGCCCGAATAGGTCGAGGACTGTGAGCTCAAGTAGATTTGGCGAGATATACATTGAGTTCTGGAAGACTTCAGTTTAAGATAAAGGTAACTACTCAAGTAGATAGACTGAAGGTAGAAGGCTAATCGGGAGAAATTATGAGTGATCACGGGATGGCAAAAAAAATACTTCAGCCTAAATAGCTAACTGAGTAGTTACAGATAAAGGAGAAGAGCTTGTCTAAAAACTCCAATTTTGTCATTGCCCGACCCCCCTGATCAAGTCAGAGGGCAAGCTTGATCGGGGGCAATCCAGACGTTGTCCCCGTGCAAACTGGGAACCAGTGCATAAAATACTGGATTCCCGCTTTCGCGGGAATGACGATTTCCTAGGGAAGCAGCAGTTTTTAGATAGCCTCAGAATAAAGATACCAAAGTACTATTTGCTGATTGGCAGCAGATTTGCTCTGTGACAGTCATCCCCCATAGTAATCATCCGAGACTGATGCGACTTTAGTTTTTATTATTACCGTAGTTGGAGGTTCAGTATGCTTGACAGAATCAAGATTATCGAAGAATATCGTGAAGAACTCGCCGCCCCGATGGCAGCAATGTTCAATTCGTGGGATGAATTGTGGCCCGGCGGATTTAGTCACGGGGTCCCGTACACAGCAGAGAGGGTACACAAATGGCTCGGGCCGGCCAAGATGATTGCCGTTCTGATTGCGCTCGATCAGGGCCAACCGATCGGCTTCCTTTCCCTCCTCCCCCATTGGCGGGAGCCTGATGCGGTGTATATCGAGATATTCGGCGTTTCACCCAGTGTTGTAGGAACAGGGGTCGGAAAGCGGCTCCTCTTACGTGCGATCACGATTGCCGCACAAAAAGACTATCGCCGCGTCGATCTTCACACCTGGGCTGGGAACTTGAGCGCAGTACCGCTGTATAAGAAAGCAGGATTCATGTGGAATCCCGATACCGATGGGGTCTGCTTCCAAAGCTACATTCCCGCGATCCTGACCCATCCTTTATCTGCCCCGTTCTTCCAAGCTCATCCTGATTGGTACGCTGTCCAACAGCGAGAGCTGACTCAGGCTCCGGATGGAATAAACGAGAATGGGATGGATCTCTTCAGCTATCATTTTGCAGTGGGTGATGACTCGTTGCGAGTCACTGTCGATCGCTATGCCCGCGCGATCACAGGTGTTAAGCGGGTGATCGGCAAAGAACGGCTGCAGATCGACGCCCGCGTCGCTAAACACCTGGTCCTGTGCGGGCTCCCAGCAGCCTATTATATTGAGATAGAGAACGGAACGAGTGAAGAGATTGATCTCTCTGTCTCTTTGCACGGCTTTCCTGGTTTGGAATTCGACGGCGGGATCGATCCGGGCATACGTACGCCGGCGGGAGAGTCTTCCCGATTAAGAGTGTCGTTCAATCTGGACCGCTCTGCCCCGCTCTATCGCAAGGAACTGAAATCACCAGCGATTACAGCGACGTTGAAGGCTGACAATCAGGAGTTTTCACTCGCAACCGGGCTGAAGATCAAACCGGTAGCGGAGATCTACACAGAGTTCGGGGAATGTCGCGTCGTACCCGGTAGTAAAGTACCACTCCCGATCACCATCACCAGCAACACCGCAGCTATGCTGCGTGGAAAACTCTCATTTGACCTTGCTGATCTTCCGATCACAATATCACCGGCTGAAAGTGAGATCGAGATTACGCCGGAGGGGCTGGCCGGGGTCGTCGTCGAGGTGATCGCACCCGCAGGACTGGCCCCTGGGACCTACGACCTCTGGGCGTCGCTCCACTTTACAGCCGGAACTAACGGAGGCGCCCCGCTCACAACCCGCAGGTTCCGCATCCCCCTCTTCTGCATACCTGATGGTGCAGTCGCTGTCGGCGAGGATGATCGCAAGCGGGAGGTGTTGGTCGTCAGCCGTGACTATACTGCCCGTCTCTCCCGCGAGGGCGGGGATGTAGAGATTACCGTCCCTGGTGCGTCGCTGCCGACGATCAGTTTGGATACAGAGATCGGCCCGCCCTTCGGTCTCGATCCGTTCAGCACAGCAGAACGGGAAGTCGATGTGAAGAGATCGGCTTCGGCTACTACGGTCTCCCTCTCGGCAACCCATCCCGAACGGTCGCTGCGGGTGGAGACACGGCTGATCTTCTTCCACAACTCCCCGTTGATCTGTCAGGAGACCTGGGTGACTAATCAGGGCGTAGAGAACCAGACCTTTCAGCTGCGGATCGAGGGATACCAGGACGATGATGTCAGTCTAACGACGGGAAGGAAGATCCTCCCGTTGTCATCAGGTGTTGTGCACGATCGTATCGCGAGCCACCTGAGTGATCACCCATCGATCCCTGACGATCCGGTGTCATTCTCGGAAAGCTGGATCGCAGTGGAAGGGAGTGTTGGTGCGAGCGGCCAAGTCTGGGAGCACGAGAATCTGGAGGAGATAGAGATCTTAAGTGGACGGATAGGCCGTCTTGGTTATCGGCCGGTCACCCTGAAACCGAAAGAAGAGCGAAGCATATCGCAGATCTGGCATCTTACCCAGACGACCGGCTGGAAGGCAGTCCGCCGGCTCTGGCAGGAGAAGATCGCCCACCGGATTCCGCTTGCGAGCGAGATTGCCGCGCTCCCCGCTGCTCTCCCCATCCTGCAGATCGCTCCTCCGTTGATCGTCCTTCCACATCGCAGATTAGTGACGAGTGAGTTCACGTTTGACTATCCAGCGACAGCACCGCTCTCCGGTCCTCTCTCGGTGGAAGCGCCTGCGGGTTGGTCGGCTTCCCTCAGTCGAGAAGAAGAAAAGAGCGACACGAGGATCATGGTCACGGATCTCAACCGCGACAACCTACCGGCGCTGCGATTGACCCTGACCCCGGGTGAAGAGATTCCTGATCGGTTCGCCCTCTTTACCGGCCATCTGCGGCTGGCAACACCGGTAGAGAAAGAAGAGCCGTTTACAATTGTCCAGTTGGGTACTGCAAAAGATACTGTTGAAATAGCAGAAGAGACGAAAAAGAGTCACTCCGTCCTCCGTATTAACAACGGCTTGATCGAATTTGCTGTCTCAGCCGACTACGGTGGCTGCCTCTTCTCGCTTAAGAACGCACTGGGGACCGAACTGCTTGCCTCGGCCTTTCCCACGCCTGCGCCGAAGGTATTTCTGCAGAACTACTGGGGAGGGGTGCAACCGATCATCGGTGGGGTGGATGAGGATCCCTTCCAAGCAAAGACGAATAGAGAAAAGATGCAGGCACGTATCTGTAGACAGGGCGATCTCTGGAAAGGAGTGGAGATAAACTGGCAGGGCAAGGTGCAACAAATTTGCCGCGGGGTTGAATTCAGGCTGAGCTACCTGACTGCGCCGGGAAGTCCGCTCATCGTGATCAATTGGACGATCCACAACAGCACCACCGCGCCGCTGCGGTTGATCCCGATGTTGGTCGTTGACGTTGCCTTCGATGGTGATCTCAGTAATACGATTCTGCAAGCGCGGTGGGACGGTACTCTCACCGATATCCGTCAAGGCGTACCACCGGCTACCTTCTCTCCTGATGCTAACTTCAGCTGGCTGAGACGCACACCTGTCGGAGCAGGGCCAAGCGAAGGGTTAGCCTTTCTCACTGCCGGGACCGTGCCGAAAATGCTCGCTTTATATCTGGATGAGGGTTGTTGGTTGGCCGGAATCGAGAGTGATCTTTGGTTGCAACCAGGAGAAAAGCGGACCTTGCGCTCCTGTATCTTCGTCGATCCGCAGGATAGCGCCGTCCTTGAGAGATTGCAACCGCTGCTAAACGACCTCTCTCCTTTGGAAGGCAGCAGAGAATGACGAGCAGAACTAAATGACCGATGTGATTGCTCGATATCCGCCGTGATATCGACGCAATCGGCGCTCTCTTCGAGGTGGCGTTCAGCGCTAAGGTATCCCCTTTGGGATACCTTCCTCTTTATCTCGCAGGACAAAAGTCTTTACTTTCTGCTTAAACGAGGCTGCCTGCGATACCGCCGCAGGTCTTTGACCTTCGGTCTTGCTGCGTAACTATCCTCTCCACAGGTGTAAATTCCGGTGGAACTCGCCGTATTGTAGTGTAGACGTGTTATATTACTCTTTCTGTCCTTGTAGGGATGATGGATAATATTACTGGAGAATTATCTCGCAACGATGTAAGATTAAGGTTGTATACACAGAAGAGCGTTCACATAGGTCGTCCAGCGATGTTACGATAAACGCTGTGGTTAAATTATAGGAGGGTATCAAGATGAGTATAAGTCATGAAGCAGACTGGAAAGACCTCGGCGAATTTGTTTCCAAAGAGATGGCAGAAAAGTGTGTCCCCGGCGTTGCTGTGGGTATCTCGTATCGAGGAGAAAGAGCAGCAGCTGGGTTTGGAGTGACGAATGTCGATCATCCTTTGCCGGTTACAGATAAGACACTATTCCAAATCGGTTCGATCACCAAGACGTTCACTGGTACGGCTATCATGCAGCTCATTGAAAAGGGTAAACTGGACCTAAACGCAACAGTACGGACGTATTTACCCAACTTCAAAGTCGCTGATGAAGAGGCGGCTTCTCAGGCTACTATTCGCCATCTCCTTACTCATATGAGCGGCTGGGTCGGTGACTTTTTCGATGACACCGGTGCAGGGGACGATGCCTTGGCCAAATACATGGCTAACATGGCCGGCTTGGAGCAACTAGCGCCCATCGGCACAGTCTGGTCTTATAACAATGCCGGTTTCTATCTTGCCGGATATATTATCGAAAAGGTGACCGGTAAGAGCTACCAGACAGCATTGAAGGAACTGGTGCTTGAACCGCTCGGCTTGAAAAGCTCTTACTTTGACGCTGGTGATGTCATAACTCATCGCTTTGCGGTAGGTCACAATGTAAGTGAAGCTGGTACTCCTCAAGTTGCCCGTCCTTGGCCATTGCCCCGTGCTGCTTACCCTGCGGGCGGCATTACATGTCATGTGCTTGATTTGTTGCGCTATGCACAATTCCATCTCGGCGATGGTAGCACAGAGAATGGGACTAGACTCCTTTCAGCGGAATCAATAACGCAGATGCAATCACCACAAGTCTCTGTTTGGGGGAATGAGACGTGGGGGCTAACTTGGGGAATAAATGAGTTTGATGGAACCCGTCAGATCTCACATGGCGGGGGCACAATAGGGCAAATTTCTTTGCTCATACTGATTCCGGCCCATAAGTTTGCTATCGCTATCCTTACTAATGCTAACCGCGGTGGAGTAGTGACGCGCGATGTAAGCCGCTGGGCACTGAAAAAATATCTGGGGTTGGAAATTACAGATCCCACTCCGATCGAATCATCCGAAGAAGAACTGACTCCTTATGTCGGCCGCTATAGCCGCCCATTGGCGAGTATCGAACTGGGCATACTGGGAGGCAGATTGGTTGCTCAGATAGTCTATAAGCGTGGTTTTCCAGCCAAAGATTCGCCTCCCCCTCCTGCACCACCTCCGGCATCGCTTTTTCGGTATGAAAAAGACCGGTTATTAGTAGGGAATGGTCCATTAAAGGATGCAAAGGTTGATGTGGTGCGAAAGCCAGATAGAACGATCGGATGGTTGCGATTAGGCGGACGGATCCATGTACGGGAAGGATAAGGGACTACAGGCAGACGCAGACAGGCGGGCTCGCCTCGTTAGTTAGTTCTGTTCAGATATTGTCAGTGCTCTCGGCAATATCTAACAGGGCTCGCCTGTTACCCCAGGAGAGAAACCAGATTGTTTCCTCCATGCCCCCTAATCCGTATCGGAATTTATTTAAATTCCGATACTTCAAACTAAAATTAAGTAAAAATTTGACACCGCAGGGGAAAACGGTAACATATTTTAATGAGCATCCGGAAAGATTTTCCCGCCGACCGGAAAGGAGGTACTCTCAATGATTAAACGTATTTTCATTTTTCTTCTGATCGGGACAATGGTGGTAGCGCTCTTGCCGATGGGGGGAATGGCGAGAGAGAGACTTCAACCAAGGAACCCGTTACTTCATGGGGTTGCGTCGTTCATTCTCCCAGGCCTCGGTCAATTCCTGAACGATGAGCCCAGTAAGGCCTTGATTCATTTTCTCGTCGCAGTAGCGGTTCCTACCGTAGCCGTTGTTGCCACCCATCTTCTGCACATTCCATGGTATCTCCGTAGCGCGGTAATTTCCTTGGCCTCCTTAGGCTGGCATGCCTATAGCGCATTTGAGGCCGCTGAAACTGCCGAAGAATTTAATCGGAAACATAGATTGGTCAGCAGCAATGCTCCGTTCGGTAGGCTGACTCATCCAACCGGGTTTAGTCCTTCGGGGAAGCCGATTAGCGATCTATCTTCCTCGGTTGCTAATTCTGGTTTAGGGTCAGGTGATTCGGTGTGGTTCAGCGGTAATCCTCTTAATCTCTCTTTCGACTTCTCCATTATGCGTGCCATAGAGGAGGACATGAGAGGAGCAGTAATAGGGGGACAGTAATAAGGGGACAGTAATAAGGGGACACCATACTTATTTCTTTAGTTTGCAGTAATAAGGGGACACCATACTTATTTCTTTAGGTAATAAGGGGACACCATACTTATTTCTTTAGTTTGGATTTTGCACAAGATATACCATACGTGTAGATATTGCAAGAATGATCGCACTTGACGATCCGCATCATATAACACAATGTGGAAATCGCAGGCAACAGACCTTCTTTTGTGATAATGATTACAAGAGATATATTGGACTGATGTTGCATGGTGTAAAGAGCAGAAAGGAGAGATATGGGCATATTCTCTGATGCCAAATCATATCCATAAAGTACTGTGCCCGAATCTAAAGAAAGTTTGCTTCATTTCCAATCGATGAAAGTTATCTTTTTGCGGCGATAAGATATGTAAAACTGAACCCTGTGCGTGCCGAGATTGTAAATGACCCGTGGGTATATTGGAGCAGCGTGCAAGCGCACATAACAACTGTGGATAGGATTCTGCAAAAACAAAAAACTGAGAAGAAAAAAGAGGTAAGGAAAAATAAGTATGGTGTCCCTGATTTCCACGTGGTGTCCCCGATTTCCACGGTTCCTGCCCCCAGGGATCGACCAATAATCACAGGAGTGAAGACCCCATGACTGCTGCAGTGCTTGTGATAGACATGCTAAGAGGTTTCCTGGAGAAAGGGTACCCCCTTTATTGTGGCGAACCGGCACGTAACATTATTCCGAATGTTAAGCGACTGTTAGAACAGGAATTGTCCCAAGGATCTAAAATCTTCTTTATCTGCGATAACCATACCCCGGATGATCCTGAATTCGAGATGTTCCCTCCCCACTGCATCGCCGGAACCGCAGAAGCCGAGGTGATCCCCGAACTGGCTGCGATTCCCGGCGAGATCATCCCCAAGACCCGATTTAGCGGTTTCTTCGAAAGCGCGCTCGAGAGGAGGCTAAAGGAGATCGCGCCGGAAAAGCTCATCGTCTGCGGCGTTTGCACCGACATCTGCGTTCTGCATACGGTCGCTGATGCCAGAAACCGCGGCTATACGGTCGAAGTTCCCACCGACTGCGTGGCCGCGATGGAACAACGAGCACACCGATTTGCCCTCGATCACATGGAAAGAATCCTCGGCGCCCGACTGATCCCGCCGGCACCACTGGAAATCCCCCGTCCCCGATTCGCGGCGGCGGAGTCCGTCCTCGCCGGCGAGACCACCGACATCTACTTTGTGCGCACCAAAGAAATCCTCAGGCGCGAGGGCCTCAATCCTGTTGCCACCATGGAGGTCTTTCCCCGGGACGAGGGTATCCTCTGCGGCATGCATGAAGTCCTCGAACTCCTTTCTCGGGTGCTCACCGCAGGCAGCCCGGAGGTATGGGCTCTCTCCGAGGGAGACTCCTTCCAGAGGAAAGAGGTTGTGCTGCGCATAACTGCTCCCTATCAATCTTATGCCATGTATGAGACCGTCTATCTGGGTATTCTGGCGCATTGCAGCGGCTGGGCCACTGCTGCCCGGAAGTGCGTGCAAGCGGCCCAAGGAATCCCGGTCATCAGCTTTGGTGCTCGCCATGTCCACCCCTCAGTAGTCGGGGTGATGGAGTACGCTGCCATCGTCGGGGGATGCAGCGGCTGTGCCAGTACTGCCGGCGCTAGGCTTGTCGGACAGGAGCCAATCGGCACCATGCCTCATGCCCTGATCATAATACTGGGTGACACTGTCAGAGCCACTCTTGCCTTTGACAGGCACATGCCCCTAGAGGTACCTCGCATTGCTCTGGTGGATACATTCCGGGACGAGCCTGAGGAGAGTATCATCGTGGCCCGGGCAATGGGTGGGAGGTTGCACGGGATAAGGCTTGATACACCATCCGAAAGGGGCCGTGTCACCGCCGATCTGGTGAAGGAGACCCGGGCGAGGCTTGACCTTGCTGGTTTCAAAGATGTCAGGATATACGTCAGCGGAGGTATTGACCCGGAGCGGATCACGTATTTTCTGGATAATGGAGCACCCGTTGATGCCTTTGCTGTGGGAAGCTATATCAGCGATGCCAAGCCGATCGATTTCACCGCCGATCTGCACGAGGTTGAAGGTAAACCCATTGCCAAGCGAGGCAGAATCCCCGGTATCACCCCCAACCACAGGCTGAAGCGGGTGTTATAAACCGTAAGCTATCAGCTATCAGCTTTCAGCTTATTATTTACTGACTGCTGACGGCTGAACGCTTACGTTCGATCTTTCCCCTGAGTCGGGACCACGCTTCTTCAGCCACTCCTCGATTTCCGTCGGTAATAGGGGGACACCATACTTATTTCTTTAGTTTGGATTTTGCAAGATATACCATACGTGTATGACAAGATATTGTAAGAGTGATCGCACTTGATGATCCGCATCATATAACACAATGTGGAAACCGCAGACAACAGACCTTCTTCTGTGATGATGATTACAAGAGATATATTGGACTGATGTCGAATGGTGTAAAGA
>JAJHSB010000079.1 GCA_022684035.1 Candidatus Acetothermia bacterium | reverse complement strand
TCATCCACCCAGGCGCCATAGCGAACTTCTTCTTCTGCCAACGCGCTAAACCCTACTATGAGCCCTAACGTAAGCAGAATTGATAACCCAATTAGTGTCAATTTTTTGCTTTTCACGATTTACCTCCTATTTTGCTTTAATGTAATTTAATGATGATCGGCTTTCCGCCGAAGATTCCTCCGATAATATACTTAGACATCACCTCCCTCTGGATAGTCTTTACTCTATTCTATGCCTCTCTCCAGAGTATTGAAAATAGACTATCTCCCTCTATAGTATAGTGCAAAGAAAAATCTGTGTCAAGATGACTTTTGTCCTATGCTAAGTATGAGAAAGACTCCTTGCTTCATACTCACACTTGCGCCATAGTGCTTAAGGTTTGTAGCCTACCTATGGAAGGATCGAAGCTTCGAGAAAAGGGGTAGTCTTTCTTTAGTTTTGTTTGAGGTTTTCTTCACACTATCACTCTGATTGGAGGGCAGTAATCTTAGTCGTCGTCGCAGTATTATATGAAACATATGAAACATTATGAACCCCTTCCGATGCACCAGAGTGGAGGAACCTACATGAGAGCAGAGTCATCACTTATCAACGAGCTTATCTGAGCTGGTTTTGATGTGGTTTCCCGGGCCAAAACCATGCAGGAGATTATGGAGTTCTGGACATGCGTTTGACCACGCATTATGTGGATGAGGTAGGCCTTATCAAGGCGGGTACAGGGGAAAGTCTGGCTGAAGCTCGCGAGTCCAGATTTCTTGAAACGGCAAAAGCGAGAGTGGTGTTGATTTTCTGTTGTGCTTTCACCTTTCCGGACCATGCTCGAGTCGGTAGATCAAGAGATGATATTCCTCCTCGACGGGGACTGCATCCTCTTAGGTATAAAGTGTTTTAGGATTAACCTCCGTTATGATTGGCCATGGTAATTTCTGGTCTTTACCAGCAAAGATTGATGCATTAGAAGGACGAAAAGATAAAGGGATTAAGTGTTTGATCAGACGGATGTTCCAAGGAAGGAGTTTAGATACTAACATCTGAAGTCTTGCGCAAAATGGGAAGGAATTGAAATCACAAATTCCAAGCACCAATTTCCAAACAAATCTCAATGACCAATGACCAAAATCGCAAACAGAAAGGCCGGAGTCTTTTCCTCGATTGTCGACAAATCGCTCATAGAACTTTGGTTATTGGGATTTGGTTATTGTTTGGAAATTGAGATTTGGTCATTGGAATTTCCGGCTTGTCCGGGTTAGGAACGAGGAAGAATTAGAGTAGATCCACCTATATACCACACTCGTACTAAGAATCACGATCAGGTATTCGGAATCATTTCTGACCCCCCCCCCCCCCGAAATAGCATAAAACAAACTTCTCTTCTCTCTTGTCTACTTCAGACAGATCGGGCTCAGAGACAAGCCCGACTAAAGAGGAGGGAGTTACTAATCACGAATCAAGTAGGGATGGGTTTCAAACCCGCCCCACATTCTTGCAACGAATATTCTTGAATATATTGACCATTTCACAATGGATTGATTGATTCGTCGCTAAGACTCCTCTTTCCGCATCGATGAGCGGTTTTCCGTCAAGATCGCTCACTCTTCCGCCTGCTTCTTCTACCAATAGTGTGCCAGCAGCTATATCCCACGGCGCTAAACTGAGGTACCAGGCTGCGTTTAACCTTCCTGCCGCTACATAGGCAAGTGCAAGTGCTGCCGAACCGCAGTTTCGTATTGTTTGTGCATAAGGCAGAACAGCTTTAAAGTAGGGATAGTTGGCAGCGGCAAGCGATAACCGCGACGAAAACCCTGTTTCGATAAGAGAACCATCGAGAACGGATTGTTGGCTGACTCTTATCACTTCACCGTTAAGCATTGCTCCTTTCTGAGTAATCGCGGTGAAGAGTTCATCGCGAGTGGGATCGTAAATAGAGCTAATTTCTATCTTCTGATTGACTTCCAATGCAATCGAGACGGCAAAGTGAGGATAACCGCAGATAAAATTGCTCGTTCCATCCAGAGGATCGATGATCCAGCGATAGGGTGATGTAGTGGCGTAACTCCCTTGCTCCTCAGAGAGAATGGCATGACCAGGAAAAGCGGCTCTGATTCCATCGATAATCAACTTCTCTGCCGCGATATCAAATTCCGTCACAAAATCGTGTTGATGCAACTTTGTTGTCACTTGTTTTTCTATACGTAATCCCTGCTTCAGCAATCTGCCAGCTTGGCGGGACAATGATACTGCAAGCTCAAGCGCTTCTGTATAATCTAACATTATATTCCATGTAATAGGCGATCGGCGTTAGACTGCGGCAAATGAGCCGCAATGATCGCTCTTCTCGTCTGTTCGATGTCATAATTGATGCGGTGAAATTGCACCCACTTCTCATTGGATGTCAATTCTGCTATTGCAAAGGCAGCCCGCGGATCATTGTCACGTGGCTGTCCAACACTCCCTGGGTTTATCAGATATTGCGTATTCTCTTCCAGTTTCAGTCTCTGCTCGCCACCAGATTGATACGAGACTTTAGCTTGCTCTTTCCTAAAGATAAATGCTCCTGAAAGATGGGAATGGCCGAAAAAGGCTACGTCTCCTTCCAGTTTCTTGAAGACGGCATAGGCAGTCAAAGGAGTGATAATATATTCCCATAATGGATCACACAGACTGCCATGGAATAGAACATAATGATCAGTTCGGACGATAAGCGGCAACTCTGCTAACCAGTTACGCTCCTTATCACTGACAGTCGTCGCTGTCCACTCTATTGCTGATTGTCCTGCAGCAGAGAAAGAATTAGGATCGAGCCGGTTTGCCACCGCTGCATCATGATTCCCTTGAACGATGCAGGCATTGACTGCCTGAAGAAGATGAATGCACTGCGCTGGGTACGGCCCATAGCCGGTTATATCACCGCAACAGAGTATCTGCCCTACTTGCTGTGCATCAAGTGCAGCAAGGACAGCCTTCAACGCAGCTAAGTTAGCGTGAATATCAGAGAGGATGGCAATACGAGTCTTCAAAGTCGTGCCCGGACCGCGGCCAGACAAGCAGATGAGAGCTGCTTACTCCGCTCTGTCAGTTCATCGTTGAGCAGACGGAAGCGCTCCGACAACTTCCGTTCTTTGATCTGATTGATATTGATCATCACGTTCAGCAACGCGCCATCGATTGCGGCCATTGCCAATAATACCGCCACTCCTATATCGCTGACCGTTGATTTGCTTCCAAGTTGGACCAATTCATCGAGATGCACAAGAAGATCGATACATCTTTGAGCTGTTTCCAGCGGTACTTCGGCTGCTTTGACTAATGCTTCGTCGATCGCACAACGACGATGGTCACTTTTCGGAAGACGGTAGACGGTCATTACCTTTTTAAACGCTTCTCCATCCTCCTCCGCAAGGATGAGTAGACGTTCTCGCAGCTCTTTAGATGAAGCAGCGATCCGTCCTAATGCCGGATTATCAGATTTACTGGCCGTTATCACGCAGACCATTGTAATGAGACAGGCAGCAACAGCGCCGGTGAACGCAGCAACGCTACCTCCTCCTGGTGTTGGGTCCTCGGCGGCAATTGCATTTAAAAACCCATCTATTGATTGTTTTTTGAGGATATTCATTATTCATCTCGATGCCAATAGATTCGTACTAACTCTTCTGCCGCCATACTCTTTATTTCTAATTGTCCTTTACATATTCGTGTTTTGTCTTTCCGTTGCGTCTTTGCGCTTTTTTGTCATTGCGAGGAGCTGTAGCCCCGAATGTAATGAGGGAACGGCGACGAAGCAATCCCGACAGAAAGCTGACTGTCGACTTGCGATTCATTATCGATTCACGCCGCCCGGCCTTATTCCTGATCCCAATCTGTAGTCTATCTCTCGTTTTCTGCCAGGCGCTGTTCTAAATAAGTAATTGCATCGAGCACCGTGGTAAGTTTCTCCGCATCCGCATCCGGGATCTCAAGGTTGAACTCATCTTCAAATTCCATCACTAACTCGATGGTATCAAGAGAATCAGCCCCCAAATCATCCGTAAATGATGCACTATCCGTAACTTGCTCAATATCGACCATCAGTTGGTCGGCAATGATCGTCTTTACACGCTCAGCAATATCTATCACTGTATACCTCCTGTTATTTTCTTATCTTATCTCAAATATTTAAGGTGAAGAGAGAAGGCTAAAGTATTTTAGCCCTCTCGTGGTCACGCATAATTTGTTCCACTTAGCCTTCCACCTTCTACCTTCAGTCTATCCATTTGCCCTATTTCGTTACATTGAGATTAAGGACTTTATCATAATATTTTATCGTAGTCAACAAATGGCAAAAACTCAATTGCAGAGGTGATATTACGGCCAAGCCGGGTCAATACCTCTCCTGGTCCAACTTCGATTGCTATCTTAATTCCCATCTCTTCTATTCGGTCGATCACCTGCACCCAGTTTACCTGTGCCGTGATCTGAGTCAATATAAGAGTCTTGATTCGGCAAGGGTTGGAGAGAGTCTCTCCGTTGATGCTCGATACCAATGGTATACATGGAGCAGAGAATTCGATCGATTCGATCAGCTGCGCCAATTGTTGTTCGGCTCGTGCCATAAATGAAGAATGAAACGGCCCGGAGACCGGAAGCGCGACCACTCGCCCCCCGCGTCTTTTTGCCAATTCTCCTGCTTGCGTGAGTCCTTCCTCATCACCCGAGATAACGATCTGGGCGCGTCCGTTATAATTAGCCACATTTACCTCTCCTTCTACTGCTTTGCAAATCGCCTCTACTTCTGCCAATGGAAGTTTAAGGATCGCCGACATCCCACCCTCTCTCACTTGTGCCATCAGTCGTCCCCGCTGAGTGACAATACTGAATGCATCTTCCATCGCTAAGACGCCACTGCAGACTAAGGCAGTATATTCACCTAAACTATGCCCTGCCACAACAGCAGGCACAAGCCCCTGATCAAAGAGCACCTTGTTACACAACAGACTGGCAAGTAAGATCGCCGGCTGAGCAATTTCCGTTGCGGAGAGCTGCTTCAGCGGGCCTTCTTGCATCAGTCTCTGCAGCGGTAACCCGCTTTTTCGCTCGGCTAAAGCGACAAGATCGTGGTGGTCGCTCGTTATGATGGCACCCATCCCTATGTACTGTGACCCCTGTCCAGGAAACAAAAAGGCTACTTTCTCGTTCAAAATTTCATCACCACCGCACCGTAGGTCACTCCTGCTCCGAACGCAGTCAATACGAGAATTTGACCGCGTTTGATACGTCCGTCACGATACGCTTCATCCAAAGCTACTGGGATCGATGCTGTAGATGTATTGGCAACCCGGTCTATATTGACTATTATCCGATCCATCGGAATTTCCATCCGCTGCGCCAAGGCACGAATAATGCGAATATTCGCTTGGTGTGGAATAATCCAATCGACATCGGCGAGTTCTATTCTTGCATTGGCCAATGCCTCCCGGCTGGAGAATTCCATCATTGCCACCGCACATTTGAATACTTCCTTGCCTTCCATCTTGAAAAAATGTTGGCCGGCATCGATCGCCTCATGGCTGGCTGGAGTCCTTATGCCTCCTGCTTCCAGTCGCAAAAGATGCGCTTTGTTTCCATCGGCATGGAGCGAGATTCCCAATACTCCTTCTCCCGCAGGAGCTCGTTCAATAATCACTGCGCCTGCTCCATCACCAAAAAGAACACAGGTCTTACGATCTTTCCAGTCGGTAACTCGTGATAGCGCCTCGCTGCCGACTAATAGAATGCGCTCAAACGCACCTGTGCTGATCAATCCGTTTGCCACTACCAATCCGTAAACAAAACCTGAACATCCTGCTTTGAGGTCAAAGAAAGGGATTTGTCCTAAATCCAGTGCTTGTGCCAAAAATGGCGCTGATCCAGGGCTAATCATATGGGGAAAATTAGTGGCATAGATGATAAGATCGAGCTGCGCAGCAGAGATTCCGCCGTCTCTTAGCGCCTGTTTAGTCGCTTCAATACCCATAATAGCCGGGTCTGAATCTTCCTCCAGGATGCGCCGTTGCTCGATCCCGGTTCGTTGTCTGATCCATTCATCGCTGGTATCGACAAGTCGTTCCAAATCAGCATTGGTGAGGACCTTGGGCGGAAGATAGCTACCAACGCTAAGTATACGGCTATTCATCCGCTACTTCTCCCACATTATTGCTGATTTGGGTCGTAAGGTTATTTTGCACCGCCAGCCGCGCTACATTGATCGCTGCGGTAATCGCTTCGGCATTGGAACGACCATGGGCAATCACAACTACACCGTCGACGCCCAGCAGTGATGCACCGCCATAGCTGCGATAGTCCATCTTAGCGCGCACTGAAGTGAACGCCGCCTGCATTCCTATCGCTCCCAATTTCGCAATAAAATTTTCCTTAATGAATTGCTGGAGAATACCGATAACTGCCGCTGCTCCTCCTTCATATGCTTTAAGGAGTATATTCCCAACAAAGCCGTCACAGACAACTATATCAACTGGTCTCTCCGTTACCATGCAATGGGGTTCTATATTTCCGGCAAATTTAAACGGTCCTTTTTCCAATAGCTCATAGGTACGGCTCACCAATCTGTTCCCCTTATGCTTTTCACCCCCGATATTCAACAGACCCACTGTCGGCGCAGCGATGCCCTTGATGGATTGACAATAAAGGGATCCCATTAACGCAAATCCCACCAGATGGTTCGGATGAGAGTCGACCGTAGCTCCAACATCGATGACAAGCATATCATCGCCGATCAGAGAAGGGAAAGAGGCAGCGATCCCCGGGCGAGGGATTCTCGGAATTCCCCCTAACGTAAAGATTGCACCAGCAACGACTGCGCCGGTATTCCCGGGAGAGACAAAACCATCTGCCTCGCACGTACGGAGAGCCCGCAGCCCTTTCACAAGCGAGGAATCACGCTTACTACGAACTGCCTGTACCGGTGACTCTTCCATCGTAATAATTTGCGAAGCAGGCAGGATTGAGAAACGACTCTCCTTGTGCTCGCCTTTTTCTTTAATAATCTTGCGCAGAGAATCCGATTCACCAGCAAAGAGAATCTCAATATCGTATCGATATGCCGCCTCAATCCCACCCTTCACTATTTCAGCTGGATGAGTGTCAGCCCCCAAAGTATCAACTATTATTTTCATCTATTAATATGGTCCTTCTCCAATTTAGTTACTAAAAAGGATTCAAGGATTCAAGTGCTTATTTTCTTTTGGAATTCGGTTCTTCTCCAATTTCGTTGCAACAAAATACTCCTGAATGTCATTCCTGCGAAAGCAGGAATCCAGATTATCTACATATTTTTTCATACAAATCAATCCAATTAGGATTTTCTTTCTCAATCAGTTCCCCGATAACATTCTTCGAGGACAAGTTTAATTTCCATGCTCTCTTCTTCTTTATCTGCTTTTCACGATTAATTGCAGATTCTGCGGACTCATGTATTTCCTACCAGACGAGATTATGAATACTGTATTTCTTAGTAAAGCCTTCTACCATGCCATGTTTATGCTTGTAAACCCTTTTAACAATATCCGAAGTAACACCTATATATAAACTTCCATTGCGTTTACTGCTAAGCATATAGACGTAATAAGTCTTCAT